>NZ_WWJT01000212.1 GCF_009865385.1 Streptomyces sp. SID486 | reverse complement strand
CGGCGGCGGGGTGCCGGCGGGGCGGACGGCGAGGCCGCCGAGCCGCCAGCGCACGGGGCCGTCGGTGGCGGTGAGCCGCAGGCCGAGGGCGTGGACGGTCCCGGACAGCCCGGTGAGCGGGACGGTCACGGTCCGCCAGCCGTCGACCGGGTCCACGCGGGTTCCCGCGGGGCCGCGGAGACGGGTGTACGGCGGGGCCGCCCCCGCGGTGCCCGGTTCGGCCGTCGCCACGGCCAGTTCGACGTTCACACCCCCCGACTCGCTCCGGCAGGTCAGGTCGACAACCGTGTCCACATCGATCGGCAGCCGGGTCGCGTACAGGTCCAGCACCGCCGGCCGGCTCAGTTCACCCGCCACGAGCACGCTGCTGCCGCCCCGCCAGGCGTCGGAGAAGTCGAACGAGACCGCCGGGCGCTCCCCCGCCGTGCGGACGACCCAGCGCCGGGAGGGCAGCCGGTCCTGGAGTCCGAGGTGGTTCCAGGGCACGTCCGAGGTGACGGCCCCCTCCTCGTACCACCGCAAGCCGTGTCCCGTGTTGAACGTACTCGCGAACGGCACCGAGGTCACCGTCGAACGGTCCGCCACGGACACCGCCGGCGCCCGCCAGGGGTCGCTCGCGTCGGGCCGCGACGGGTCCAGGGACCGCCCGGTCCAGAACCGGTCGTCCGCCGCGTGGAAGTCCTCGGGCGCACGCCGGTCGGCGGGCAGGTGGTTGCGGGTCCACTCCGGCCGGTAGAAGCCGATCGAGGTGACGTGCGGCTTCCCGGCCGGCACGATCGCGTCCCAGTCCACGGACGAACCGGAGCCGTTCGACTCGACGTCGACGCCGGCCCACAGCTCGTACCGGCTGCGGCCCAGCGCTTGCGCCCTCGTGCCGGACGAGGCGAGCGTGCCCGCGCTCCACCGGAAGTCCACGAACATGTCGTCGGCGGCCTGGAAGAACGGCTGGTTCTGACTGTCCAGGGCCCCCTGCCAGCTGACCGTGCCGTTCACGGTCATCGCGTCGTACCAGGTCACCCGCTGTCCCCTGGCCGCCGCGAGCGCCCTCAGCTCCTTCACGAAGGCCAGCACGGCCGTGCCGAGCGCGGTGTTCCCGCCGCTCGTCTCGGCGTTCACGAACCAGCCGTCGAAGCCGTACGCCGCGGCCACCGCGACGAGTTGCGCGGCGAGCGGGTGGTGGCCCGTGGCGTCCTTCTGCACCAGGTCCCGGGTCCACTGGAGCCGGCCGCCGTAGGCGACGGGGGGCAGGAAGACGTTCCCGAGGACGGGGACGCCGTGCCGGTGGGCCGCGTCGACGACCGGGGCGTTCGGCGCGAGGATCAGGCCCTCGCCGGCCGAGCCGCCCCAGAACACCAGCTCGTCGAGGTAGGCCCAGTGGGTGAGGGCGTAGTAGTCGGCGGTGGCCGAGCCCTGGGAGGGGTTGCCCGACGTCGGCCCGAAGGAGACGAGCGCCTGTACGCGGGCCTGTCCACCGCGGGCGGTGGTGTTCGCCGGGGTCGGGGTGAAGCGGGGGGCGAGCGGCACGGAGGCGGCGTTGCAGGCGAGGTCGGGGTCGTCGGCCGCGCGCCAGGTCTTCAGGCCGCGCCAGGTGATGCCGGGGCCGGGGCTCCCGGCGGGCAGCGAGTCCGGGTACCAGTACGAGGCGTACGGCGGGGTCGCGGCGGCGGCACGCGGGGCGGGCGGTGCGGGCGCGCGGCCGACGGCGGCCCTGGCGGCGGCGGCCGTGGCCGTGGTGGCGGCGGTGGCGGCGATCAGCACGGTGCGTCTGGTGGGGTTCACGAGCGGGTGCCTCCGTGGTGGGTGGGGAGTACCTGGTCGGAAGTGACGACGTCGGTGATGCCGCGCGCGGCGAGGTGGGTCGTGTCGTGGGCGCGTGTGTCGAGCACGGTGGTGGGGCGGGCGCCGTCGGCGACGAGCCGGAAGAAGGCGTCGTAGACGTCACCGCCGGGCGCGCAGCGGGAGCGGTGGGCCGCGTCGGCGGGCACGACGAGGGCCGTGCCGCGCACCGGCGGGGTGCGGCGGGGGGCGCGCGCCGCCTCGGCCAGCGCCCGCGCGATGTCCTTCGGCTGCCGCTCGTCGGTCAGCAGGCCGAGCGAGTACTCGAGTTCGGGGAAGTCGGCGAGGCCGCGGGAGACGTCGTGGGAGCACCACCAGGTGACGCCCCACAGGTCGGGGCAGTCCAGGACGTTGGTGATCGTGGCCTGGGCGAAGGCGGCGGCGTGCTCGGCGGGTACCAGCGGCGCGGGGGCGCCGACCTCCTGGAGCCACACCGGCCGGTGCGGCTCGTCGGCCCACGCCTTGCTCAGCTCGACCAGGTAGGCGGCGTGGTGCTCGGCCGGTACGGAGGTGCGGCCGTGGCGCTGGGCGGTGCCGTTGAAGACCCAGGAGTGCACGGCGGTGACGGCGCCGAGCCGGGCGGAGTGGCCGGGGGTGAAGGGCTGGTCGTCCTGATACCAGGCGGCGTCGTAGGAGGCGTGCAGATGGACGCGGCCCGGGGCGCCCTCGGCGCAGGCGGCCAGCATCCGTTCGAGCCACCGTCCGGCCTGTTCGGCGGTGATCCGGTCGGGGTCCGGGTGCGGTCCGGCGGCGAACTGGTTGACCTCGTTGCCGACGGTCATGCCGAGGAAGTTGGGGCGGTCGGCGAGGGCGGCGGCGAGGGTGCGCAGGTAGGCGGCCTGGCCGTCGGTGACGTCCGGATCGGTGAAGAGGTTGCGGCGGTGCCAGGTGCGGGTCCAGGCGGGCAGGAAGTCGAAGCTGCTCAGGTGACCCTGGAGGCCGTCCACGTTGACGTCCAGGCCGCGTTCGGCGGCGGCGTCGGCCAGGGCCACGAGCTGGTCGACCGCGCGCGGCCGGATCAGGGTGCGGTTGGGCTGGAAGCAGGGCCACAGCGGGAAGACGCGGACGTGGTCCAGGCCGAGCGCGGCGATCGTGTCCAGGTCGGCGCGCACGGAGTCGAGGTCGAAGTCGAGCCAGTGGTGGAACCATCCGTCGCTGGGGGTGTAGTTGACGCCGAAGCGCACGGCAGGGGGCATGGGTGTCCTAGCTGTCCTCGGGAGGCGGCTGACGTCGTTCAGCCCTTGACGGCGCCCTCGCCGACCCCGCGGAAGAAGTACCGCTGGAGGCAGGCGAAGAGGGCGATGAGCGGCGCGACGGCGATCACGGTGCCGGCGGCGACGAGGCGTTCGTCGTTGGCGAAGGTGCCGTGCAGGTAGTTCAGGCCGATGGTCAGGGTGAACCTGGAGGGGTCGCTGAGCACGATCAGCGGCCACAGGAAGTCGTCCCAGGCGCCCATGAAGGCGAAGATCGCCACGACGGCGAGGGTGCCCTTGACCGAGGGCAGCGCGACGCGCAGGAACCGCTGCCAGGCGTCGGCGCCGTCGACGTAGGCCGCCTCCTCGATCTCGTAGGGCAGGTTGCGGAAGGCGTTGCGCATCAGCAGGACGTTCATCGCGCCGACGGCGCCGGGCAGGACGACGCCGATCAGCGTGTTGTTCAGGCCCAGTTCGCGCATGGTGGTGAACTGGGCGATGACGATGCCCTCGACGGGTACGAGCATCGCCAGCACGAAGACGAGCGTGGTCGCACGCCGGCCGCGGTAGCGCAGCCGGGCCAGGGCGTATCCGGCCAGGGCCGAACCGGCGCAGTTGGTGACGACGTTGGCGGTGGCGACCTTCAGCGAGTTCAGGGCGTAGTCCCAGACCGGGATGGTGTCGGCGACGCGGGCGTAGTTGTGCAGGGTGGGGTGGGCGGGCAGGAACCTGGGCGGTGAGCCGTAGATGTCCTCGGTGGGGCCTTTGAGGGAGGTGGACAGCTGCCACAGGAACGGGCCGACGGTCAGGGCGAGGACGCCGAGCAGCAGCAGGTAGCGCCAGACCAGTTCGCCGGCCCGGACGCGGCGGCCGTGCTCGTCCGTGACGCGCGGTGTCACGACGGCCGTGTCCGGCCGCTCGGGCCGTACCTTCTCCAGGACGCTCACGCCTCCTCCTTCCGGTCGGCGCGCAGGACGAGGAGCATCAGGGCGACGGTGACGGTGAAGACGACGACGGAGAGGGCGGAGGCGTAGCCGACCCTGCCGGTCAGGCCGGTGCCGGTGCGCTGCACGAGCATGACGAGGGTGGTGTCCTCGCCGGCCGGCCCGCCGCTGGGGCCCGCCATCAGGTACACCTCGGAGAACACCTTGAAGGCGGCGACCGAGGAGAGCGCGGCGACCAGGACCATCGTGGACCGTACGGCGGGCACGGTGACGCACAGGAAGCGGCGTACGGGTCCGGCGCCGTCCACGGCAGCCGCCTCGTGCAGCTCGCGGGGGACGTCGGCGAGGGCGGCCAGGTAGATGATCATGTAGTAGCCGAGGCCCTTCCACACCGTGACCGTCATGGCGCTCAGCAGGAGCAGCCACTGGTCGCTGAGGAAACCGATCCGGCCGATCCCGACGGTCTCCAGCAGGGAGTTGACCAGCCCGCGTTCGTCCAGCAGCCACACCCAGATCAGGCCGACCACGACGATCGAGGCGACGACGGGGGTGTAGAACGCGGACCGGAAGAAGGTGATCCCGGGGATGTTCCTGCGCACCAGCAGGGCGAGCAGCAGCGGCAGCACGACCAGGGCCGGGACGACGCCCAGGACGTACAGGGCGCTGTTGCGCAGGCCGGTCCAGAACATGTCGTCGTGGAGCAGCTCCCGGAAGTTGGCGAGGCCCACGAAGCGGCCGGGTACGAGGGTGCGGCGGTCGGTGAAGGAGTTCACCAGGGTGGAGACGAAGGGGTAGAGCACGAAACCGCCGGTGACCAGCAGTCCGGGTGCGGCGAACAGCCAGGGGGTGAAGGTGAGTTGGCGCCTGATGCGCAAGGGGGCGGCCACGGCGGGTCAGCCCTGCCCGAGCAGCCGGTCGGCGGCCTCGACAGCGTTGTCGAGGGCTTCCCGCGGACTCTCCTTGCCCTGGAGCGCCTTGGCGACCTCGTTGCGCAGGGCGGTCTTCATCTGCTCACTGAACAGCACGGGGGTGTAGTTGACGGCGCTCTTCAGCGACTTGGCCGCGGCTATCCGCACCCGGGTCTCGTCGGTGCCGTCCTCCTTCGTGAAGTACGGGTCGTCGAGGGAGCCGGCGGTGCTCGGGAAGATGGCGACCTTCCGGGCGAAGGACATCTGGTTGCGCGCGTCGGTGACGAAGTGGGCGAAGGCGACGGCGGCCGGGGTGTGCCTGGTGCGGGAGTTGACCATGACGCCCATCACGTACATGTTGACGTGCCCGGTGCTGGTGATCTGGTCGGTGATGCCGATGTTCCGGTACAGGCTCGGCGCGTTCTTCTTGAAGTTGCCGAGGTCCAGGGCGCTGCCGGGGTTCATGGCGACGGCGCCGGTGAGGAACTTCTTGCCGGCGGACTCCCCGGTGGCGGTCAGCGCCTGCGGGTCGAGCGCCTTGGCGTCGTACAACTCCTTGTACCTGGTGAGGAGTTCGACACCTTTGGCGTCGTTGAAGGCGAATCCGGTGCCCTGTTCGTTCATGAGCGGTACGCCGTAACGGCCGAAGTCCTCGATGGTGGGCACGTTGGCGAGGGTGGCGACCTTGCCGCCGGTCTTCCCGGCCATCCGCCGGGCGTCGGCGAAGAGTTCGTCGTAGGTCTTCGGCGGCCGGTCGGGGTCCAGGCCGGCCTGCTCGAACAGGGCCTTGTTGTAGAAGAGCGGCCCGGTGTTCAGGTACCAGGGGAAGGCGTACGTGCCGGTCCTGCCCGGCACCTGGTGTCCGGCCCAGGCGCCGGGCAGGTACTCGGACCGGTAGGCGGGGGCGGCCTTGTCGAGGTCGAGGGCGAGGCCGGCCTGGGCGAGCGGGGCGACCAGGTCCGGGGAGACGTTGACGACGTCGGGGAGGGTACCGCCGGCGGCGTCGGCGCTGAGCTTGTCGGCGTAGCCCTCGGCGGGCTGGTCGACCCATTTCACGTGCGTGCCGGGGTACTTCGCCTCGAAGTCGTCGATCAGGCCCTCGAAGTACGACTTGAAGTTTGCGCGCAGGTTCCAGGTCTGGAAGGTGATGTCGCCCTCGACCTTTCCTGAGGCGTCGGCGGTGCCGCCGTCGCCGCCGCCCGAGCCGCAGGCGCTCAGCGGCAGGACGAGGGCGACGGCGGCGGCGGCGAGGGCTCTGCGGGACATGGGCACGGACACGGCTCCCTTGCTGTGTCGGGCTTCCGGTGGCGCCAGCGACCTTGCCCGGAGCCTTCCGGGTAAGTCAATGAGTTCGCCCGAGCTAAAGCGGGATGCATTTCATTAGTCCAGGTGAGAGGCGTCGGACCCCCCGGTTGCCCGCAAGTACTAATGCGCTTTAGGGTCTTGACACTCAAGCGCATTAGCGAGCAGCCTCCCGGAAGGGGGAGAAGCGTGCCGACCAGACGGTCCCCCGCCCGCCGGCCCACGATGAAGGACATCGCCCGGCGGGCCGGAGTGTCCGAGAGCGCCGTGTCCTTCGCGCTCAACGACCGCCCCGGTGTCTCCGAGGCCACCCGTGCCCGGGTGCGCCGGGTCGCCGACCAGCTGGGCTGGCGGCCCAGCACGGCCGCCCGCGCCCTGTCCGGGGAGGGCGCGGCCACGGTCGGTTTCGTGCTTGCCCGCCCGGCGCACACGCTGGGCGTCGACTCCTTCTTCCTCCAGCTGGTCTCCGGCATCCAGGAGGTACTGGCCGAGCGGCACCTGGGCCTGCTCTTCCAGGTGGCGCAGGACGTCGCCGACGAGTGCGCGGTGTACCGGCGCTGGTGGGCCGAGCACCGGGTGGACGGCGTGCTGGTCGTCGACCCGCGCGCCGACGATCCGCGCCCGGAGCTGCTGGACGGGCTGGGACTGCCGGCCGTGGTGATCGGGGGCGCGCCGGACGAGCGTCACCCGGGGCTGTCGACGGTCTGGGCGGACGACGCGGGCGCGATGGCCTCGGTCGTGGACGAGCTGACCGCCCTCGGCCACCGGCGGATCGTGCACATCGCCGGGCTGCCCGGCCTCGCCCACACCCAGCGCCGGATCCGGGCCCTCGCCGCCGAGGCCGGGCGGCGGGGCCTGGCCGAGGTCCGCTCCGTGACCACCGACTACTCGGACACCGAGGGCGCCGCGGTCACCCGCCGGGTGCTGGGCGCCGCCGCTCCCCCGACCGCGTTGATCTACGACAACGACGTGATGGCGGTGGCCGGGGCCACGGCGGCGGCCGAACTGGGCCGCCGCGTGCCCCAGGACGTCTCCGTCGTCTCCTGGGAGGACTCCGCCCTGTGCCGCATGGTCAAGCCGTGGCTGTCCGCGCTCTCCCGGGACAGCGCGGAGTTCGGCCGTACGGCGGCTCGCGAGCTGACGGCCCTGCTGGACGGCGGCTCGGCCCGCGCGGTCCGCGTGCCGACGCCCCGCCTGACGGTCCGGGGCAGCACCGGGGCCGTACCGGCCGACGCGCGCTCGCGGGAGACGACTTGAGGGATCACCCGCCCGCCGAACGACCGCGGACCCGCGCCGCCGCCGGGGCGGGGGCAGGGGCGGGTCCGCGGCCGTTCGGCGGGGCGGGGACGGGTCCGCACGCCGGGGCGGGGACGGACGGGTCCGCGGGCCGGGCGGCGGGCGGTTCCGGTGCGCGGGGAGGCCGGCGGACAGGGCGCCGGGCGGCGGACCGCCTCTCGACGTACCCCCGGGCCGCCGTGCAGAGTTCTCCCTGCGCCCTGACGCGTACCGGCCGGTAGCCGGTGCCGGCGGGCGCGGAGCCGACGCCTACCCGAGGAGCGCCCGTGAGCAGCTGGGCCGGCCGCAGTGCCGCCGAGATCGCCGCCGCCGTCCGCGAGAAGCGGGTCACGCCCCGGGAGGTGGTGGCCGGGCATCTCGAGCGGATCGAGCGGCTCGACGGCCGGATCGGGGCTTTCCGGAAGGTCCGGGCGGAGGCGGCGCTCGCCGAGGCCGACGAGGTGGGCGCCCGTACCGATCTGACCGAACTGCCCCTCGCGGGCGTGCCGGTGGCGGTCAAGGACAACCTGGCGGTGCGGGGCGAGTCGTGCCGTTGCGGCTCCGCCGCCACCTCGGACGGGCCGGCCGCCGAGGACCATGTGACGGTGGCCCGGCTGCGCGCGGCCGGTGCCGTGGTCGTGGGCCTGACGAACGTGCCCGAACTGTGCGTCTTCGCCACCACGGAGGGCCCGTACGGCATCGCCCGCAATCCGTGGGACACGTCCCGCTCGGCCGGCGGCTCCTCCGGTGGCAGCGCGGCGGCGGTGGCCGCGGGGCTGGTGCCACTGGCGCTCGGCAACGACGGGATGGGTTCGCTGCGCATCCCGGCCGCCAACTGCGGGCTGGTCACGCTGAAGCCGGGGCACGCGGTGGTGCCGGCGGGGATCGGCGACGGCGACTGGTTCGGCATGGCGGAGAACGGCCCGCTGGCCACGACCGTGGAGGACGCGCGGCTGATGCTGGGGGTCCTCGCCGGCGCGGAGTTCGCACGCCCGGCGGAGCCCGGCCCCCGGAGGATCGCCGTGGCTCTGCGCAGCCCGGTCGCCGGGGTGGGCGTGAGCCGGCCGTATACGACCGCGGTGCGGCAGGCGGCCGGGGCACTGGCCCGGGCCGGGCACCGGGTGCGGCGGGCCGAGCCGCCGTACCCGCTCTCCCTCGGTGTGACCGCGCTGCAGCACTGGACGGCCGGGACGGCGCGGGACGCCGCGGGGCTGGACCGGGCGCGGCTGGCCCGCCGGACCCGGGTGCACGCCGCCCTGGGCCGCCGCTTCGACGGCACGGTCCGTACCGGTGCCGCCCGGGAGCGGCTGCGCGCCCGGCTGACGCCCTTCTTCACCGAGCACGACGTGCTGCTCACCCCGGCTCTGGCCCGCCGTTCCCCGCAGGCCGGCCCCTGGCACGAGCGCGGCTGGCTGCGCAACGTCCTCGCCGACTCGGCCTATTCGCCCTTCACGCCGCCGTGGAACCTGACCGGCTGGCCCGCGATGTCCGTCCCGGCCGGCACGCTGCCCTCGGGCGCCCCCTGCGCCGTGCAACTCGTGGGCCGGCCGGGCGCGGAGGCCGTCCTGCTGGACCTGGCGGCGCAGTTGGAGGAACTGATGCCCTGGCGGCGGACGGCGCCGCTGACCGCCTGGCGGTGAGGCGGGGCGTCAGTCCAGCGCGCGGTACATGATGTGCAGCCCGACGCGGCCGTGCCGGGGGTGGTCGAACGCCTCCGGGACGGTGCCGAGGATCGTGAAGCCGAGTGAGGCCCACAGGCCGACGGCGGGGTTCGTCTCGACCACGGCGTTGAAGACCATCGCGCGGAAGCCGTGCGCCCTGGCCTCGGCGAGGAGGTGTCCGGCGAGCGCGCGGCCGATGCCGCGACCGGAGCGGTCGGGGTCGACCATGAAGCCGGCGTTGGCCACGCGGGCGGCGGGGCCGCCGTAGTTGGCGGTGAGGTAGGCGGAGCCGACCACCGTTCCGCTCTCGTCCTCGGCGACGTAGACCCGCTTGGCCGGGCCCATCCACAGGTCGCGGGCCGCTTCCTCGGTGGTCTCCGGGTCCCATGCGTAACTCTCGGCGGCGGCGACGATCCGGTGCCAGAAAGGCCAGATCCGCGGCCAGTCCTCGGCCGCGGCTTCTCTGATCAGCATGGGCGTGAGTCTGTCACGCCCATGCGTGCGCGATCGCGACGGGTCCGGCCCCGGGGGTCAGTCCACGCTCGGCAGGATGTGGGGCTCGGCCAGGTCGTCCTCGTACCCCGCGAGGCGGATCGGGGCGGACCGGGCCCACACGTCGAGGCTGCCGAGCTCTCCGGGCCGCCGGCCCACGCGCTCCGTGTGTTCCGCGGGGCGCTGCTCGCGATTCGTCTTCTCCGGTGTCACCGCGCACTCCTTATGTGTCGGGTCACCCTCGGGGCGTACCGAACAGTCTGCGCTTCGGCGCTGGACGCCCGCTCGGGTCTGGATGGAAGGCCAGTTCGGACGCGGTGGCGCCGGTACCTCGGTCAGAGCAGGCCGCTGTCGACGGGCTCGCCCCGGGACGGACGATGGGTGTGGGTGGGACCCCGTACTGTTGTCCGTCCGCTCCAGATTAACCAAATGAGCAGGCATCCGCTCGATAGGGAATGCAAACAACCCGTAAGCCCTTTGCTTCGAGCAGCCCCTCAATACCCCTCAATATGGGGCTTTTTGAAACAAGCCGCTCACTCGCCCGACGCATGGAATCACCCACTCGGCCTACCTGGGCGAACACCTCTTCGAGTTTGGGGGCGACGGTCGGCGGGATCCGGTTCAGTTCAGGTGCCGTTGGCCGGGTGGCAAGGCGGACATGGTCTGCTGGCGCGGCAACGGCTGTCTCGCGGAAGGACTGACGCATGGAGCTGCGCAGCGTCGAGGAGCTGATGGATCTGCTGTACGCCGCCCGGCCTCAGCACGCGCTGCGGACCGCGGCGCTGCTGCGCCGAAGCCGCCCCGCCGACAAGGAGCTGCAGGTCGCGGCCCTGGTGCGGGGCATCGGGCCGCTGCTCCGTCCGGGTGAGGAGGCGCACCGGGCGCTCGGCGCGGCCGAGGCGGTGCGCTGCCTGCTCGGGGAGCGGGTGGCGCGGCTGGTGCGCGGGGAACCGGGCCTCGCCGACGACGGCCTGCCGCGGCTGCGCCAGGCCGACGAGGAGGCCCGTACGGCCGGCCTGGACGCGGGCGTGCTGGAGGACTGGCGGACGGTGCTGGAGCTGGTGGCGGCCCGCCACGCACGGCTCGGGGCGGTCGACTGAGGGCCGGCCGCCGCCGTTCGGTCGCCGCGCGTCACCACTTGCCGGGCGCGTAGTCCTTCAGGAAGACCCCGTACAGATCCTCGCCGGCCTCTCCGCGCACGATGGGGTCGTAGACACGGGCGGCACCGTCGACCAGGTCGAGGGGGGCGTGGAAACCGGCCTCCGCCAGGCGCAGCTTGTCGTAGTGCGGGCGTTCGTCGGTGATCCAGCCGGTGTCGACCGACGTCATCAGGATGCGGTCGGTCTGGAACATCTCCTCGCCGCTGGTCCGCGTCACCATGTTCATCGCGGCCTTGGCGGCATTGGTGTTCGGGTGGCCCGCGCCCTTGTAGCCGCGGCTGAAGACGCCCTCCATGGCCGAGACGTTCACGATGTACGCCCGCCCGCTCGCCGATTTCGCCGCCGCGTCGGCCATGGCCGGGCGGAGCTTGCTGATCAGGATGAACGGCGCCGTGTAGTTGCACAGCTGGGTTTCCAGCAGCTCCACCGGGGAGATCTGCTCGATCGTCTGCACCCAGGTGTTGGTGTCGACGACGTCCGGCAGCAGGCCGCCCGCGTCGATGGCGGTGCCGTCGAGGTGCCGGGCGACGCTGGCGTTGCCGGCGACCAGCGCGAGGTCGGAGACCTGCTGCGCGTCGAGGCCGCTCACGCCGGCGGGCAGCGCGGCGGCGGCGCCGAGCTCACCGACCGCGCCGGAGTTGAAGGCGCCGATGACGTGGTGGGCGGGCAGCTCGCCGGCCGGCAGCGGGGCGCTCTCGCCCTCGACGAGCGCGGCGTAGGCGGAGGGCAGCCGGCGTACGGTCTGGGTGGCGTTGTTGATCAGGATGTCCAGCGGGCCCGCCTCGGCCACCTGGTCGGCCAGCGCGACGGCCTGGGCCGGGTCGCGCAGGTCGATGCCGACGACCTCCAGCCGGTGCATCCAGTCCGCCGAGTCCTCCATCGCCCTGAAGCGGCGGATGGCGTCCTTGGGGAACCGCGTCGTGATCGTCGTGTGCGCGCCGTCGCGCAGCAGGCGCAGCGCGATGTACATGCCGATCTTGGCCCGGCCACCGGTGAGCAGGGCGCGCTTGCCGGTGAGGTCCGCGCGGGCGTCCCGCCTGGCACGGTTCTCGGCGGCGCACTTCTGGCAGAGCTGGTGGTAGAAGTAGTCGACCTCGACGTAGCGCTGCTTGCAGACGTAGCAGGAGCGGGGGCGCTGGAGTATGCCCGCGATCCGGCCCTCGCCGATCTTGGATGAGGGCAGGATGCCCTCGGTCTCGTCGTCGATGCGCTCGGCGGAGCCGGTGGCGGTGGCCTCCGTGACCGTGCGGTCGTGCGCGGTCTTGGCGGCCCGGCGCTCCTGGCGGCGGCGCTGCTTGACCGTGCGGTAGATGGCCGAGGTGGCCCGGCGCACCGCGATCGCGTCGGGGTGGTCGACCTCGATCCGGTCGAGTTCGTCCAGCACGCTCAGGCAGACGGCCAGCCGCTCGGGGTCGATCCCGGGCCCGTAGACCACCTCGTCCATGGACGCCGAGCCGTCCTCTGTCACCGTCATCGCGCTGCCGCTTCCCTGATCACCCGCGCAGCGCTCCGACTCGCGCCCGCCTTCGAACAGCGGATTTTACGGAGCGCCGGGCCCGGGAACCAAACCGCTCCCCCGGGCCCCGCCCCCGCGGGGCGCCCGGCGGCGCCTCAGTGATCGCACACCGACAGCAGCGTCTCCACCTCCGCCGAGACCGCGTGTGCGAATCGGTCCAGGTCGGGCACGGCCCGGGCGTCGGCCACGAGGCCGTAGTGCACGTGCCCGCGGTAGGTCGAGATCGCGACCGCCAGTGCCTGGCCGGGCGCGAGCGGGGCCAGCGGGAACACCTCGGTCAGCTGGTGGCCGCCGAGCCGGAGCCCGAGGCCGGGCAGCGGCACGCTGGTGACCAGGATGTCGAACCACAGCCGGGCGGCCTGGCCGACCAGCGGTCCGCCGAGCCGGTGGCCGAGGGCCGGGACGTGGTCGGCGAGCAGCGCGACCGCGCCCGCGCCCCGGTCGGCGCCGGCGTCCTTGTTGCGGACCATCGCGGTGCGCACCGTGTGCAGGCGGCCGAGCGGGTCGGGCTCGTGCACCGGGAGCCGTATCAGATAGCCGGAGAGCCGGTTGCCCTGTGTCTGGGCGGTGCCCGGGCGGCGCCGGGAGACGGGGATCAGGGCGCGCGGCGCGACTTTCTCGGTGCCGTCGCCGCGTTCTTCCAGCCAGCGGCGCAGGGCGCCGGCGACCACCGCGATGAGCACGTCGTTCACGGTGCCGCCCGCGCTCTTGCGCACCCGGTGGACGTCGTCGATGTCGAGGACGACCCCGGCGGTGCGGCGGGTGCCGCTCGGCGTGGAGGTGAGGGCGGCGCACGGGCGCATCCCGAGGGTGGAGCGGGCGAGCGAGGCGCCGATGTCCAGGGCCCGGCCGGCGTCGGACAGCGCGTCCCTGACCAGCCCGGGGACCCGCGCGGGCAGCCGGCGCACGTCGGACAGCAGGCCGCGGGGCGGCTCGACGGGGCGGGGTGCGCGTTCGGGCAGGTCGACGGGGTCCAGGATGCCGGCGGCCAGCTTCAGCGCGCGCAGCCCGTCGGCGAGGGCGTGGTGGAACTTGAAGAGCACCGCGAAGGACACCCCGTCCTCGCCGGGCAGCACATGGGCCTCCCACGGCGGCCGGCCGCGTTCCAGCGGGCGTTCCATCAGCCGGCCGGCGACGGCGTGGAAGTCGTCGGTCGGCGCGTGCAGCCGGACGTGGTCGAGGGGGTCGAAGTCCGGGTCGCTCTCGCGGGCCGCGCCGCCGAAGGCGAGCGGCTGCCAGAGGTCGCGGATGCGCAGGCGCAGTCCGGGCACGGCGGCGGCGCGGGCGGCGAGCAGGTCGGCCGCGTGCGCCCCGGCGGTCGGCGAGTGCGCGGCGAAGACACCGAGCGCGCCGAGGTGCATGGGGTGCCGGTCGGACTCCATGTTCCAGAAGGCCAGGTCGAGGGGAGCGAGCAGGTCGGAAGTCAAGGGTTTGCCTCACGCGTGGGCGACGGCTGCCTCAGCAGTCAATCCCCGGCAGGGGATTACGGTCAAGTACGATCAGGCTACGCATAGTTAACGTCAGGTTAAGCCCCGCCGCCGGTGGGAGCGGCGGGGCCGGGGAGGCGGCTGAGGTCACCTCAGAGCGGGCGGCGCCGCTTGGGGTGACGTACCCCACTCCGACGGGTGCGGGCCGACCGTGAAGGCGAGGGTGCGCAGCGAGCGCAGCGCGGCGGTGGTCAGGTACGTCCGGCCGTGCGGTGTCCCGTCGGTGCGTACGGACTGCACGTAACGGTCGGCGGCCGAGGTGCCGGGCGCGGTCACCGTCAGGGCGCCGCCCGGCCAGTAGCGGCGGTCCAGGGCCAGCTCGACACGGTCGAAGACCGGGGTGGTCAGGCCCCAGGTGTCGTAGCCGGGCTGGACCGGGAACAGCCCGATCGACGACAGCACGTTCCAGGCGGACATGGTGCCGAGGTCGTCGTTGCCGGTCATGCCGGTGGGACCGTCGGTGAACAGGGTGAGGGCGGCGTGCACCACGTCCGTGGTCTTCCAGGGCTGACCGGTGGAGAGGTAGGTGTAGGGCGCGATGAGGTCCGGCTCGTTCATCGGGTTGTACACCGCCGCGTTGTAGTAGGCGTACGGGTCGCCGTGCACCCACACCTCGCGGGCGGTGCGCTCCGGGTCGGCGAGCAGCCGGTCGTAGGCGAAGAAGGCGTCCAGCCGGTCGTTGGCGGCGCGCTTGCCGCCGATCAGCCCGACCATGCCCGGTACGTCCTGCGGGACGAGCCACTGGTACTGCCAGGCCGTGCCCTCGTGGAAGCCGGTGGCGCGGGCCGGGTCGGCGGGGCCGGTGAAGGCGCCGGTGGTGTCGCGGGCCCGGAAGAAGCCGGTCGTGGGGTCGAAGACGTTGCGGTAGTTCCGCGAGCGGGCGGCGTAGCGGGCCGCGTCCTCGTGGTGTCCGAGGCCGCGGGCCATCTGGGCGAGCATCGCGTCGGCGAGCGCGTACTCCAGGGTGACGGAGGCGCCGTGGTGGTAGTCGGAGTCGCCCGCCT
Organism: Streptomyces sp. SID486; assembly: GCF_009865385.1. Lineage (GTDB taxonomy): Bacteria > Actinomycetota > Actinomycetes > Streptomycetales > Streptomycetaceae > Streptomyces. The sequence goes on along the minus strand of NZ_WWJT01000212.1, from coordinate 32,134 downwards.
TGGCGTACGGCCGGCCCTTCACGTACGGCGCGAAACCGTCGGCGAGGTACTCGGCGTTGGCCTCGCGGCCGATGCCCGGGTACTCCGCCGGGGGCACGCCGTCGGCGTTCTTGCGCAGCGCCCGGTAGGCCCGCTCCTCGAAGCCCTTGAGCAGTCCCAGCTGGTAGGCGGTGGTCAGGAACGGGGTGACGGGGTCGCCGCTCATGATGTTCGTCTCGACCGGTCCGTAACCCCACTTGGGCAGCCATCCGCCGTCCTCGTCGACGGCGACCACCGACCGCGCCATGTCCCGGGCCTCGCGCGGCGCGAGCAGCGCGAGGAGCTGGGCCTGGGTGCGGTAGGTGTCCCACAGCGACCAGTTCTGGTAGTAGGTGAAGCCCCGGGCGCGGTGCGTGCGGCGGTCCCAGCCGAAGTAGCGGCCGTCGGCGTCGCCGCCGACGTTGGGCGCGAGGAAGGACCGGTACAGCGAGGAGTAGAAGGTCCGGCGCAGCGTGGGCGTGCCGCCCCGCACCCGGACCCCGGCGAGCCGGCGCTCCCACTGCGCGCGGGCACGCTCGCGCACGGCGTCGAACGACCGGCCGCCCTCGGCGCGCAGGTTGGTCGCGGCGCCGCGCGCGTCCACGTACGACAGCGCGGTGGTCGCCTCGACGGTGCGGTCCCGGGTGGTGTCGAAGCGGACGTAGGCGCCGCCGGACCCGCTGCGGGCACCGGGGGTGACGGTACTGCCGTCCCAGGTGCCGTGGGCCGTGAACGGCCGGCTGAAGCGGGTGATCGTGTAGACGGTGTACGGGCCGGTGTCCCGGCAGAAGCCGTGGCCGGTGATCTCGGTGCGCACGGTGCGGTCGTCCAGGACCTCCACCGTGCTGCTCACCGCCTTGTGCAGCGACTGGGCCGCGTTCAGCAGGACGTTGGCCTTGCCGGTGGCCGGAAAGGTGTAGCGCTGCACTCCGGTGCGGGCGGTCGCGGTCAGTTCGGCGCGGATGCCGGAGGCGAGGCCGACACGGTAGTAGCCGGGGCTCGCCTCCTCGTCGTCGTGCGAGAAGGCCGCCGCGTACTGGGCGTAGTCCGTCCGGGTGACGTCACCGGTGGTGGGCAGCACCGGCAGATCACCGCCGATACGGCAGCCGACGCCGGAGAGATGGACCAGGGAGAAGCCGCGGATACGGTTCTGCGTGTAGTCGTAGCCGGTGCTGTGCCCGGTGTCCGGGGAGAGCTGCACCATGCCGAAGGGCACGGCGGCGCCGGGGAAGGTGTTGCCCTCGTTCTGGCTCCCGATGAACGGGTTCACCAGGTCGGCGAGGTGGCCGTCGGCCCGCTCGGCGGCCCGTGCGGCGGGGGCGGTGATCAGCGCCGACGCTGCCATCACCCCGGCCAGACACAGCCGCGTGCGCCGGGTCCCTCTCATGTCGGATGACCTCCGCAGGTTGGACATCGTTGCCTGCATCCTGAGGGCCGGACGCCGCGAACCCGGGCATTCCGCGAAATCGGCGCGTGACGCGTCGCGCCGGAGAGCCTTGACGAAGCGTCGGTCAGGACACCCGCCGGCCCTTCCCCAGCGCGATCACGCCGCCCTTGGAGACGGTGTACAGCTCGGCGTCCCGCTCCGGGTTGACGCCGATCGTGGCGCCCGGTGGCACCTCCACGTTCTTGTCCAGGACCGCGCCGCGGACCACCGCCCCGCGGCCGATGCGGACGTTGTCGTGCAGGACCGAACCCTGCACGACCGCGCCGGGGTCGACCCGGACACCCGGGGAGAGCACCGACCGGCTGACCTGACCGCGGATCAGGCAGCCCGCGCTGATGATGGACTCGCTCGCCATGCCGCCCGCGTTGAAGCGGGCCGGGGAGAGCTGGCCCGAGTGGGTGTAGATCGGCCACTGGCGGTTGTAGAGGTTGAACGCCGGGCGCTCGGCGATCAGGTCCATGTGCGCCTCGTGGTAGGCGTCCAGGGTCCCCACGTCCCGCCAGTAGCCCTGGTCGCGGCTGGTCTCCCCGGGCACGTGGTTGTCACTGAAGTCGTACAGCTGGGCCTCGCCGCGCGCGGTCAGTTGGGGCAGGATCGAGCCACCCATGTCGTGCGCGGACTGCTCGTCCTCGGCGTCCCGGTGCAACGCCTCCACGAGGGCCTTCGTGGTGAAGACGTAGTTGCCCATGGAGGCGAACACGCACTCGGGGTCGTCCGGCAGGCCCGGCGGGTGCGTGGGCTTCTCCAGGAAGCGCTCGACGGTGCGGCCGTCCGAACCCGGCGTGATCACTCCGAACGACGAGGACTCCGCGCGCGGCACCCGGATGCCGGCCACGGTCACGCCCGCGCCGCCCTCGATGTGCTGCGCGAGCATCTGCCGGGGATCCATCCGGTAGACGTGGTCGGCGCCGAACACGGCGACGTACTCGGGCTGTTCGTCGTACACGAGGTTCAGGGACTGCAGGATCGCGTCGGCGCTGCCCAGGTACCAGCGCGGGCCGAGGCGCTGCTGGGCCGGGACAGGGGTGACGTAGTTGCCGAGCAGACTGGACATCCGCCAGGTGGTGGTGATGTGCCGGTCCAGCGAGTGCGACTTGTACTGGGTCAGCACACAGATCCGCAGCACGTCGGCGTTGACGAGGTTGGAGAGGACGAAGTCGACGAGCCGGTACGTCCCGCCGAAGGTGACCGCGGGTTTGGCGCGGTCAGCGGTGAGCGGCATCAGGCGCTTGCCCTCCCCGCCCGCCAGCACGATCCCGAGTACCGAAGGCCCTCCACGACGCATGGCCGCTCCCCTCACCCCTGGTTCCACCATGGATGCCCCGAGCGGGCCGGACTAAGCCTGCCCGAGCATCTCCCGGTACAGCCCCGCGGTACGGCGGGCCACCGCGTCCCAGCCGAACTCGCCCACCGCGCGCGCCCGTCCGGCCTCCCCCATCCGCCGGGCCGCCTCCGGGTCGGCGAGGACGGTGTCCAGGGCCCGGGCGAGACCCGCCTCGAAACCGTCGTCCGCGTCGACCAGGAGGCCGGTACGGCCGTCCGCCACGACCTCGGGGATGCCGCCCACCCGGGACGCCACCACGGGCGTGCCGCAGGCCATCGCCTCCAGGTTGACGATGCCGAGCGGCTCGTACACCGAGGGGCAGACGAACACGGCCGCGTGGGTGAGGAGTTGGACCACCTCGGGGCGCGGGAGCATCTGCGGGATCCAGAACACGCCCGCCCGGACCCGGCGTAGTTCCTCGAACAGCTCCTGGAACTCCCGGTCGATCTCCGGGGTGTCGGGCGCGCCCGCGCAGAGCACGACCTGGGCGCCGGGGTCGATGTCCCGTACCGCGCGCAGCAGATGGGGCACGCCCTTCTGCCGGGTGATCCGGCCGACGAACAGGACGTACGGCCGCGTGGGGTCGATGCCGTGCCGGGTGAGGGCGTCGGTGCCGTGGGCGGGGCGGTAGAGCCGGGTGTCGATACCGTTGTGGACGACGTGGACGCGGGCCGGGTCCAGCGCCGGGTAGCAGGCGAGGACGTCCTCCCGCATGGCGCCCGAGACGGCGATCACCGCGTCGGCGGCCTCGATCGCGGTGCGCTCGGCCCAGCTCGACAGGGCGTACCCGCCGCCGAGCTGCTCGGCCTTCCAGGGGCGCAGCGGCTCCAGCGAGTGGGCGGTGACCACGTGCGGCACGCCGTACAGCAGCTTGGCGACATGGCCGGCGAGATTGGCGTACCAGGTGTGGGAGTGGACGAGGTCGCGGCCTTCGAGGGCGGCGGCGACGGCGAGGTCCACGGAGAAGGTACGCAGCGCGTCGTTGGAGCCGTCCAGGGCGGACCAGGGGCGGTGGCGTACCACACCGGCCCCGCGGCCCTCGCCCCAGCAGTGCACCTCCAGGTCCACCAGGGAGGTCAGCTCGCGGGCCAGGAACTCCACGTGGACACCCGCGCCGCCGTACACGTCCGGGGGGTACTCCCGGGTCAGCAGTCCCACTCGCACCCGTCAACCCCCTGGTCTCGCCGGCAGGTTCTCCCATGGTCACCCAGATGCGGTGCCCGGGGAAGAGTGCGGCGGGCGGGTGAAGCAGCAGTCGCCGCACAGTCCGCCGCCGGGCACCCGGTAGTAGAGGCAGCAGCTGCGGCGCCGGAACGCCGTGCCGGTACGGGTGCCGGTGGCCTTCAGCAGGGGGTGGGCGAGGAGTTCGCCGGTGAGGGCGCGGGCGCGGGCCGCCACGTCGGTACGGCCGTGGGCGCGGGCCCAGCGGCTCAGCTCCCGGCCGGTCGCGGCGAGCGCGGAGCCCGCGTTGCCCCACAGCAGGCCGGCCGCGACACCGTAGCGGTCCCGCAGGGCCGCTGTCAGGGGCTCCAGATGGCCGTGCAGCACGGCCTCGGCGAGGCCGGCCGCGTCCCCGGGCAGCGGACGCAGTCCGGTGAGCCACAGGTCGTCCGGGGCGGCGGCGCGGGTGTCCCAGCGCAGCAGGCGCGGGTCCAGGTCGGGCAGCCGGCCGTACAGGACGGCACAGCCCACGGCCGCCGACCACAGCCGGGCGGCGAGCCCCTGCTGCGCTATGGAGGCGGCGACCCGGACCTCGGCGGTCCGCAGCCGGTCCGCCACGGTGTCGACCCGCAGCGCCACCGGATCGGCGTGGCCGTCCGACGTGACGCCTCCGTAGCCCTCCGCGAGGGTCGGCAGCCGCCACGGACCGCCGCCGTCCGGGGCCGGGGCCGTGCCGGACATCGTGCGCAGGACGAAGAATCCGCCCAGGGGGCGCAGTGCGGCGAGTTCGGGGTCGAGGTCCACGACAGGCACTACTACCAGGCGCCCGGACGGGCCGGACGGGCGGGTGTCCACCCGCAGTCACCCCTCCTGGGGATGATCACCCGGCCGGTGTACTCCATCGGCAGTAGGACGCATTGCGTGCTCAGGGACGACGACGCAACGACCCTGGGCAGGCAGAGTGTTGGCCATGGAAGCCGACCGTACGCAGCGCCGGGCCCAGGACGCCCGCCGCACCCAGAGGAGACACCGATGAGCGCCCTGGCGTTGTCCGTGCTCCTGTCGGTCGTCTCCGCCCTGGCCTACGCGGGCGGAGCGATCACACAGGAGCAGGTCGCGGTGTCCTCGCCCGGCAGCGCCTGTCTGCCGCTGCGCCGGCCGGGCTGGTGGGGCGCACTCGCGCTCAACGGTCTCGGCGGTGTGCTGCACGTCGTGGCGCTGGCGTGCGGGCCGCTCAGCCTGGTCCAGCCGCTCGGCGCGCTGACCATAGTCTTCGCGCTGCCGATGGCGGCGCTCTTCGTCGGCCGCCGGGCCGGCCGGACCGCCTGGCGCGGCGCGCTCATGGCCACGGCGGGCCTCGCCGGTCTGCTGTCGCTGGTCGGTTCCTCCTCCGCGCACTCCCTGGCGCCGGCCCAGCGGCTGGTGGTCGCGCTGGTCACGGGCGGGGCGGTGGTGGCGCTGATGTGCGCGGGCCTGACCGCGCACCGGCATCCGGCGGTGCGCAGCGTGCTGCTCGCCACCGCCTCCGGCATCGCGTTCGGCATGTCGTCGGTGTTCACCAAGACAGTCGCCGTGGACTGGTCCCGCGGCCTCGACCCGGCCGAGCTGCCCTCCCTCGCGGTGATCGCCCTGTTCACGGTCGCCGGCGTCCTGCTGTCCCAGGCCTCCTACCGGGGCGGCGGCCTCGCCGCCCCGCTGGCCACGGCGACCGTGGTCAATCCGATGCTGGCCGCTGCGGTCGGCATCCTGATGTTCGGGGAGACGTTCCGCCACGGCGGCACGGGCACCGTCCTCGCCCTGGGCTGCGGGGTGGTGGCGGCGGGCGGCCTCATCATGCTGACCTCGGAACGGCTGGAGCAGACGCCTGCGACGGAGACCGTGAGGCCGACGGGGGGCCGGGGGGCGCGTGCCCGCGTGATGGGTGGCCCCGTGCTGGGGGCCCCGGTGGTGGGTGGCTCCGTGGTGGGTGGCTCCGTGGTGGGTGCCCCGGTGGTGGAGGGTTCCGCGATGGGGGCCCCTGTGATGGCTGCCCCTGCGGCGGGTGGTCCCGTCGTGGGGGCCCCGGTGGCGGAGGGCTCCGCGATGGGGGCCCCTGTGATGGCTGCCCCTGCGGCGGGTGGTCCCGTCGTAGGTGCCCCTGCGGCGAGTGGTCCCGTGGTGGGTGTCCCTGCGGCGGGTGGTTGCTCGACGCACCTCCGGGTGCCGCGGCGGCGGCGCGGGGCCGGCCGCACCGGGACGGACCGTGCCGGGCTCGTCGGGACGACGGGGGCCGGGCTCGTCGGGACGACGGAGGCCGGGCTCGTCGGGACGACGGGGGCCGGACTCGTCGGGACGACCGGAACCGGGCTCGTCGAAACGGCCGGGGCCGGGCTCGTCGGGAGCGGGGCCGGTCCGGGCGAACCGGTCCTGCACGAGCTGCTCGTACCGGGCCCCGCGGGAAGCGGGGCGGCCGGTGACGGCGGTGCGCCGCCGGCCGGGCAGGTGCTCCTCCCGTCGTACGCCCTGCTCTCCGCGGGGGTCTTCGGCCCGCTGCCGGTGCTGGGGCGGCAGCGGGAACGGGCCCGCGCCCGTTCCCGGGCCCGCGTCAGATCCTGACGCCTCCCGCCCGCAGATAGGCGAGCGGGTCGATGTCCGAGCCGAAGCCGGGCCCCGTCCGCACCTCGAAGTGCAGATGCGGGCCCGTGACGTTTCCGGTGGAGCCGGAGCGGCCGATGCGCTGGCCCGCCGTGACGCTCTGGCCGGCCCGCACGGAGATGGCGGACAGGTGGGCGTACTGGGTGTAGCGGCCGTCGGAGTGCCGCAGCACCACCTGGTAGCCGTACGAGCCGCCCCAGCCCGCGGCCACCACGTGCCCGGCCGCCACCGCCTTCACGGAGGTGCCGGTCCCCACGAGGAAGTCGACGCCGGTGTGGTAGCCCTTCGACCAGTGGGAGCCCGCCACGCGGTAGCCGGTGCCGACGGAGGCGGTCACCGGCGCGACCAGCGTGTGCCGGGTCGGGGGCGGGGTGTGGTGCGTGCCGGGGTGCGCGGTGCGGTGCTCCGAAGGTGCTCTCCTCTTCGGTGGCTTGGACGGCGCGGGTGCGGTGTGGGTGCCGCTCAGGCCGAGCCGCTGCCCCGGGACGATCAGGTCGGGGTCGGCGCCGATCGTCGTGCGGTTACCGGCGTACAGCGCGCGCCAACCGCCCGCCACCCGGTGTTCGCCGGCGATGCCGGAGAGGGTGTCGCCGTGCACCACGGTGTACATCTCGGCCCGGCCCGCGCGGGACTGCGGGGTGGTCTGCGGCTGCACGTCCTTGACGGAAGTGGACTTCCGGTTGCCGGATTTCGTGGTGGCGGTGTGTTTCGTGGTGGCGGTGTGCGCGGGACGCGTGGCCGTCGAGTCGGTGTGCACCTCGGGGCCACCCCCGCCCCGGCTCAGACCGGCCTGCACCGAGCACACGGGCCAGGCGCCCGGTCCCTGACCGTCCAGGACCTTCTCGGCGACGGCGATCTGCTCGGCGCGCCCGGCCAGATCGGCGCGGGCGGCGTAGCGGGAGCCGCCGTACGCCTCCCAGGTGGACTGGGTGAACTGGAGTCCGCCGTAGAAGCCGTTGCCGGTGTTGATGCTCCAGTTGCCGCTGGATTCGCAGGCGGCGACCTTGTTCCAGGTGGCCGCGTCGGCGGCGTGCGCGGTGCCGGCGGCGACCAGCGGCATCGCGAGGCCGGCGCCGCTCGCCGTGACGGTGAGTGAGGCGCGGTTGATCCTGTTCGGCTGGTACCGGCGGTGCCGGCCGCGTACGGCCATGTCCGAAATCCCCTCGGCATGCGTCAGGAGCGGCAAAAGTAAGCGCGGCGAACAGGCCATGACAAGACGGCAACCGGCCTCTCGCATTCGTCAAGTGGCCGTAAACGGACCCTGCTTGAGCCGGGCGGGCGACGGCTGAGGCGGAAGGCGGCTCCGCTGCGTACACATGCGTGGCGGGCCGGATGTGCGCTCGCCGTAGCGGCACGTCAGGATGGGCAGGGACCCGTACTGACGGAGCCGTAGTGTCGAGGCAACCAGGGAGCAGGCGGTATGAGCACTTCAGCGCAGATCGGCGTCACGGGCCTCGCGGTCATGGGCCGCAATCTCGCCCGGAACTTCGCCCGCAACGGCTACACGGTCGCCGTGCACAACCGTACGGTCTCCCGGACGAAGGCCCTGGTGGAGGAGTTCGGGCAGGAGGGTGACTTCATCGCGGCCGAGACCGCCGAGGAGTTCGTGGCGGCGCTGGAACGGCCGCGCCGGCTGATGATCATGGTCAAGGCGGGCGAGCCGACGGACGCGGTGATCGAGGAGTTCGCGCCGCTGCTGGAGCCCGGTGACGTGATCATCGACGGCGGCAACGCGCACTTCGCGGACACCCGGCGCCGGGAGCGGAAGCTGCGCGAGCGCGGGATCCACTTCGTCGGCACCGGCGTCTCCGGCGGCGAGGAGGGCGCACTGCACGGCCCGAGCATCATGCCGGGCGGCTCGAAGGAGTCGTACGAGTCGCTGGGCCCGATGCTGGAGAAGATCTCCGCGAAGGCGGCGGACGGTGCGCCCTGCGTCACGCACTGCGGTCCCGACGGTGCCGGGCACTTCGTGAAGATGGTCCACAACGGCATCGAGTACGCCGACATGCAGCTGATCGGTGAGGCGTACCAGCTGCTGCGCGATGTCGCCGGGTACACGCCGGGGCAGATCGCGGAGATCTTCCGCACCTGGAACACCGGCCGGCTGGACTCCTACCTGATCGAGATCACCGCCGAGGTGCTGTCCCACGTGGACGAGGCGACCGGCAAGCCGTTCGTGGACGTGGTGGTGGACCAGGCCGAGCAGAAGGGCACCGGCCGCTGGACCGTCCAGATCGCGCTGGACCTGGGCGTTCCGGTGTCCGGCATCGCCGAGGCGGTCTTCGCCCGCTCCCTGTCGGGCCACGCGGCGCTGCGGGAGGCTTCGCGCGGGCTGGCCGGGCCGACGGCGTCCGCGCTGAGCGAGTCGGAGGCGGCGGCCTTCGCCGACCGGGTGGAGCAGGCGCTGTACGCGTCCAAGATCGTGTCGTACACGCAGGGCTTCCACGAGCTCGCGGCGGGCAGCGAGGAGTACGACTGGGACATCGACCTGGGGGCCGTCTCCGCGATCTGGCGCGGGGGCTGCATCATCCGGGCGGCCTTCCTGGACCGTATCCGCGCCGCGTACGACGCCCGGGCCGACCTGCCGAGCCTGCTGTCCGACGAGACGTTCGCCCGGGAGATCGCCGCCGCGCAGGACGACTGGCGGGAGGTCGTGGTGGCGGCGGTACGGCAGGGAGTGCCGACGCCCGGGTTCGCGGCGGCGCTGGCGTACTACGACGCGCTGCGGGCGGAGCGGTTGCCCGCGGCGCTCACGCAGGGGCAGCGGGACTTCTTCGGGGCGCACACGTACCGGAGGGTGGACCGCGACGGTACGTTCCACACGCTGTGGGGCGGGGACCGGAGTGAGGTCTCTGCGTAGCCTGGCGGATGGGGCCGGGATGGGGCCGGGGTGGAGCCGGGGCGGGGTGCGGCGGGCCAGTTGGTGTGCGGGTGCGGGTGTGCCGTGGCTGAGCGCGCAGTTCCCCGCGCCCCTGACGGGGCGCTGACGCCCGGCCGGCTTCCCCGGTGAACCGGCAGCGCCGGGCGCCCAACGAGGCGAGAGGCTCGGCGGTGCGCGAGTGCGGGCTCGCCCTGGCTGAACGCGCAGTTCCCCCCGCCCCCGACGGGGCGCTCTCGTCCGGCTGGGTTCCCCGGTGAACCGGCAGCGCCGGGCGCCCAACGAGGCGGGGGGCTCGGCGGTGCGCGAGTGCGGGCCTCGCCGTGGCTGAACGCGCAGTTCCCCGCGCCCCTGACGGGGCGCTCTCGCCGGGCGGGGTGCGGGGTCGCGGTGCGTCCGTGGCCCCGTGGTCATGGTGGGGCGCACTGCCGCCCGGCGGGCGTGGGCTCAGCTGAGGGGCGGGCCCGGTTCCGGGCTCGGTACGGGTTCCGGGCCCGGGGGGATGGGGGACGGAGACGGTTCCGGTGGGCCGGGGGCCGGGGGTGCCGGCTGGGGCGTCGGGTCGGGGCCCGGTGCCGGCGGAGTCGGCTGCGGAGCCGGCTCGGGCGGCGGGACCGGGGAAGGGTAGGGATCCGGCGGGGTCGGACCCGGGCCGGGCTGCGGGGCGGGCGGTACCGGGTCGGGGTGCGGACTGGTCATCATGTCCTCCGGGGTGTCACACGGTGTCGGCTCCGGACTACTCCCCCGCCTACCCGACAGCCGCACGGCCACTCACCCGACGGCATCGGCGGACGCACCCGGGCGGATGGCAGCCGACGCCTTGAGCCGACCGCCCGCAGCGCGTTCCGGCCGTTGATCCACAGCCCGGCCCGGCCCGGCCGACGGCCCGCTCGGGGCCGGTCCGGGCCGGGGTCGGCCGACGGCCCGCTCGGGTCGGTCCGGTCAACGGTCCGTCCGGGTCCGTCCGGTCGACGGTCCGCCCGGGACGGGGGGCGGCTGCATCGTGCGGTCCGCCCAGGGGCCGTCGGCGGTCACGCCCCCAGGGCGTGCGGGCTGCGCCGCTGGTCCGAGCCGGGGACCGGCTCGGCCGGGTCGGCACCGAGGGACACGATCCTGTTGCCGGCGTCGACGTGCACGACCCGGGGCCGCAGCTCGCGCGCCTCCGCGTCGGTCACCTGAGCGTAGCTGATGATGATCACCAGGTCGCCGGGATGGACGAGGTGGGCCGCGGCCCCGTTGATCCCCACGACTCCGGAGCCGCGTTCGCCTTCGATGACGTACGTCTCCAGGCGGGCGCCGTTGGTGATGTCGACGATGTGCACCAGTTCCCCGGGCAGCAGGTCGGCGGCCTCGAGCAGATCGGCGTCGATCGTCACGGATCCCACGTAGTGCAGGTCGGCCTGGGTGACGGTGGCGCGGTGGATCTTGGACTTGAACAGAGTACGCAGCACTTTGGACTCCTGTAAGACGGCTCCCTGCCTGCTTTGTGCAGGTCAAGGGCGCTGGCCACTGTACACCGGCACGCGTCGGAGCCGATGCCCGTCAGGGACGTCGCTTCACTCTGCGAGCAGGCTCCCCGGCCGCCTTCCGTGCGAGCCGGGCAGGGCGAACGCCGGGCCGGACGGGCCGTGAGCCGCCTTGGCGAGGACGAGCGGCGCCGCCGTGCTCTCGTCGTCCGCCCTTCGTCATGCGAACCATGCGGATTCCTTGTGGCGTATGCGCGGGGCGACGTCCGAGTGGCCGGCGACAGCCGACGTGCCCGTGGTGCCGGGTACGGCCGAGTGCCCCAGGTGCCGGTGCACGAAGTGGATGGCCATCGCGCCCTCCCCGGCCGCGGAGGCCACCCGCTTGACCGAGCCGCTACGGACGTCCCCCACCGCGAAGACCCCGGGCAGGCTGGTCTCCAGGGTCGTGCACGAACGCCCTCGGCCGTGCCACACCTCGGGCTGGGCGCAGGCTTCCTGGGCCTCCGGCCCGGTGAGGACGAAGCCGCGGGAGTCGAGGGCGATGGTGCCGGCGAGCCACTCGGTGTGGGGGTCGGCGCCGGTGAAGACGAACAGGGTCCGTACCGCGAGCCGGCGGTGCCCGCCCGTGCGATTGTCGACCACGTCGAGCTCCTCCAGCACTTCCTGGCCGATGACCTCGGTGACCTCGGTGTGCAGCATGACCTCCACCCGTGGATGGCGCTCGACCTGGTCGATCAGGTAGCGGGACATGTTGGCCTCAAGGCCGGCTCCCCGGACCAGCAGGTGCACCTTCGGCGCGTACCCGGCGAGGAACAACACCGCCTGGCCTGCCGAGTTGCCTCCGCCGACGACGGCCACCGGGTCGTCGCGGCACTGCTGGGCCTCGTAGAGGCTCGCCGAGTAGTGCACGCTCGTTCCCTCCAGGCGTTCGATGCCGGGCACCCGGAGCCGGCGGTAGCGGGCGCCCATGGCCAGGACGACGGCGCGGGCGGCGATCTCGCTGCCGTCGGAGAACGTCACGACGTAGTGGTCGTCGTCCTTGGGGTGCAGGCCGGTCGCCTCCAGCGGAAGGCTGATCCTGGCGCCGAACTTGTCGGCCTGGAGGACGGCGCGTTCGGTGAGTTCGGCGCCGGAGATGCCGGATGGGAAGCCGAGCAGGTTCTCGATGCGGGACGACGTGCCGGCCTGGCCGCCGGTGGCCATCGCCTCCACCACCGTGGCGCTCAGGCCCTCGGAGGCGGCGTACACCGCGGCAGCGAGGCCGGCGGGTCCGGAGCCGACGATCAGGACGTCACCGTGACGGTCTGCGGCGGGCAGTGACGGCAGGCCGATGAGCCGGGCCAGTTCCGCGTTGCTGGGGTTGCGCAACAGGGTGGTGTCGCGCCAGATGACGAGTGGGGTGTCCGCCGGGCCGACGCCGAAGCGGCGCAGCAGCTCCTCGGCCTCCTCGTCGGTCTCCAGGTCGATCCAGCGGTGCGGCAGCCGGTTGCGGACGGCGAACTCGCGCAGCCGCCTGGTGTCGGGCGAGTAGCGCGAGCCGATGATGCGGAAGCCGGCGCCCTGTCCGACGAGCAGCGCGCGACGGCACAGACAGGCGCGCAGCACGATGTCCCCGATGGTGGGGTCCTGGGACACGAGGTGACGCAACTGGTCCAGGGAGACGACAAGGACCTCGCCCGGCTCCCTGGCGACAGCGGTGTAGAAGGCCACTTGTCCGTACAGCAGGCCGAGTTCACCGATGAAGCGACCGGGGCCGTGGACGCGCAGCACGTGTTCCTCGGGAGTGCCGTAGCCCTCGACGACGGCGACGGTACCGCTGAGGACGACGAAGAACGTCTCGCAGCGCTCCCCCTCCCGGATCAGCACGTCGTTCGGAGCCATGGTCCGGCGTCGCCCGTGCTCCGCCAGACGTGCGGTCTGGTCCTCCGTGAGGCGCGGATACGCGCCGTAGATGTCCGGGGTCTCCCGGAAGGCGGCCTCGTCCGCTTTCTCCGGCACCGGTTCTTCGCCCGGCAGCGACCGGTCGCCGGACATCAGACGAACGCCTCGTGGACGTAGCACCAGCGCCATTCCTCACCGGGCTGGAACGACTGCACGATCGGATGGGCGACGGCAGCCGCGTGCTTGTGCGCGTGCTTGTTCGGCGAGGAGTCGCAGCAGCCGACGTGCCCGCAGGTCAGGCAGAGCCTCAGGTGGACCCACGGGGAGCCGAGCAGCAGACACTCCTGACACCCTTCCGGGGTCAGCGGCTGGACCGGCCGGACTAGCGCGAGGTGGGGATCTGCGTGCAGGGTCATCCGGATCACCCTTTCCGGGCGGTGATCGATTGTTCCACCCACTGGCGCAGAGCGGGGGCGGGCGCCGCCCCCGCCTGCCGGGCGACCGTCTCTCCCTGGTCGAGGATCAGCAGTGTCGGTACGGCCTGGACCTCGAAACGCCGTGACAGTCGCGGATTCCTGTCGACGTCGACCTTGACGAGTTTGATCCGGCCGGCGAGATCGGTGGCGACCTTCTCCAGTGCGGGGCTGACCATGCGGCAGGGGCCGCACCAGGTGGCCCACAGGTCGACCACGACGGGGACGTCGGCCCGCTCGGCGACCTCGGTGAAGTCGTCGTCGCCCGCGTCCACCATCCACGGTAGGGGCTGCTTGCAGTGGCCGCACTTGGGGCGGCCTTCCGCGGCCACGGGCACCCGGTTGGTGCGCCCGCAGTGGGGACAACTGACGGTCGTCGCCCGCGTCGTGCTCATGCCGCCCGCGCTCCCTTCACGTCCTCGGGCTGGTCGTAGGTGACCACCAGCTCTCCGTGTTCGGCGTCGACGCGGACCGTCGCGCCGTCCTGGACGTCACCGCGCAGCAGGGCGCGGCCGACCATCGTCTCGACCTCGTGGGAGATGTAGCGGCGCAGCGGACGGGCCCCGTACACCGGGTCGTAGCCCTGGTGGGCGATCAGCTCGCGGGCTGCTTCGGTGAGTTCGACGGTGATGCGGCGTTCGGCGAGGCGGCGGCGCAGTTCGTCGAACTGCAGCTCCACGATCCGCTCGATCTGCCGCTCACCGAGCGGCTTGAACAGCACGATGTCGTCGACGCGGTTGAGGAACTCCGGGCGGAAGTGCCCGCGCAGCTCGCCCATCACCAGGGCGCGGGCGTCCGGCTTGATCTCACCCTCGGCGGTGGCGCCGTCGAGGAGGTGCTCGGAGCCGATGTTGGAGGTCATGATGATCACGGTGTTGCGGAAGTCGACGGTGCGGCCCTGGGAGTCGGTGATGCGGCCGTCGTCGAGGACCTGCAGCAGGGTGTTGAAGACATCGGTGTGGGCCTTCTCGATCTCGTCGAACAGCACCACCGAGTACGGCTTGCGGCGTACGGCCTCGGTGAGCTGGCCGCCTTCCTCGTAGCCGACGTATCCGGGTGGTGCGCCCATGAGCCGGCTGACGGTGTGCCGCTCCTGGTACTCACTCATGTCGAGGCGGACCATGTTCTCCTCGGAGTCGAACAGGGCCGCCGCGAGGGTCTTGGCCAGCTCGGTCTTCCCGACGCCGGTGGGGCCGAGGAAGATGAACGAGCCGATGGGGCGGCGCGGGTCGCGGATGCCGGAGCGGGCGCGGATGATGGCGTCGGCGACGAGCTTGACGGCCTCGTCCTGGCCGATGACGCGCTCGCGCAGGATCTCGTCGAGGCGCAGCAGTTTCTCGCGTTCGCCCTCCTGGAGGCGGGCGACGGGGATGCCGGTCCAGGCTGCGACGATCTCGGCGATCTCCTCCTCGGTGACGACCTCGCGCAGCAGCCGGCTCTGCCCCTGTTTGGCGGCCAGTTGCTCCTCCTCCGCCATCAGCCGGCGCTCCAGGTCCTGGAGGCGGCCGTAGCGGAGTTCGGCGGCGCGGTTGAGGTCGTAGGCGCGTTCGGCCTCCTCCGCTTCGAGGCGGACCTGCTCCAGTTCCTGGCGCAGTTCCTGCACGCGGCGGATGGCCTGCCGTTCGGCCTCCCACTGGGCGTGCTTGGCGTCGGCCTCGCCGCGCAGGTCGGCCAGTTCCCTGCGCAGTTCCTCCAGGCGGGTCCTGCTGGCGGCGTCGGTCTCCTTGGACAGGGCCGCCTCCTCGATCTCCAGGCGGGTGACGCGGCGGGTGATCTCGTCGAGTTCGGCGGGCATCGAGTCGATCTCGGTACGCAGCCGGGCGCACGCCTCGTCGACGAGGTCGATGGCCTTGTCGGGCAGGAACCGGTCGGTGATGTAGCGGTGGCTGAGGGTGGCCGCGGAGACCAGCGCGGTGTCCTGGATCTTCACGCCGTGGAAGACCTCCAGGCGTTCGCGCAGCCCGCGCAGGATGGAGATGGTGTCCTCCACGCTCGGTTCGTCGACCAGCACCTGCTGGAAGCGGCGTTCGAGGGCGGCGTCCTTCTCGATGTGCTTGCGGTACTCGTCGAGGGTGGTGGCGCCGATCATGTGGAGTTCGCCGCGGGCGAGCATCGGCTTGAGCATGTTGCCCGCGTCCATGGCCCCTTCGGCGGCACCCGCGCCGACGACGGTGTGGAGTTCGTCGACGAAGAGCAGGATGCGCCCCTGGGCGGCCTTCACCTCGGACAGCACGGCCTTGAGGCGTTCCTCGAACTCGCCGCGGTACTTGGCGCCGGCGACCAGGGAGCCCATGTCGAGAGCGAACACCGTCTTGTCGCGCAGGCCCTCGGGGACGTCGCCGCGGACGATGCGCTGGGCCAGGCCCTCGACGATGGCGGTCTTGCCGACGCCGGGATCGCCGATGAGGACGGGGTTGTTCTTGGTCTTGCGGCTGAGGATCTGGGTGACGCGGCGGATCTCCGCGTCACGGCCGATGACCGGGTCCAGCCGCCCGGACCGGGCCTCGAGGACCAGGTCGCGGCCGTACTTCTCCAGAGCCTCGTAGGCCACTTCGGGGTTGGCGGAGGTGACGCGCTGGTTGCCGCGGACCTGGGTGAGCGCGCTCAGGAACGAATCCCGGGTCACGCCGTGCTCCTTGAGCAGGCGTCCGGCGGCGGTCGCCGAGCCCTCCTCGGCCAGGGCGAGCAGGAGGTGCTCCACGGACACGTACTCGTCCTTGAGGCGTCTGGCCTCCCGCTCGGCGGCGTCGAGCAGGCGGGACAGGCGCTGGGTGACGAAGACCTGGCCGGGTGCCGCGCCGGGACCGGTGACCTTCGGGCGGCGGGAGAGTTCCTCGCGCACGGCCGCGCGCAGCTCCTCCGGCTGGGTGCCGGCCTGTCGCAGCAACCGCGGGATCAGACCGTCCTCCTGATCGAGAAGTGCGAGCAGCAGGTGTTCCCCGTCGACCTCGGTCTGCCCCATGCCGACGGCCGCGCTCTGGGCCTCCTGGAGGGCTTCCTGGGACTTCTGGGTGAGACGGTTCATGTCCATGGGGGTGTTTCACTCCTCGTGCCGCGGCCGCGCAGGGCGGCTTCGAGCAGGCTGATGCGGTCGAGCAGGTCGAGCACCAGGCCGATGGATGCGTAGTTGAGGCAGAGTCCGGTGCGCAGCCGCTGGACACGGGCGAGAACCGCCGGGGCCGTGGGGTCGAACACCAGTCGCCCCTCGGCGTCGCGTTCGGCGTCGACCAGGCCGAGGGCGACGAACCGGCGGATCAGGTCGGGGTGGAGGCCCGAGCGAAGGGCCACGGCGGCCAGGGAGAGCCTGGGGACGGGGACGAGCGCGTACCGGACGGCCGTCGAGGCGGTGATGTCGGTGCCCGTTCGTACCGGACGGGCGCCCGCGCCGGCCCGGCCGATGCCTGCCGCTCCCGCGGGTCGGTCGTTCATCGCGTCCTCCTGGGGTCGAACGAGGAAGTGGCGGCGAGCTCCTCGAACAGTTCGCGCTCCCGGTCGCCGAGGGTGGGCGGCACCATGACGCGGAGTTCGGCGTACAGGTCGCCGTTCGCGCCCCGCGGGTTCGGCATGCCCTCGCCGCGCAGCCGCAGCCGCCGGCCGCTGGACGAGCCCGCGGGCACCGTGACCTTCGCCGTGCCGCCGCCGGGCGTGGGCACCGGCACGGTCGCGCCCAGGGCCGCCTCCCACGGGGTGACCGGGACCTGGACGTGCACGTCCCGGCCGTCCAGCCGCAACCGGGGGTCGGGCTGGACACGCACCCGCAGGTAGAGGTCGCCGGCGGCGGCGTCACCACTGCCCTGGCCACCCTCGCCCGCCAGCCGGATGCGCTGCCCGTCGGTGACGCCCGGCGGCACGTCGACCTCGTACCGCCGCGGCTGCCCGGTGGGACCGGCGAGGGTGACGGTGCGACGGCCGCCCCGGTACGCCTCCTCGACGGTGAGCGGCAGTTCCGCCTCCTGGTCCGCGCCGGGGACGCCGCCTCGGGCGGCGCCGGCTCCGAACATGGAGCCGAGCAGGTCCTCGATGTCGATGCCCTCCGCGCCGAAGTCGTCTCCGAAGCCGGTGGCGTACCGGACGCGAGGACCGCCCCCGCCCGCGGTCCTCCGACCGCGGAAGCCGCCGCCCGCTCCCGCCGCGACCCGTTCGTCGAAGTCCTCCGGGATCTTCCGGAAATCCTCGCCGAAGCGGTCGTAGCGAGCCCGGGACTTGGGATCGGACAGGACGCTGTACGCCTCGTTGAGGTCCTTGAAACGCTCCTCCGCCCCGGGGTCCTTGTTGACGTCCGGGTGGTGCCTGCGGGCGAGTCTGCGATACGCCTGCTGGATCTCGTCCTGGCTCGCGGTCCGCGACACGCCCAGCACCTCGTAGAAGTCCCGTGCCATGACCGGTCACTCCCGCTTCGCGACCGTCACGGCGGCGGGCCTGAGCTGCCGTTCGCCGTCCCCGTAACCGGGGCGCAGCACCTCGACGACGGTGCCCGGTGGGGCGCCGGGGTCCTGGACGACGCCGACCACCTCGTGCCGGGCCGGGTCGAAGGCGACGCCGGTCTCCGCATGCCGCGGGTAGCCGAGCAGTTCGAGGACGTTCACCGCCTGGTCGCGTACGGCCCGGATGCCCTCCACGACCGCGCCCGGATCGGCGCCGGCGTGGGTCAGGGCGAGTTCGAGGTTGTCGAGGACGGGCAGGAAGGCGGCCGCCGTGCGGGACCGCTCGGCCGCCCGTTCGCGCTCCAGTTCCCTGGCGTGGCGCTTGCGCAGGTTGTCGAGGTCGGCGAGTGCGCGCCGCCAGCGGTCCTCCAGTTCCCGGATCGCGGTCGTGTGTTCGTCCTCGGCAGGCGCGGAGCCGGCGGCATCGGGTCCCGGTTCGCCGTTCGCCGCTTCGGGCCGGGGCGGGTCCGGTCGGGGCAGATCCCCGCGGGGAGGAGGCCCGGCGCCTTCCGGGACCCGTACGCCCGGATCCGACGCGGCCCGGCCGGGTTCCTGGGGATGGGTGGGCATGGTGCGCCTCAGCTCTTGTCGAACTCGGCGTCGATGACATCATCGTCACCGCCACCGCCACCCGTGGGACCGCCGGTGGCGGCGTCCTGGCCGGGACCACCCCCTGCGGCGGCGCCCTGATGGGCCGTCAGTCCGGCGAGTACCTGCTGGAGTTCGGAGGCCAGCGGCCGCACGCGCTCCACGCCCGCCTCTTCCTTGACCGCCGCCCGGGCGTCGGACACGAGCATCTCGGCGCGTGCCTTCTCGTGGGCGGGCGCCGCGTCACCCAGTTCGGCGAGGCGCTTCTCGACCTGGTAGGCGACGGCGTCGAGTTCGTTGCGGGCGTCGACGGCCTCGCGGAGTGCCTGGTCCTGGCCCTGGTTGCGCTCGGCCTCCTGGACCATGCGGTCGACCTCACCGCGGTCCAGGTTGGAGCTCTCGCTGATGGTGATGCCCTGTTCCTTGCCGGTGTCCCGGTCGCGGGCCTTGACGTTGAGGATGCCGTTGGCGTCGATGTCGAAGGTGACCTCGATCTGTGGCTCGCCGCGCGGTGCCGGCCGGATGTCGGTGAGCTGGAACCGGCCCAGCACCCGGTTGTCGGCGGCCCGCTCGCGCTCGCCCTGGAGGACCACCACGTCGACGGCCGGCTGGTTGTCCTCGGCGGTGGAGAAGGTCTCGCTGCGGCGCACGGGGATGGTGGTGTTCCGCTCGATGATCTTCGTCATCACGCCGCCGCGCGTCTCCACGCCCAGCGACAGGGGCGTGACGTCGAGCAGCAGGACGTCCTTCACCTCTCCCTTGAGCACCCCGGCCTGGATCGCGGCGCCCAGGGCCACGACCTCGTCGGGGTTGACGCTCATGTTGGGTTCCTTGCCGCCGGTCAGCCTGCGGACCAGAGCCTGGACGGCGGGGATGCGGGTGGAACCGCCGACGAGGATGACCTCGTCGATGTCGCTCTCGCCGACCTTGGCGTCGGCCATGGCCTGCTGGACCGGTCCCAGACAACGCTCCACCAGGTCCCCGGTGATCTGCTCGAACGTGGACCGCATGATCGAGTCGGTGAGGTGCTTGGGGCCGGAGGCGTCAGCGGTGATGAACGGCAGGCTGACCTGCGTCTGCGTCACCGAACTGAGCTCGGTCTTGGCCTTCTCCGCCGCCTCGAAGAGTCGTTGCAGCGCCTGCGGGTCCTTGCGCAGGTCGATGCCGTTCTCCTTCTGGAAGTCGTCCGCCAGGTGGTCCACCAGACGCCGGTCGAAGTCGTCGCCGCCCAGGTGGCTGTCACCGGCGGTGGAGCGCACCTCCACCACGCCGTCGCCGACGTCGAGGATGCTCACGTCGAAGGTGCCGCCGCCCAGGTCGAAGACGAGGACGGTCTCGTGCTCCTTCTTGTCCATGCCGTACGCGAGGGCGGCCGCCGTCGGCTCGTTGATGATCCGCAGCACCTCCAGTCCGGCGATCCGTCCGGCGTCCTTGGTGGCGGTGCGCTGAGCGTCGTTGAAGTAGGCGGGCACCGTGATGACCGCCTCCGTGACCCGCTCCCCCAGCTGCTTGGAGGCGTCGTCGGCGAGTTTGCGCAGCACCTGCGCGCTGATCTCCTCAGGCGCGTACAGCTTGTCGCGCACCTTGAAGCGGGCCGCCCCGCCGTCGCCCTCGACGACGTCGTACGCCACCGCCCTGGCCTCGTCGGAGATCTCGTCGAAGTGCCGGCCGATGAACCGCTTGGCCGAGTAGATGGTGCCCTTGGGGTTGAGGATCGCCTGGCGCCGGGCCAGCTGGCCCACCAGACGTTCCCCGGTGTCGGTGAAGGCCACCACGGACGGTGTCGTGCGGTTGCCCTCGCTGTTGGGCACGACGGTCGGCTCGCCGCCCTCCCACACGGCGATCACCGAGTTGGTGGTGCCCAGGTCGATGCCCACTGCCTTGGCCATGAGGAACTCCTCCAGGTGCGGCGCCTGCGTCGACTCTCCGGATCACCCTCGCTCAGGTGGAGGTGGGACCCCGCCGGTCTCCCGTCGGTGCGCACGGAGGGTCTCGAGCACTCCCCAGGGTGACGAACCGGGTGGCTCCACGCCTGCGCCTGGCGAGTCAGGAATGCACGGGTCCGGTCGCCCCACGAGGACGAGAAAACACATCCGGACATCCCGGGTAGACCGACCCGGTAGCGGGTACGCCGAATACCGCTCGCCTCCCTGAAGGCTCGGGGAGAACGGAGTGATCACATGGCCGGCAGTCGGACGCACAGCCCCTACCACCGCTGCCCCGGCCGGGCGGGCCGCCCTTCGCGGGGCAGCGCCCGGCGGTACCACGCGGCCGTGCGCAGGCAGCCCCGCCCACTCGCCGACCGTGACCCCCGCGGCCTGACGGCGCTCTCCCGCTCCCTGTTCGACGCCCCCGACGAAGACGCGATCCTGCGCCTGGCCATGGACCACATCGTCGCCGCGGGGCCGTACCGCGCCGAGGCCGGATACCTCACGGTGGGCGGCGACCTGGTCCCCAGCCCCAGGAACAGGCGGCCGCATGCCCTGGCCGTGGGCCGGAGGGTGCGGGAACTGGCCGGGCAGGACGGCAACGTGACCGTGGCCGGCAGGCCCTGGGGCCGGGCCCTGGGGCTACGCGGACCTGGGGGACTCCACGGCTACCTCGTGGTCACGTCCCGCTCCCGGCCCACCGCGGCCGAGCGATCCCTGCTCGCCCTGCTCGTCCGGCACACCACCGCCGCACTGTCCGTCGCCTTCGCACGCCGCCGCCAGCGCGAGGACGCGCTGGAGCTTCGCCGGCTCAGGGAGGAACGCACAGCCCTCCAGCGGCAGCTGATCTCTGTGGGGGCCGAGCTGGGCTACGAGCGAGCCGTTCACGCTCTCATGGCCGACGTCGCTGCGTCGGGTGGCGGCGACGACGCTGTCACCCGCGCACTGCACGGGCTCACCGGACTTCCCGCGCTGGTCGAGGACCGCTTCGGCCGGCTGAGGTCCTGGACCGGCCCCAGCCGCCCCGTCCCCTATCCCGAACCGGATCCCGTGCGCCAGGAGGAAATGCTGCACGCCGTCGCCAGAGAGACCGGGCCGGTGCGGATGAGGGACCGGCTGATCACCCTGATCCGCTCGCACGGCGAGATCCTGGGCGTGCTGGCCCTGGTCGACGCCCGGGACGAGGCCGACGAGCACACCGTGCTCGCGCTGGAACACGCCGCCGCGTCGCTCGCCCTGGAAATGACGCACCTGCGCGATCTGGCCGAGACGGAGCTGAGGCTGCACCGCGAGCTGGCCGACGACCTCCTGGCAGGGACGGACGGACCGAGCGCCTACGCCCGGTCCGAGGCAGCCGGACACGACCTGCACCGCAGCCACTACGTCGTCGTGGTGCAGTGGTCGAACCGGACCCCCGACGACTCCTTCGCACAGACCGTGGGGCGGGCGGCCTCCGCCGTGGGCATGCGCGCGCTGCTGGCCCGCCGCCCGGACCACGTCGTCCTCATCGCCGACGAGAGGCCGCACGCCCACGCGCTGTACGAGGCGCTCGCCCGGGAGACCGGAACACGGTCCGGGACGATCGGGGTGAGCGCCCCTTCCGACTCCCTGAACGACATCCCCCACCACTACCAGGAGGCGCGGCGCGCCCTGGACGTCCGCCGCCACTCCCGCGAGCGCTACGGCACGACGTTCTTCGACGAGCTCGGCCTCTACCGCATCCTGGGACCCGGCAACGACTACCGGGAACTGGAGACGTTCGTCGACGAATGGCTCGGACAGCTCATCGACTACGACTCCCGGCACCACGCGGCCATGGTGGAGACCCTGTCCCGGTACTTCGACTGCGGCGGCAACTACGACGAGACCGCCGACTCCCTCGCGATCCACCGCAGCACGCTGCGCTACCGGCTCCAGCGCATCCGCGACATCAGCGCCCACGACCTCGCGAACGTCGAGGACCGGCTGAACCTCCAGGTGGCGACCCGAGTGTGGAAGATCGTGCTGGGCAGACCTGGCTGATGCCTCACCGGACCTTCTGCGCCGAGCGGTGTCAGCAGCGGTCGGGCGGGCTGCCCTGCCACAGCGCTGCGGTGGGCGGGTGGCTCTTTCCGGACGGGGCCTTGGTTCGTCACCGCCGTCGCCATGCCCGGCGGGGCCTTCGGCACCGGCCTCGGGGGGCGAGAAGGCCCGGGCACCGGCCCCGGCGTCACAGGGCGATGACGTGGAGGTCGACCAGGTCGAGCAGCGCCCGCAGAGCCGCGCCGGGCCGCCGGGTCGACGACGTGCCGAGATGCATGCTCCAGCGGAGCGTGGCGTCGTGGACGTCCAGGACGTGCAGGCCGGGGGTGCGGGCGACGGCGAACGCGGGCAGGAAGGCGATGCCCAGACCGTGCCGGACCAGCGCCGCCCCCATGTCGATGTCGGGCACTTCCAGTGCCACCCGCCGTGCGACGCCCGCCGCCGCGAACGCCCGGTCGACCACCTCGCGGTTGCCGTAGCCCGGCGGGAAGTCCACGAAGGGTTCCCCCGCGAGGTCCGCAAGCGCCACCTCTCCCCGCCGCGCGAGCGGATGGCCGGCGCTCACCACCAGGACGAGCGGCACGGTGGCCAGCTCCGTTGCGTCGATCCCGGCGGGCCTGCGCTCGGGCAGCGACAGGAAGGCCACGTCCAGGTCGCCGCTGAGCAGCGCGTGCGCCAGTCCCGCCGATCCGGTCGTGGCCAGCCGCAGCCGGACGTCGATCGCCGGATGCCGCGCGTGCAGCTGCCCGAGAAGCGCAGGCAGGTCCACCACCTCGACCGAGGCCATGGCGCCCACGATCACCGTGCCGCGCAGCGTGTCCTGTGCGGCGCGCACGGCGTCCTGGGCCGTCTGGGCGGCGTGCAGGGTGGCCCGGGCCTCCGGCAGCAGCGCCGCGCCCGCCCCGGTGAGCCGGACCTGCTGCGACGTGCGCTCGAACAGCGCGCAGCCGAGCTCGCGCTCCAGGGAGCGGATCGCGGCGGACACGGCCGACTGCACCACGTGCAGCCGACGTGCGGCACGCGTGAAACTCAGCTCCTCGGCGACCGCGATGAAGTGCTCCAGTTGACGTAGCTCCACACGAGAAGTATCACTCGCATTGCTCGAGCTCAGCAAAAACATTCGTTGGCATTGATCCTGCCTGGTGAGGAGGATGGAAAGCGCCATCCACTTCCACCCGAGGAGGGGTACCCCTGCCTGCCGTCCCGACGCCGCTGAGCCGTCCCGCAGCCGACGCTCCCGCCGGCCCGACCCACCGGATCCCGGCACCCGCTCCCGCCGGCCTGCCGCCCCGCGCCCCCGCCCGGCGCCGTGCCTCGCACACGACCGGCTTCTGGTTCGTGGCGGTGGCCTTCACCGTGCTGATGGCCTTCGGCACGGCGCCGACCCCGCTGTGGCCGCTGTACGAGGCCCGGGACCACTTCGGCTCGACCACCGTCACGGTGGCCTACGCATCGATGGTCGTGGGCGCGGCGGCCGGCTTCCTCGGACTGGGCCACCTGTCGGACCGGCTCGGCCGGCGACGCATCATCGTCCCGGCGCTGCTGGTCGGCATCGTCGCGTCGGTCGTACTGATCGTGTGGCGGGACCTGCCGGGGCTGATCACGGGCAGGATCCTGAACGGTGTCGGACTGGGGCTGATGGCCTCGACCGCTACGACGTACCTGCACGACCTCCACCACGAGGCCCGTCCGGACCGGACGGGTTCGGTGCTGCCCGGCATCGTGGCCACCGCGGCCAATCTCGGTGGCCTGGCGTCCGGGCCCCTGGTCGCCGGAGCCGCCGCCGAGTGGCTTCCCACGCCCCTGGTCACCACCCAGCTGATCTTCACGCTCGCCATGGCCGTGTGCCTGGTGCTGGTCCTGTCCACCCCGGAGACCGTGGACCGGGAGCTGCCCGCGGCCGAACCGCCCCTCAGGTTCGCCCTGCGCCCGGGCGGCCGGCGGACGTTCGGCGCGGCCGGCGCCCTGGGCGCCTTCGCCTTCGCGATCCTCGGCCTGATCTCCTCCCTGGGGGCGAGCGTGCTCCACGGCACCCTGCACACCGACTCGCACCTCGTGGCCGGTCTGGCGGCCTTCCTCATGTTCGGGTCCGCGGCGGCCGCCCAGCTGGTGCTGGGCCGTCTCCCGCTGCCCCGGGTCCTGGCCGTGGGGGCGGTGGTCTTCCCGGCCGGCCTGGTCCTGTGCGCCGTCGCCCTCTACCATCCGGCGCTCTGGCTCTACCTGGTCGCCGTGTCCCTGTCGGGAGCCGGCTCCGGGCTGCTGTTCAAGGGAGGCGTCGAACGTGCCGTCTCCGTGGCCGAGCCCGCCTCACGCGCGGGGGTCCTCGCCGTGTTCTTCGTCGTCGCGTACCTGGGGATGGGCCTGCCGTCCGTCCTGTTCAGCATCGCCCTGCGGCACTTCGCCGTGCAGACCGCGATGATCGGCTTCGCGGCGGTCCTCTCCTGCGGCGCCGTGGTGTCGGTCGCCGTCGCGTTGCGCGGTCGCGCACCCGGTCCCGGCGCGCTCTCGGCACGGTCCGCTCGCCCCTCCTGACCTCCCTGCGGCGCATGCGGCACGGCTGTCTGGGACGCGCGGACCTGGGCACTCGGTGCGGGTGCGCGTGACGCGGACCAGGGCACCCGGTGCGGGCGCGTGACGCGGATCCGCGGCAGACGGGAGGCCCGAGATGTCTGCGGAATCGGCCGGAACGGTCGCGCTCCCCTCCGGTGAGGAGATCGCGGCGCTCGGGCAGGGCACCTGGTACCTGGGCGAGGACACGGCCCGGCGCGAACAGGAGATCGCCGCGCTGCGACTGGGTGTGGACCTGGGCATGACCGTCGTCGACACGGCGGAGATGTACGGCGACGGCGCAGCCGAGGAGCTCGTCGGGGAGGCCCTGCGCGGACGCCGGGATGAGGTCTTCCTCGTCAGCAAGGTGCTGCCCGGCCACGCGAGCCGGAAGGGCACCGTCGCCGCCTGCGAGGGCAGCCTGCGGCGGCTCCGTACGGAACGGCTGGACCTCTACCTGCTGCACTGGCGGGGACGGTGGCCGCTCGAGGAGACCCTGGCGGGATTCACCGACCTGATGGAGGCGGAGAAGATCCGTCACTGGGGCGTGAGCAATCTGGACGTCGCCGGCATGGTCGAGCTGACCACCCTCCCCGGTGGCGACGCCGTGGCCGTCGACCAGGTGTTGTACAACTTCTCCCGGCGCGGCATCGAGTGGGATCTGCTCCCCTGGTGCCGCGGTGCCGGGGTGACGGTCATGGCCTACTCCCCGATCGAGCAGGGGCGGCTGCTGAAGGGCGAGGCTCTGGGTGCCGTGGCCCGGGCCCTCGGCGCCACGCCGGCCCAGGTGGCACTCGCCTGGGTGCTGGCACAAGGGGTGGCCGCGATCCCGCGTTCCGGATCACCCGACCACGTCCGGGAGAACCGCGGCGCGGTGGACCTCCGCCTTCCTGCCGAGGCGCTCGACGCTCTCGACGAGTCGTTCCCGCCGCCCAGCGGGCCCACGCCCCTGGAGATGCTCTGAAGGAGCCGACAGGGTGGCGCTCCGTGCGGGGCGGTGTCGCGACGCCCGGCAGCCTCGCGCGGACGGCCGGCCGAGGGATGCCCAGGCGCTTCGTGCTGCTCTGCCGGGGGAAGAGGGGGAGTCCTTTTTCGGCCTGGGGTGCGGAGGCGCTCGACGGGGGGCTCTGCGAATCTCGTCGGGGTAGCAGCCGATGGCGGCGCGGGCGGGAGCGGACGAAGCCCTCCGGTCCCGGTGCGGCGGCGAGAGGCATGAGCGTGCCGGGTGTGTCGGCGTCCGTGAGGCAGGGACACCGTCGAACCCTGGATTCTCCTCGCCCGCACGCGGCGGCGTCCGACTCCGGCCCGCGACTCGCGAAGGGAGCCATGACATGACACAGGAACTCCAGGGGATGCGGGTGGCGATCCTGGCCACCGACGGCGTCGAGCGCGTGGAACTCGACCAGCCGCGCGGTGCGTTGCAGGGCGCAGGGGCGAAGACCGAGATCCTCTCCCTGCACCCCGGCGAGATCCAGGCCCGCCAGTTCGACCTCGACGCGGCCGGAACCTTCCCTGTGGACCGCCTGGTCGCCGATGCCTCCGTCGACGACTACCACGCCCTGCTCCTGCCCGGCGGCACCATGAACCCCGACCAGCTGCGCATGGACCGTGACGCGGTGCGATTCGTCAAGGACTTCATGGCGGGCGGGAAACCGGTCGCGTCGATCTGCCACGGCCCGTGGACCCTGGCGGAAGCCGACGCCGTGCGGGGCCGCCGCCTGACGTCCTGGCCCAGCATCCGCACCGACCTGCGCAACGCCGGCGCGGACGTCGTCGATCAGGAGGTGGTCGTCGACGGGCAACTGGTCACCAGCCGCGGGCCGGCCGACCTGCCCGCCTTCTGCGCCGCCGTCGTGGAGCAGTTCGGCCGGGCGCACCAGCCCATACCCGGCTGACCCGGCGGAACGGTCCCGAACGGGGCAGCTCACGAGCCGTGTCCGCCGTCAGACGGAGCGCGGCACGGCGCCGCGCGCGACCCTGCGCCCCGAACGCGGCTGACCGGTGCTCAGCTCCTCGCCGGTGTCAGGAGCGTGCGAGCCGGGCCGCGAGATAGGGCGCGGTGGCGCTGCGGCGGGCCCGCGCCACCTTGGCCGGCGGGCCCACCGCGACCACCCGCCCACCCGCGTCGCCGCCGCCCGGCCCGAGGTCGATGACCCAGTCGGCGGTGGCGATCGTGTCCAGGTCGTGCTCGACGAGGACGACCGTGTTGCCGGCGTCGACGAGCCGGTGCAGCTGGCGCAGCAGCAGCGCGATGTCCGAAGGGTGCAGCCCCGCCGTCGGCTCGTCGAGCAGGTACAGCGCGTGCCCGCGACGGGCCCGTTGCAGTTCGGTGGCCAGTTTGATGCGTTGCGCCTCACCGCCGCTGAGTTCCGTCGCGGGCTGGCCCAGCCGCAGGTATCCCAGTCCCACCTCGCGCAACGTCTCCAGACTGCGGGAGGCGGCCGGGACGGCGGACAGGAACTCGGCGGCGGCGTCGACGGACAGCGCCAGCACTTCCGCGATGTTCTTGCCGCGGTAGGTGACTTCCAGCGTCTCGGCGTTGTACCGGGCGCCGTGGCAGGTCGGGCACGGCGCGTAGGTGCCGGGCAGGAACAGCAGTTCCACCGCGACGAACCCTTCGCCCTGGCAGGTCTCGCACCGCCCCTCGGGCACGTTGAAGGAGAACCGCCCGGCCGAGTAGCCGCGCGCCCTGGCCTCGTCCGTCGCCGCGTACAGCTTGCGCACCGCGTCGAACATCCCGGTGTACGTCGCCAGGTTGGACCGGGGGGTCCGGCCGATGGGCCGCTGGTCGACCAGGACCAGCCGGTCGAACGACTCGACCCCCGAGGCGTCCTGGACGTCGACCTCCAGCTGCGCCTCCTCGGGCTCCTCCGGTACGACTCCGAGGTGGCCGCGGACGACCTCGGCGAGCACCTGCGTCACCAGCGTCGACTTCCCGGAACCGGACACGCCCGTCACCGCCGTCAGTACGCACAGCGGTACCTCGACGGACACGTCGCGCAGATTGTGGCGGGAGACTCCGCGCAGGTGCAGCCAGCTGTGCGGGGTGCGCGGGCGGTGGTCGAGCGGCCGGGCGCGCCCGAACAGGTACTGGCTCGTGGCCGACTCCGCGACCCGCTCCAGACCGGCGACCGGGCCGCTGTACAGCACGCGCCCGCCGCCCTCGCCCGCCCCGGGGCCGATGTCGACCACCCAGTCCGCCCGCCGTACGACGTCCATGTCGTGCTCCACGACGAACAGCGAGTTGCCCGCCGCCTTGAGGCGGTCCAGCACGTCCAGCAGCGGTTCCGCGTCGGCCGGGTGCAGGCCCGCGGAGGGTTCGTCGAGGACGTAGACGACGCCGAACAGCCCCGAGCGCAGCTGGGAGGCGATCCGCAGGCGCTGCGCCTCGCCTGGCGACAGGGTCGTCGAGCGGCGCCCGAGGCCGAGATATCCGAGGCCCAGGTCGAGCAGTACGTCGATCCGCGCGACCAGATCGCCGCAGATCCGGACCGCGACCTCGGTCGTCTCCCCGGACCGGGCGGTCGACGTGGTGGCGTCGGCCTCGGACCGCCCGGCCACGGGCCGCAGCAGCGCCACGACCTCGGTGAGCGGCATCGCGTTGATCTCGGCGATGGAACGTCCGGCGAAGGTCACGGCGAGCGCCTCGGGGCGCAGTCCGCTGCCGTGGCACTCGGGGCAGGGCACACTCCTGACGAAGCGGAGCGCCCGTTCGCGCATCTTCTCGCTCTTGGAGTCGGCGAGGACGTGCATGACGTGCTTGCGGGCGCTCCAGAACTTGCCCTGGTAGCCGTAGTCGACGCGGTCCTCCTCCGGCTCGATGTACACGGAGGGCTGCTCGTCCGTGTACAGCAGCCAGTCCCGGTCCCTCTTCCTGAGCCTGCGCCACGGCCGGTCGATGTCGATCCCCAGGCCGTTCACGACACTGCGCAGGTTGGCGCCCTGCCAGGCCCCCGGCCAGGCGGCTATCGCCCCCTCGCGGATGCTCAGCGAGGGGTCCGGGACGAGCAGGTCCTCGGCGACGTCGTGCACGACGCCCAGTCCGTGGCACTCCGGGCAGGCGCCGGCCGCGGTGTTGGGGGAGAACGACTCGGCTTCCAGTCGTGCGGCCCCGGGCGGATAGGTGCCGGCGCGGGAGTACAGCATCCGCAGCAGATTGGACAGCGTGGTGATGGTGCCGACCGTCGAGCGCGAGCTGGGCGACCCGCGTCGCTGCTGGAGGGCCACGGCCGGTGGCAGTCCGGTGATCTCCTGCACGTGCGGTGCGCCGACCTGTTGCAACAGCCTTCGGGCGTACGGTGCCACGGACTCGAAGTAGCGCCGCTGGGCTTCCGCGTAGAGCGTGCCGAACGCGAGCGAGGACTTGCCCGAACCGGAGACGCCGGTGAAGGCGACCATCGCGTCCCGCGGAACGTCGACGTCGATGTTCCGCAGGTTGTTCTCACCGGCGCCCCGGACATGTACGAAGGGGTCGGTCGCGTCCTTGTCCACCGTTCCTGATTACCTGATCACGCCGGGAACCGCGCGCCAGGCGGCGTCACCGGGCCTCGCCCCGAGCGTCCGGCGAATCGCGGTTTCGGTGACAACGGCCCCAGCACCGCCCACGGTGGAGCAGCTCCCGCAGGGGGGAGGACGAGGAGATCCGACCGTACCTGCCCCTGCCGGCAGGGGCCAGCGTGTCACCCGGCGTCGGCGTCGCCCCGGGGGCATCCTGTGGGCACGGGCGATCGCGGGGGCAGCCGACGAGAAGGAGCCATGCGGGTGTCGTCTCAGCACGTTACGGTCGTGGCCCTCCTGGCGGATCCGGACGCGCCCACGGAGATCGCGCAGCGCATGGCCCGGATTCTTCCTGCTCGGCTCGCCGACAAGTCGGGCCAGGGACGACGGTTCGACGTCGAGGTGGTCAGTGAGCCCTTCACCGCGGGGACCGAGGACCCGCCCACGCTGATGCACCGGATCATGGACCGGGGAAGCAAGGGGAACTGGGACGTCGTCGTGGCTCTCACCGACCTCCCGCTGCACTCACACGGACGCAAGCTCGTGGTGGATCTGAGTCACGAACACGGCTTGGCGCTGCTGTCCCTTCCCCCGCTGGGGGGATTCCGGCTGCAGACGCGGGCCCGGCAGGCCGTGGAAGAAGCCGTGCTCAGCTTGGCGGGCCCGCAGGCCACCGAGGCTGAGGGACCTCCGGGAAGTCAGCCGCTGCGGGGGCCCTTCACCAGTCGTCTCGCGCCCATCCATCCGGGCCAGGTCGGCGAGGAGGAGATCGCCGACCTGCGGTACGTGGTCAGTGGCCCGCGCGGTTACCTGAGGGTGCTCCTCGGTATGGTCCGCGCCAACCGGCCGTGGCGCCTGGTGCCGGGCTTGTCGAAAGCGCTGGCGGCCGCGCTCGCCACGGGAGCGGTCGCCACCGTGAACTCCACCATCTGGAGCCTGGCCGCGTCCCTGAGCACGCCCCGCCTGGTGATCGCGACGGTCGGCTCCGTCGCGCTCATGATCGGCTGGCTGATCGTGGACGCGAACCTGTGGCACCGAACGGACGAGGGTTCGCCGGAGGCGAGGAAGAGGACGGCTCTCTACAACGCCTCGACGGTCGTGACCGTGGGTATCGGGGTGCTCGTCTGCTACGTGGGTTTGATGGTCATCAACCTGGTGTGGGCTCTGTTCATCCTCAACGACCGAGTGTTCGCCTCCATGGCACGAACGCCGCTGCATGCCTCGCAGTACTGGACGTTGTCATGGTTCGTCGCCTCGGTCGCCACGGTGGGCGGCGCGCTGGGGTCGGGTCTGGAGAGCGACGAGGCGATCCGGGCAGCCGCCTACTCCAAGCGCGAACAGGAACGTCGCAGCATGCTGCAGGACGACCACGGTGACCAGCCGGTGAGCTGAGCCGGGGAGGTGCCGTCGGTCGGTGGCCGTCGCGGTGCGGATGTTCCGCTGATCGGTCGGTGCGTGATTGTTTCGTCTCGGGGGCGGGCGGGGACCCGGACGCAACGCCGCCGGAGCGCCGAGTTCCGCCTGGCGGGCCGGCGGCATGACCGCCGTTCCACCTGATCCGGGTGGAACGGCCCCCAAGGAGTACCGGAGCCCCGGGCCCCCGTCGCAGCGCTTCCGGGAGTCAGGCTCTGTGTGCCCTTTCCTCACCGCCAGGCCGTGACATCAAGGGAAGTCACCATGAAAGCAGCGGTATACGAAGGACCGCGAACGGTCACCGTGAAGGACGTGCCGGACGCGAAGATCGAACACCCCTGCGACATCATCGTCAAGATCACCACCACCAACATCTGCGGCTCGGACCTGCACATGTACGAGGGCCGCACCTCGTTCGAGTCCGGCCGCACCCTGGGCCACGAGAACATGGGCCAGGTCGTGGAGGTCGGCTCGGCCGTCCGCAAGGTCCAGGTCGGCGAATACGTGGTCCTGCCCTTCAACATCGCCTGCGGCTTCTGCAAGCAGTGCGAGCAGGGCCTGACCAACTACTGCCTGACCATGCAGCCGGAACCGGCCCTCGCCGGAGCCGCCTACGGATTCGCCGACATGGGCCCCTACCAGGGCGGCCAGGCGGAACTGCTGCGCGTGCCCTACGGCGACTTCAACGCGCTGCGCCTGGGCGAGGACGCCGCCGAACGCCAGACCGACTACGTGATGCTCGCCGACATCTTCCCCACCGGCTACCACGCCACCGAGATGGCCCACGTCAAACCGGGCGACCAGACCATCGTCTTCGGGGCCGGCCCCGTCGGGCTGATGGCGACCTACTCCGCCCTCCTCAAGGGCGCCGGCCGCGTCTGGACGGCCGACCACCACCCCGACCGGCTGCGCAAGGCGGAGGAGATCGGGGCCATCCCCATCAACACCGCCGAGCAGAACCCCGCGGAGGTCGTCAAGGAAGCCACCCTCGGCCTGGGCGCCGACAACGGCTGCGAATGCGTCGGCTACCAGGCACACGACCCCCAGGGACACGAGGACGCCAGCCTCACCCTCAACGGCCTGATCGACTCGGTCCGGTTCACGGGCGACATCGGCGTGGTGGGCGTGTTCCTCCCCCAGGACCCCGGCGGCGCGCAGGCCCAGGGCGAACTCGAGGCCCAGGGCAAGGTCCCGATCGACTTCGGCCTGATGTGGTTCAAGGGCCAGCACATGGGCACCGGGCAGGCGCCGGTGAAGCGGTACAACCGGGCGCTGCGGGACCTGATCGCCGGCGGGAAGGCCGAACCGAGCTTCGTCGTCTCCCACGAACTCAGCCTGGACGAGGCCCCCACCGCCTACGAGCACTTCGACGCCCGTGACGAGGGCTGGACCAAGGTCGTCCTGCATCCCGACGGCCACGGCAACGGCCACAA
>NZ_WWJT01000024.1 GCF_009865385.1 Streptomyces sp. SID486 | reverse complement strand
TCCTTGTTCGCCGCGTCGGCCTGCGACTTGGCGTCCTTCGCGTGCTGCTCCGCCTCGTCCGCCAGCTTCACCGCCGTCTTCGCCTCGGACGCGGCATGCTGCGAAGCCGTGATCGCGTCCGCGGCGGCGCTCGTGGCCGTCTTCACGGCCGCGTCCGCCTTCAGCTTGGCCGCCTGGGCGGCGTCAGCGTCGGAACGGGCCCGCTTGGCCGCGGCCTCGGCGCGGGTCGCCGCGGCGTCCGCGTCCGCCGCCGCCTGCGTGGCGGCATCGGCCTCCGTGCGGGCCCTGCCCGCCGCCGCTTCGGCGTCGTCGGCCGCCTTGTCCGCCTCGTTCGCCGCCACACGGGCCGCGTCGGCGGCGTCGCCGGAGTCGAGGGAGTCGGCGTATGCCTGCTTCGCGTCGGCCTTGGCGCGGGCCGCGTCCGCCTTCTGTTCGGCGTCCCACGCGTCGTTCCGCATTTCCTGGGCGTGGTCCTTGGCCTTGACCGCGTCGTCGCGCCGGTCTCCGGCGGTCTTCTCGGCGGCCTCGGCCCTGTCCTTGGCGTTCTTGGCCTTCGTCGCCTCGGACTCGGCGTTCTCGCGGTGCTCGGCGGCCTCGGCGCGGCTGGCGGCGGCGTTCTCCTTCTCCGCCTTGGCCGTCTTCTCCTCGGCTTCCGCCGCGAGCCGCTTGGCGTGCGCGTCGGCGGCGGCCGCCTTCGCGTCCGCCTCGGCCTTCACCGCGACGGCGAGCTTGGCCTCCGCGGTCTCCTTGTCCTTCTTGGCGTTGTC
>NZ_WWJT01000211.1 GCF_009865385.1 Streptomyces sp. SID486 | reverse complement strand
GTGGTGTGTCCGGGGATGGCGGGCGTGGTGGTGCGGTGCGGGATGGCGCGGGCGGTGGTGTGCCTGGGGACGGCGGGCGCGAGGGTGCGTCGTGGGCCGGCCGGGGCAGTGGTGTGTCCGGCGATGGCGGGGGCGGTGGTGTGCCTGAGGATGGCGGGCGTAGTGGTGCGTCGTGGGGCGGCCGGGGCAGTGGTGTGTCCGGGGATGGCGGGCGTGGTGGTGCG
>NZ_WWJT01000210.1 GCF_009865385.1 Streptomyces sp. SID486 | reverse complement strand
CCGCTCGGCCGTGGCCGCGTCGAACAGGTCGGTGTTGTAGGTGAGCAGGCCGTGCAGGGCTCCGGTGCCGGTCTCGGCGAACTCCAGGGTGAGGTCGAACGCGGCCTGTTCCGACTCCGGTTCGACGTCGGTGATGTCGAGTCCGGGCAGGTCGAGGCCGGCCGCCGGGGCGTTCTGGAGGACGACCATGACCTGGAAGAGCGGGCTGCGGCTGGTGTCGCGTACGGGCTGCACCTCGTCCACGACCCGCTCGAACGGCACGTCCTGGTGGGCGAAGGCG
>NZ_WWJT01000209.1 GCF_009865385.1 Streptomyces sp. SID486 | reverse complement strand
GGTCACCCGCGGCCGGCCGCACCGCCCCCCGCGCCCCCCGGCGGAAGATCCGCCCGTCAGGAGACCGGCCTGCGGCGCATCAGATAGCCCGCCGCCGCGCCCGCCGCGAACAGCGCGGTGACCGAGACCCCCGTGGCCAGCCAGGTCGCACCCAGCCACTGGGCGCCGTAGTAGCCGAGCGCCACGCTGTACGCGGCCCAGGACAGCCCGGCCAGGGCCGACCAGGGCAGGAAGTCACGGGCGCGGCGATGGGCCGCGCCCGCGCAGAAGGAGACGACCGAGCGGCCGGCGGGGGCGAAGCGGGCCAGCACGACCAGCGCGCCACCGCCCCGGGCGAGCGCTTCGCCGAGACGTTCCTGCGCGGTGGTCAGCCGGCGGGAGCGGGCTATCGCCCGGTCCAGCCGCTCCCCGCCCCGCCAGGCCAGCCGGTAGGCCACCAGGTCACCCAGGACCGAGGCGGTCGCGGCGGACAGGATCAGCGCCAGGATGTCGGGCACCTCGTGCGGGACCCGTCCCGTCGCCGCGCCGGAACCCGCCGCCGCCGCCGTGCCGGCGGTGATGACGAGCACACCGCTGGGCAACACCGGCAGGAACACGTCGAGCAGCACCGACACGGCCACCACGGCATAGATCCATGGCCCGCCCGCGAGCGCACCCACGCTTTCGAACACGACGACTCCCGTCACTCCCCCGTTGGACAGCCATACAGCGTACGCCGGGGGTGTGACAGGAGGTTCGCGGGGGGCGCGTGGGGCGACTACGGGATGTTCACAGTGCGGTGGTCCCGTTGCGTGACTGCGGGATGTTCACGGTGCGGTGGCCTCGTGGCGTGACTACGGGATGTTCACGGTGCGGTGGCTCCCTGTGCCGGTCAGACCGTCACGGGGCTCTGCTCGGCCGCGGGCTCGCTGCCCGCCGCCGCGCGCCGGCCGACGACGCGGTCCAGGCCGAAGGCGCCGGAGCCGGTGAAGACCAGCAGGAAGAACGACCAGCAGAACAGCACCGACAGTTCGCCGCCGTTCTGGATGGGCCACAGGGCGGACTGCTGGTGGATGTCGAAGTAGGCGAACGCCATCGAGCCGGAGGCGATCAGCGCGGCTCCGCGGGTGCCGAGGCCGAGCAGCACCAGGCCGCCGGCGACGAGCTGGATCACGGCCGCGTACCAGCCGGGCCAGGTGCCGGCCGGGATCGTGCCGCCGGTGCCCGAGGCGCCGCCGAGGACGCCGAACAGGGAGGCGGCACCGTGCACGGTGAAGAGCAGGCCGACGACTATGCGGAAGGCCCCTACGGCGTAGGGCTGAGCGGAGTTGAGGCGAGCGGACATGAGGGGGGACTCCTCTTCGGTGTCTGTCGGGCCGGCCGGGGACGGGCCGGCCGTGGGGGGCGGCGGTACCGAATGGAGCAACAGGTTAGGCACACCTAAGCATTGCTTGCAAGTTCAACATTCAGCCAAGCGGTGGCGCCTCCTCCGGTCACGTCCGGGCACACGAAGGCGACCGCCCGACCCGCCACTCGCGGGCCGTGCGGTGAAAAGGGGGCTCGTCCGTCCACACCCGGACCGGACGGCTACCGCGCACCCGGCACGGCCGGCTGCTCCACCCCCGGACCGGACGGCCACCGCGCGCCCCGGCACGGACGACTATTCCGCGCCCGGACCGGACGGCTGTTCCGCGCCGCGGCACGGACGGCTGCCGCGCACCCAGGCACGGACACGGCTACTCCGCCCCCGGACACGGCAGCCGCTCACCCCGGCAAGGACGGCTACTGCGCGCCCCGGGCCGGACGGCCGCGCACCTCCAGCCCGGCGAGCAGCTCCGCCGTGGCGCGGGCCACGGCCGCCACCGCCTCGTCGAAGACCTCACGGTTGTGGGCGGCGGGGGCCCGGAAGCCCGAGACCTTCCGCACGTACTGCAGCGCAGCAGCGCGGATCTCCTCGTCGGTGGGCTCGCCCGGCAGCGCGGGCGGTCGCAACGTCTTGATGCTCCGGCACATGTCCCCAAGTCTGGCGCGCGAGGCCGCCCACTGCGATGATCACCGTGAAGGCGGCCACCGACTCCCGGGGCCGACCATCGAAAGGGACAATTCCATGACGTACCCGTTCACCGTGGCCGTTCTCGGCCCCGGCGGCACCGGCGGCCTGCTCGCCGCCCTGCTCTCCCGCTCCGGCCACCGCGTGATCTGCCTGGCCGGCCGGACCACGGCCGACATCCTGCGGCGTGACGGCGTCACGGTCCGCAGCCCCCAGTTCGGCGACTTCACCGCCCCCGTGGAGGCGGACACCGAACTGCGCGAGCCGGTGGACGCCTGCCTGATCACCGTCAAGCACACCGCGCTGGACGCCGCCCTCACCCGCGTCCCGCGCGCGGCCCTCGGTGACGCCCTGGTCGTGCCGCTCCTGAACGGGGTCGAACACCCCGCCGCCCTGCGCGCCGTCCACCGCCCCGACCGGGTGGCCCCGGCCGTGATCCGCGTGGAGTCCACCCGCACCGCCCCGGGCGTGATCGAACACGGCAGCCCGTTCACCGAGATCGACCTGGCCGGGGACGGGGTGCCCCGGGACCGCCTGGAAGCGCTGGCCGACCGGCTCACGGCCGCCGGCGTGACCACGCGCATGGCCGGTGACGAGACGGCGGCCCTGTGGGCCAAGATGGCGTTCCTCGCCCCCTTCGCCCTGCTCACGACCCGCTACGGCGTGCCGCTCGGCGAGGCCCGTACCCGCCACCGTGCGGAGCTGGAGGCCCTGGTCGCCGAGACCACCGCGGTCAGCGCCGCCTGCGGAGCCCCCGCCGACCCGGACCGGGCCCTCGCCCGGTACGACGCCTTCCCGCCGGCCGCGAAGTCGTCCATGCAGCGGGACGCCGAGGCGGGCCGGCCGCTCGAACTCGACGCCATCGGCGGTGCGTTGCTCCGCGCGGCCGGGCGGCACGGCGTGCCGGTGCCGGTGACGGCGCGGCTGGTGCGGGAGCTGCGGGACGCCGGTCACTGACCCGGCGTGCCACCGGGGCCACCCGTTCGGCTGAAACATCGCCCTGGACCCCCGCTCGACCTCGCGACTCAAAATCGAACAGGCGTAGCATTGCCGTGTGGCTACGACCTATGAATTCCCCAGTGACCTCCTCGCCGGCCAGGAGGAGCTGCACCAGGTCCGGGCCGAGCTGTCGGCCCTGCTGAAGCGGCTGCCCTGGTCGGTCGAGCCGATGGACGGCTTCAGTGACGACACCGGCTGGCGCAAGGTGGAGCGGCCCGCGTCCCCCGGCTGGACGGAGGACGAGCAGGCCGAGGTGGAGAAGCTGCGGCGGCGCGAGCACGAGCTGGCGGTCTTCGTCAGCACGCACCGCTTCTGGGCCGAGGTCGCGGCGGGGGACCGCGTGGAGGCGCGCACACGGCTGAAGCACGCCCGCGAGGGGACGGCGCAGCAGGAGTAGCGGGGGACTTCGGAGCCCAGGGAGGAACGGGGGACTCCGGGCCCAGGGAGTAGCGGGGAACTCCGGGCCCAGGGAGGAACGGGGGACTCCGGGCCCGGGAGACGAAGGGGAGAAATGCGTCGGCCCCTCGGAGACTTCCGAGGGGCCGGTCCGGTGGGCGCGGACGGTTTCGAACCGCCGACATCCTGCTTGTAAGGCAGGCGCTCTACCCCTGAGCTACGCACCCGGGCAGGCCGACAGCCTACAACGCCCGGCGGGCTGCACCGCAAACCGTCTTCCGGCCCGTCGGGCACACGGCGGGGCCGGCTGGTGCCCGGGCGGCGAAGTCGCGGCTCGTACGGCGAACTGACCGGCCCGTGTTTTCGTCTTCCACGGGTGGGAGAATGACACCACCCAGGGCGAACCACAGCACGGGAGAGGGATGTGACGGCGACACCGGGCACGCCAGCGACACCGCCGTACCCACCGCCGTCCGCCGGTCAGGACCGGCACCACCCCCCTGCCCCGCAGGACACCCGGCGCCCCCGTTCCGCCCCGCCGGACACCCGGCGCCCCCGTTCCGCGCTGCGGGACACCCTCACCCTGCTGAGCCTGCCGCTGCTGGCCGCACCGGTGCTGGCCGCCTCGTTCGCCGGGGGCGGCACCCGGCGCTGGTTCGGCGGGCGGGCCGAGAGCCAGCGGGCCGAGGCGCAGGCCGCGAAGGACGCGGCGGCAGCGGCGTTCTACGAACTCGACACCGCCCAGCGGGATCTGCGGATCTCCATCGAGACGATCTCGGCGGTGGACGACTCCGCCGCCGCCCGGCGCGCCGCCTCCGGCTTCGAGGCGCTGGGGAGCCGCATCGACGAGGCCAGCCGGCAGTACATCCAGGCCGTGGACGCCCACGACCTGGACCGGGACGGCCTGGAGGCCGGCACGGCCGCCCGGGCCCGCGCCGAACTGACCGCCGCCAAGGACGAACTGCTGCGGGTCCGGGAGGAACTGGACCGGTTCGGCGACTCGCTCGGACCGCTGCTGGGCAAGGCCGAGACACAGCTGGCCCGGCTGGCCCCGGCCGTGGAGCGGGCCCGGCAGTCACTGCTGGCCGCGAGCAACGCCCTGGACGCCGTACGGGACAAGAACCTGCGGGCCGACGACCTGGCCGCCCGGCTTGCGGCCCTGTCGCCGGAGCTGACCCGGCTGAACCAGGGCGCGGGGCAGCACGGTGTGCCGGCGACGCTGGAGCGGGCCGAGCGGGTGCAGCGCGAGGCCGGGGCGATCCGGGCCGAGGCCGAGCGGCTGCCGGAGCGGGCCGCCGAGATCGACCACCGGCTGGTGTCCCTGCGGACCAGGGCGCAGGCGCTGACCACCCGGGCCGGGCAGGTGGAGCCGGTGCTGAGCGAGCTGCGCCGCCGGTTCGCCGCCGCCTGCTGGCAGGACCTGCAGCAGGTGCCGGGACTGGCCGCGGAGAACGTACGGCAGGCCGAGCTGAAGCTGGGTGAGGCGCAGGCGGCGCGGGACGCCCAGCGGTGGCCGGACGCCACCTCGCTGCTGTCGACCGTACGGGCGCTGCTGAACGCCACCGACGACGCCGTGTCGGCCGCCGGGGACCGGCTCGGAAGGCTGAACGCGGTGCAGAAGGACCCGCAGGCGGAGATCGAGCGGTCCCGGTTCGCGATCCGGGACGCGCAGCGGCTGGCCATGACGGGCCGCACCACCCCCGACCCGCGGCACGCCCGGCCGCTGGACGAGGCCGTGGCCCGGCTGGAGCGGGCGGTCGGCACGCTGGAGGGGCGGCACCCGGACTACTGGCACTTCCTGACCGAGACGGAAGGGGTGCGGCAGACGGTGGCCCGGGTCGTGGCGCAGATCCGTGAGGAGCGCGGCGGGCACTGAGCGGTGTGCGTGTTGCCGGTGGGCCGGAGCAGGCGGATATTGAAGGGACGGACGGCCTGCGCTAGCGCCCGAGGGAGGCGGACATGGCCACACACACGGTGCGTACCGGGAACGCCGAGGAGAGCCGGCGCATGCGGCTCGACGACCACCTGCCCGTCGACCACCGGCTCAACCGGGTCTACCGCATCGGCGCGGGCCTGATCGGCGCCTTCCTGGTCGCCTTCGGCATCCTGGGCCTGATCGACCAGATCGGCTTCTTCAACACCGGCGGCAACATGGTCGCGGGCCTGAACAGCAACGGCGCGCTCAGCGTGCTGTCGATCTGCATCGGTGTGCTGCTGCTGGTCGGCATGGTGATCGGCGGGAACTTCGCCTCGACCCTGAACATGGTCCTCGGCGTGCTGTTCCTGCTGAACGGCTTCCTGTTCCTGGGGCTGCTGGACACCGAGAGCAACTTCCTGGCGTTCAAGATCCAGAACGTGTTCTTCAGCTTCATCGTGGGGCTGCTGCTGATGACGTTCGGCATGTACGGCCGGGTGGGCCACAACCTGCCGCACGACAACCCGTACTGGCGGGCCCGCCACCCCGAACCCTCCCCGGCCGACCGGCGGACACAGCCCGAGCTGCGGGAAGGACAGGAGCGGCAGGGCCCGCCGCCGGATCAGGTCCGGTAGGCGTAGAACGCCGCGGTCGGGTACGAGGCGACGAGGCTGGCCACCGACCGGTTGTAGGTGTTGGTCGAGTGGTAGCTCACGTACGGCACGCCCCGGCCGTCACGGTATGTGACGATCATCGAGTGGTCCTTGGACCCGTCCCGGTTGAAGTCCATCTGGAGCACGTCGCCGATGTCCAGCTGGTAGACGTTGGCGAGGCTGGTGACGCGCTTCGAGGAGAGGGCGAACCAGGAGAACTCGTTGACACCGACGAACGAGTCCGACTGGATCTCGGAGTTGCCGAACCACTTGTGGAAGTCGTTGGTGTAGCCCGGCACGTGCTTCCAGCCGCCGGCCTTCAGGGCCTGGCTGACGAAGTTGGTGCAGTCACCGCCGGCTCCATGACCGTTGAAGTCGGGGTAGTCCGGGTTGTACTTGTTCCAGTACTTGGCCGCGTACGACACCATGGCCTTGTAGTCGTACCCGGAAGCGGTGAGGTTCTTCTTGTTGGCCGGCGCAGGCCAGGTGGTGGCCGAGCGGACCGCGTCCGGCGGGCCGTCGTCCGCGGCCGTCTTCACCTTGGCGACCTCGGGCTTGGCGACCTGGTTCACCGCGAGGTAGCCCTGGTCGGTGTCCTTGATGCCCGTGAGCTGCCAGTCGCCGTGCCGGTCGGCCGTGAAGGTCAGCTCGTGGTGCGCCTGGAAGCCGGTGGACCTCGGGCTGTTGGCCTTGGCCTTGTCGTAGGTCAGCGTCGTGCTCTCGGTGACGGCGACCTTGGCGTGCCGGCCGTTGACCTGGGTGGCGTCGAGCGTGACCTTGGTGGTACCGGCGCGGTACGACTCGCCCAGCTTGGCGAGCCGGCTGCGGCGGTCGCGCAGCTCGTCCAGCGCCGACCTCTGCTCCTGCGTCTGCCCGCCGGACAGGCGTACGGCCCCGGAGAAGCCGGAGGTGTGCCGGGTCTCCGCCTGGCCGGCGCCCTTCACGAGGGTCTGCGTGCGGTCGGTGAAGACCGCGTCGG
This sequence comes from Streptomyces sp. SID486, assembly GCF_009865385.1. GTDB lineage: Bacteria > Actinomycetota > Actinomycetes > Streptomycetales > Streptomycetaceae > Streptomyces. Next base: position 12,642 of record NZ_WWJT01000209.1, on the reverse strand, counting down.
CCAGTCGCTGGAAGGTCGCCTTGGTGGCCGCGTCCACCGTCGGGTCGTCGGTCACCGCCGCGCCCGCGCTCCAGTTGGGCACCAGGGCCACACCGGCGACCACCGAGGCGGCCGCAGCGGTGACTATGGCGGTCCGGCTCCGCTTACGGCTCAGTCTTCTAGATTTCAATGATGTTCCCCTCTACGCCGGTACTCATACCGGGAGAGGGGCATCTTCGCATGACGGGAGTGCCGGTTGTGAAGGGGGTTGCACAAGTGGAACCCACCGTACTGACTTGTTACTTGACGACCGCCGACCAGTCCGGCGACTGGGCCGGGTCGAGGCTGCGCAGGGCGGCCAGGGTCTGCGGCTTCTGCACGTCGAGCCAGTCGGCCAGTTCCTTGAAGGACACGCACTTCACGCCCTTCTTGGTGCACACGTTCTTGACCACCTGGTCGATGGACTTCATGTAGATGCCGCCGTTCCAGTCCTCGAAGTGGTTGCCCACGAACAGCGGCGCCCGGCTGCCGTAGTAGACCCGGTTGAAGCCGGCCATGTAGGAGTCGACCGTCTGCTGCTCCCACCGGGGGAACTCGGCCGGGTCGCCCTGGGTCTCTCCGTCGGACTGGTTGTACAGGAAGTTGAAGTCCATGGACAGGCCCTGGTACTTGCCGCTCTCGTACGGCAGCATCTGGAGCGGGAAGTCCCAGATGCCGTTCTTCTTCGCCGGCCATATCTGGAAGTCGCCCGGCGAACTGGCGTCGTAGCGCCAGCCGTAGCCCTTGATGGCCTTCAGCAGGTTCTTCTGGCCCTCCAGGCAGGGCGCACGGCCGCCGGTGACCTCCTTCCTGAAGTCGAAGGGGAGTGCCGGGACGTCCTTGAAGCCGGTGTTGGTCTTCCAGTGCTCCACGAAGGAGAAGAACTGGTCGATCTCGCTCTTCCACTCCTCGACGCTCCAGTCGCCGCCGCCCTTGGCGCCGCAGAAGTGGCCGTTGAAGTGGGTGCCGATCTCGTTGCCGTCCTTGTACGCCGCACTGAGCTGCTCGATCGTGGTGCGGATGTGGTCGTCGGTGGCGTAGTCGATCGCTGCGTCGCCCGCGGAGTGCATGGGGCCGTGGTACTGGGCCTTCTTGCTCTTGGGCAGCAGGTAGATGCCCGTGAGGAAGAAGGTCATGTGGGCGTTGTACTCCTCGGCCAGCTCCCGGTAGTGCGAGAACAGGTGGTCGCTGCCCTCCAGCGCGCCGTCCCAGGAGAAGACCACGAACTGGGGCGGTTTCTCACCGGGTTTGAGCGGCTTGGGCACCAACTGCCCCTTCTGCGGCCCGGTGTAGGAGGTCGAGCCGTCGCCGAGGATCTTGGTCTTCCCGTCCCACTCCGGAGTCGGGCTGGCCTTCGGCGCGGTCTGGGACCTCCCGCCGGCCGCGCCGGCCGGAGCGGTGCTGCTGTCCGTGCCGGACAGCGCCAGGAACCCGGCCACCAGCGAGGCCACGACGAGGAGGGCGGCGAGCGTCAGCACCTGCGGCCGGGTGGCGCGGGGCACGGCGCGGCCGCGGGGGGCTCGACGGCGGCCTGACGACGACATCTTGCGGGGCATGCGCGGCTCATTCTCGGGAGGGGAGGGTGGACGGGTCACGGCTCAGCCGATTCCCGTCGCGGCCGACCAGAGGGCATACGGAACGCTGTCGGCGGTCGTACCGGCCAGCCCCTTCAGCGGCAGCGGCTCCAGGGACCTGGCCAGGTCGATCCGGTAGACGACGATCGCGGTGGACACGGAGTCGGCCGTGCCCACGTACCAGGATGCGGTGTCCTTGTCCGCCGTGCCCGCCTTCCCGGAGATCCCGGACCGGCCCGCCCCCGCCTCCGGGTGGGCCGTCCGGAAGGAGTCGGTGAGCGCGTCCGTGACCTGTTCGGCCACCGTGGCGCCGACGGCGCGCTTCGGGCGCGGGGTGGCCAGGGCGACCGGGGAGCCGTTGCGGGTGATCCGGCGCACGGAGTACGGCTCGGTGTGGGTGCCCTCGGCGGCGAAGGTGGCGTAGCCGCTGGCCATCCGGATCGCGCTGGGCGTGGAGTTGCCCAGTGACAGGGCGGGCACCTGGGGGCCGATGCTGGACGGCAGCAGTCCGCTCGCCTCGGCGGTCTGGCGCACCTCGTCCAGGCCGGCGTCCATGCCGAGCTGCATGAAAGGGGTGTTGACCGACTTCGCGAGCGCCTCGCGCAGCGTGATCTTCCCGTAGGACTTCCCGCCGTCGTTGTGCGCGGCGACCTTCTTGCCGCTGCGGTCCCAGTACGGCCCCTCGGGCGTGGTCACGGGCACGGCGTCGTCGCCGTCGTAGACGCTGTCCGGGGTGACCGGGGTGGCGGGTCCGCCGCGCGTCTTGTGCACGCCGTGTTCCAGTCCGGCGGCGTAGACGAACGGCAGGAACGCGGTGCCGGCCGGGACCGTGGTCGCGTTGGACTCGTTGTAACCCTGCCTGCGGTGGTCCGGGCCGCCGTAGACGGCGAGGATCCGGCCGTCCGCGGCCACCGAGGCGGCGCCGTAGTGTCCGTTCTTCGCCACTGCCGGATCGCCCTGCCTGGCGTCCTTGCGGGCCTTGGTGACGGCGGTGGTGAGCGCCTGCTCCCGCTTGCGGTCGAAGGTCGTGTAGATCTGGTAGCCGCCCAGGTCGAACTGCTTGTCCGTCAGGTGGCCGGCCTTCTTGGCGTACTGCGAGGCCAGCTCCACCAGGTAGTCGCTCTGCTCACCGGTGTCGTACAGCGGGTTGCTCTTGAGCGGGTCGGGGAACTTGGTGTACTCGGTCCGTTCCTGCGGCGACAGCTTGCCGATCTTGACCATGCGGTCGAGGATCCAGGACCAGCGCTCCACGGCCCGCGCGTGGTTGGCCTTGCTGAGGGTGGGGTCGTAGAGACCCGCGCCCTTGAGCAGCGAGGCGAGCATGGCCGCCTCGGAGGCGTTGAGCTTGCCGACGTCCTTGCCGTAGTACGCCTGGGCGGCGCGCTGGATGCCGTAGGTGCCGCGGCCGAACCAGCTGGTGTTGAGGTAGCCCTCCAGGATCTCGTCCTTGCTCATCTTGTTGTCGAGCTTGAGCGAGATCATCGCCTCGGTGAATTTGCGGCTGATCGTCTGGTTCTGCGTCAGATAAACGTTCTTCACATACTGCTGGGTAATAGTGGATCCGCCCTCGGTGTCACCCTCACCCACCGTGCGGAACAGCGCCCGGGTGATGCCTTTGACGGATATGCCCGGGTCCGAGTAGAAACTTTCGTTCTCCGCGGCGAGCACCGCCCAGCGGACGTCCTCGGGTATGTCCTTCAGCGGCATCGCCTGCCGCTGCACCCAGCCGGTGCGGGCCATGGGGGTGCCGTCGGACCAGAAGTAGACGTTGTCCTGCTGGGTCGCGTACGAGTTCAGGTTGCTCGGTATGTCCGTCATCGCGTACGCGGTGACGAGGAACGCCCCGAGGAGGCCGCACGAGGTCAGGACGGCGCCGATCCACTGGCGCCAGGAGGGCATCCAGCGGCGCCAGCCGGTGCGGCCGGGACGGGGGTAGACCGGCTTCAGACGGCGGGCGTAGGGGGCTATTCGGCGCGCGTACGGGGCCAGCGGGCCCAGCACACGGCCGGCCGCGCCCGCCACCGCGGAGGCGGCGGCGCCCTTCTCCCGCCCGGCGGAGCGCGTGCTGCGCCGGCGCTCCGCCCGGCCACCGCCCGCAGCGGGCGGCTCCGGCGGCGCGGGTACGCGCAGCTGCATCGTCTCGTCCGCCCTGAGGGCGTCGACTCTCAGATGCAGGGTCTCGTCGGCGTTCGACGGCTTCTCGTCCCGGCCGCCCCCCACGGGGCCGCCCTCCCCCTGCGACGCATTGGTCACCCTGCGTCTCCCTCCGCACTCGACTTGCTCGCGCGGGTGAGCTGAGCATCCTCGCAACGGCGTTCACAAATTATCAGTAACGTTTTCGAATGCCCTGCACATATGCCGGATAGAAAGCAACACTCATGAAACATTGAGATGCCCCGGCCCGGGCCTCGACGGCTAACCTGGGCGCATGCCTCGCTACGAGTACCGCTGCCGGACCTGCGGCGACACGTTCGAACTCAGCCGCCCGATGGCGCAGTCCGCCGCCCCCGCCGCCTGCCCCGCGGGCCACGACGACACGGTGAAGCTGCTGTCGACGGTGGCCGTCGGCGGCGTGTCGAACGCCACCGCGCCGGCCCCCCGGGGCGGCGGGGCCGGCGGCGGCTGCTGCGGGGGCGGCTGCTGCGGCTAACCCCGCCCCCGGACGGCGGCCGTACGGGCCGCTCCCAGGAACTCCCCGAGGATCCGCTCCCCCGCCAGTACGCCTCGCTCCGGGAGCGCGCCGACCTCCGGCGCGCTCCAGCCGGCGTCCGCCAGCTCGCCGTGGCCCGGGCGCCAGCCGCGGTCGGCGGCCAGCAGCAGGTCGGCGTCGAGGAGCGAGTCCCCGGCGGCCAGGGTCAGCTCCGCGCCGGTGCGCCGGGCCAGCTCCCGGACGGCCGCGCCCTTGGTGAGCGGCTTCGGGACGGCGTAGATCTTGCGGCCCTGCAAGGACACCGTCCAGCCCCGGTTCTCCGCCCACACCGCCAGCTCCTTCACCCAGTCCGCGGGCAGCAGCTCGCGCTCGACCACGAGGTAGGCGAACAGATCCTCGGCGACCCGGTGCTTGCGCACCCAGACCGGGTCGGAGGAGCGCAGCAGATGCTCGCGGACCTCCGCCAGCGGCGCGCACTCGTCGGCGAGCCGCGCCTGCACGCGCGCGTGCCAGTCGGCGTCCGTGACCCCGTCGACCAGCAGATGCCCGCCGTTGGCGCAGATCGCGTACTGCGCGGGCGGCCCCGGCAGGTTGATGCGCTCGTACTGCTTGCGCGTGCGGGTCGTGGCCGGCACGAAGACGGCCGTGTCGCCGAGCTCGGTCAGCAGCCGGGCCGCGGTCTCCGTCATGTAGGACAGCGGCTTGGCCTCGTGCACCTCCACGCACAGCAGCCGGGGGGCCCGGGCGTCGGGCATGGTCAGGGCGAGGGCCGCCGCGGAGTAGATCAGCGTGCGGTCGAGGTCGCTGGCCACCAGCACCGTCATCAGAGGGTCACCGCCTTGCCGTCGGCGCCGGTGGCGCCTCGCGTGTACTTGGGATGGATCAGCCCGACGCAGGTGTAGGGCAGGTCGCCGACCTCCTCGACCGGCACCCCGCGCTGCTCGGCGAGCAGCCGTACGTGGTCCAGGTCGGCACCCGCCCCCGCCCGGGCGAGGATCTTCCACGGCACCCGGCGCAGCAGCACCCGGGTGGTCTCGCCGACACCGGGCTTGACCAGGTTCACGTCGTGGATGCCGTACTCCTCGCTGATCCGCTCGACCGCCCGCCAGCCGGCCCAGGTCGGGGTGCGGTCGGCGGCCAGCAGCTCCTTGGCCGCCTCCTCGACGGCGTCGGCGACCTCGGGGAAGCGGGCGGAGACCGCGTCCAGGAAGGCACCGGAGACGTCGGCTCCGGCGAGTTCGCGGTAGAACTTCGCGCCGTGGAAGTCGTGCGGGCCGACCAGGTCGGCGCGCAGGACCGTGCGCGAGACGAGACCGGAGACGGTCGAGTTCAGACAGGCGGAGGGGATGAGGAAGTCCTCGCGGGTGCCGTAGGTGCGCACGCAGGAGCCGGGGTCGGCGAGGACGGCGATCTCCGGGTCGAACCCGGTGACGCCCTCCTTCGCCTCGAACTCCTCGACCGCCTGGGCGAGTTCGCGGGTGATGGCGCCCTTGCCGGTCCAGCCGTCGACGAAGACGACGTCCCGGGGGTCGTGCCGGCCGGCGAGCCAGCGCAGCGCGTTGGTGTCGATGCCCCGGCCGCGCACGATCGACACGGCGTAGTGGGGCAGGTCGAGGCCGTGCCGGAACTGCGCCCAGCGGCGCATCAGGACGCCGACCGGGGTGCCCGCGCGGGCGAGGGAGACCAGGACCGGGCGGGGCGACCTCTCGGCGATCACCGTCTCGGTGACCGCGCCGACGGCCCGCGCGATCCGGGCCGCCGACTCCTCCAGGGCCGTGTGGAACAGCTCCTGGTACCGCTCGCTGGGCTGGTACTCCACCGGCAGCGACTCGGCGTAGTGCGCGCCGCCGCGCTGGATGGCCTCTTCCCGCTCCTCGGTCGGCGCCTCCAGCGTGACGGCGGAGAGGTCCTGGAGCAGCCAGCCGACCTCCTGCGGCGCGTACGAGGAGAAAGCGGGGCCGCGGAGGGGCTCGGGCAGCATGGCCGGCCTTTCGGGAGCGTGCGGGACGTACGACGGTACGACCGCGAGCAGCACGTGCGGGACGTGGGCCGCCAGACGGGCCAGCAGACCGTCGGGTGCGTGCAGGGCGGGGGTGTCGGCGGCGGAGTCCACCACGGCGACGACGGCGTCGAAGCCGCCGCCGGCGACGTTGTAGGCGTAGCGCTCGCCGGGACCGTCGGCCGGGTCGTCGTGGGCGGGGAAGACCAGGCGGGTGCGGATCGCGTAGCCGGGGTCGTCGACCGCGAGGACGGGCGAGCGGGTGGTGGTGGAGAAGCGCACCTCGGCGTCCGTGGTCCGCTCCAGCGCGTGGGCGAGGCGCAGCGGGGCGTACATCAGCTCTTCGCAGCCGAGGACGAGGACGCGCCGGGCGCCGGCGGGCAGGGCGTCGCGGAGGCGGGCGGCCATGGCGGGCAGCGCGGTGTCGAGGCGGGCGCGATGGGCGGGGGTGAAGCCGTGCCGGCCGCCGTCGGGCAGTCCGCGGGGCCAGCCGAGGTCGACCCGCCCGGCGGGCGCCGGCGTACCCGCAGGGGTGCGGGGCGGGACGTCCTGCGGCTTTGCCGGGCGGGCGCGGCCGGCCGCACCGGGTCCGGCCTGCTCGTACCGCGCGACCAGTTCCTGCCCCTTCTCCAGCACCCCCTCCGGCAGCCGTACGGTCCCGGACACCGTGGCGATCAGATCCAGCCGGGCCCCGGTCTCCCCGGCGAACCGTTCCATCCGGGCGCAGTCCTCGGGGGAACGCATGTCGACCAGCGCGACCACCACGTACCGCCGCCGCGGACAGCGCTCGTGCAGGTCGCGGATGGTGTTGAGCACCGTGTTGCCGGTCGAGAACTCGTCGTCGACCAGGACCAGCGGCCCGTCGCCGGCCAGCAGGCCGGGGTCCTCCGGCAGCAGCAGGTGGGACGTGGCGTGGGAGTGCGACTCCTCGAACCCGCCCGCGGGGACGAGACCGGCCACCGGCCGCCGGGTGGAGTGCAGATAGGGGGCGCGGCCCAGGCCGTCGGCGACCGCGTGGCCCAGACCGGTCGCGGTCTCGGCGTAGCCGAGGACGACGGCGGTGGCCGCCTCCGCCTCGCCGAGCAGGTCGAGGACCCGCCGGCCGAGGCGCAGCCCGTGGTCGTACACCACGGCCGGCGACTGGGGCACGTGCTTGCCGAGGACGTTCGAGACCAGCAGGTGGGCCCGCTTGGGGTTGCGGCGCAGCGCGAGCCCCAGCAGGGCCGGCAGCCCGTCGTCCCCCACGAGTGCGACCCCGAGCCGCTCGGCGACCCAGCTGCCGGACCAGACCTCGTCGTTCACTGCGTTGTTCATGCGTTCCTTGGAGAGGCGGAGAAGAGGGTCAGCCGGGTATGCCGGCGGCGAGCAGTTCCACGAAGCCGACGTCCTCGTGCGCGACGCCGAACACCTCGGCCCGCAGCAGGGTGCGCTCGGCCCAGGCGCGGTGCGGCTTCACCTCGTTCATCTTGTTCGTGTAGGCCGAACGGAGTACACCCCCGCCGGTCCGTTCCGGCCGGAGGATGTCCTGCGCGTCGCTGTACTCCTCGTGGCTGACCACGGACAGCGCGTGCACGGGCAGCACGTGGGAGGGGTGGATGCAGGTCTTGCCGAGCAGGCCGTTGGCCTGGTCGAGGGAGATCTCCCGGAGCAGTCCGTCCATGGCGTGCTCGATGAGTTTCTTGCGCAGGTCCACGGCCTGCACCTCCAGGAAGGGGCTCTGCCGGAGCTGCGGCTTGAACATGCGTTCGGGAGCGCGGAAGTACTCCCAGACCGGGCCCGTGACGGTGAAGCCGGTGCCGTCGGCGCGGGCGAGCATGTTCACGACGTCGGCGATCACGGAGGCGACGATCTGGACGTCGTAGGCGGTCATGTCGGGGGCGCGGCGCAGGCCGTAGGAGGAGCAGAAGTCGGTGACGCCCAGGCGCAGGGCGAGCACCCGGTCGCGGTACTTGTCGACCGCGCGGGAGATGCCCTCCAGGGTGTCCACGCGCGACTCCCGGTAGAGCAGCTCGGGGGACTCCAGGACGGGCATGGCGAAGAGGCGCCGGCCGGCGGCGTGCTCGGCCACGGCCAGGGCCTCCAGGAAGGGTATGCCGCGCTCCTCGGTGAACTTGGGCAGCACGAACCCGCACAGCAGGCGCACGGCCGGGCCCAGGCGGCGGACCAGGTCCGGGATCTGCCCGGGGGTGCGCACCCGGATGAACAGCAGGGGCGGCTCCACGCCGGGCCGGGCGTGGAGGTCGGCGAGCTGCCGGACGAGGTTCTCCTCGCCCGCCGGGACGTCCTCGTCGCCGATCGAGTCCTCCAGGCACAGCACCATCGAGACCACGCCGTTGCCGGCCTGCCGGACGATGTCGTCGGCGAGCCGCGGCCGGGTGGCCGGGCTGTAGAGCGTGGCGCCCAGGGCCGCGGAGAGCAGCCGGGCCGGGGAGTCGGCGGTGAACGCGCACGGCTCCCGGTGGAAGAGGCGCTGTCGTTCCTCGGGGGCGATGTGCCCGAAATGACGCATGGGACTCCCTCAGGGTGCGAGCCGAGCCTCTGGGTTCGGTAAAGGGTGGCCGGTAATAGTACGTAGAGACCCATGTCGGGGGTTCCCGCCGGGCATGAATTTCCGGTAACTCGCCCATGTCGGTGGCATAGCCCCCCGCATTGTCGTGATCAGGACCGAGAAGGCAGGATGACCGCATGACGCACGCGATGCTGAAGGGGTCGAACGTCCCGCTGGAGGCCACCACGGTGCGCGCCGTGCTGCGCTGGACGCCCGGGCAGGGGGTCCCGGACGTGGATGTGTCGGCGCTGCTGCTGGGTTCCGACGGCCGTGTGCGCTCCGACGAGGACTTCGTCTTCTACAACCAGCCCCGGCACCCCTCCGGGAAGGTGTGGCGGCTGGGCAAGAAACGGATCGCCGAGGGGCTGACCGACACGATCCAGACAGATCTCTCCGGCGTCGAGCCGGGCGTCGCCCGGATCGTGGTGGTCGCCTCCGCCGACGGGGTCGTCTTCGAACAGGTGCCGGCGCTGTGCATCCTGCTGTACGACGCGGCGGTCGCCGACGGGGAGCCGCTGGCGCGGTTCGAGATCAAGCCGGAGACCGGCGCGGAGACGGCGCTGATCTGCGGTGAGCTGTACCGGCGCGGGGAGGGCTGGAAGTTCCGGGCGCTCGGCGAGGGCTACTCCAACGGGCTGAAGGGTCTCGCCACGGACTTCGGCATCTCGGTGGACGAGTCGGAGGCGGCCGAGGCGGCGGAGGACCGGGCGCCGGGCGAGACGACGTCACAGCCGCTGCCTCCGGAGCAGCCCACGTCCGCGCTGCCGGCGCAGCAGCCGGCGTTCCCGGCCCCGGGGCCGCCGTCCGCCTACGGGTATCCGCAGTCGACGTCGGCGCCGTCGGCCTACGGGTATCCGCAGCCGGCGTACGGCTACCCCCAGTCCCCGCCGGTGCCGGTCGCCGTGGGCGCGGATCCGGACTTCCGGCTGCCTCCGCAGGGGCCGCAGTTCATCGGGCGGTAGCCGGTCCGCCCGGCGGCCGGGCCCTCGGCGCGTGCGCGGGCCGCGGGCGGTCCGTCGCACGGATCGCCCCCGCGGGGCTTCTAGCGGTCGGCCTTCGTCTTGTAACCCCTGCCCCACTGCAGGCCCCAGCCGTACAGGCGGTCCAGTTCGCCCTGGAAGCCGTAGACGAACTTCACCTCGCGGCGGACGATCAGTTCGTCCTTGATGTTCTCGATCATCACCACGGCGCACGAGCGGGCCTGGGGGTGGCGCTCGTCCAGACCTATCTCGATGCGGGGGCCGTTGCTGGGGTAGAGGGTGACGACGGCGTGGGTACGGTCGAAGGCGGGGGTCTGGTCGTAGATGTAGACGAAGACCAGCATCCGCTTGAGGTCGTCCCGGTGGTCGAGGTTGACGTACATCGTCTCGCCCGACCCCGAGCCGAACCGGTCGTCGCCGCTGAGCTTGATGTACGGCGGTGCGTTGACGTCCCCCAGGTAGCCGCCGAGCGGCTGTACGACCCCCTTCGTACCGTCGGTCAGCTCGTACAGACAGCCGAGGTCGAGGTCGACGTCGACCATGCTCTGGCCGTGACCGATGATCTCCGGCGGCTTCAGGGCCTTGAAGGGGTGGCGCAGCAGGCTGGTGCGGCCCCCGTCGAAGTCGGAGGTCCGCATCCGCCACGACAGGTTGACCCGCAGGTTGCCGGTGGCGGCGCCCTGCCTGGTGAGTGACACCGTCTGGTGCCGCCTGGTCAGTTCGATGGCGTTGGTCGACGCGTTGCCCGAGTCGAAGTCGGCGGCGCGCCCGCCCAGCAGCCCGTCGAAGAATCCCATTCCCGCCCCCAGGTCCTGTCGTGACGCCGACGGGGCGGCCGACCGCGTCGGCCGCCCCGTTCGAAGCGTTCCTCACCGGCCGGGGTGTCACACCCCGGAGGAGACCTCGGCCTTCTCGCCGCTGCCCTCCGCCGAGGCCAGCGCGCGGTTGCGGCGGACCGAGGAGAAGAACGACAAGGCGATCAGGACGACGCCGACGAGACCGGTGATGACCTCGTGGATCTCGTACCGGATGGTGACCATGAGGATCACGGCGAGGGCGCCGATGGCGTAGTGGGCGCCGTGCTCCAGGTAGACGTAGTCGTCGAGCGTGCCCTGGCGGACCAGGTACACGGTGAGCGAGCGGACGTACATCGCGCCGATGCCGAGGCCGAGGGCCATCAGGACGATGTCGTTGGTGACGGCGAAGGCGCCGATCACACCGTCGAACGAGAAGGACGCGTCCAGGACCTCCAGGTAGAGGAACATGAAGAACGCGGCCTGGCCGGCCAGGACGACCGCGGGCTTCTGCTTGCCGGAACGGGCGGCCTCTTCCTCCTGCTCGTGCTCGCGCTCCTCCTCTTCCTCCAGCTTGTCCTCGAAGTAGCCGGAGAGTCCGCCGACGACCATGTAGGTGATCAGGCCGGCGATGCCGGCGATCAGGACCGTCTGGGCCTTGTCCACGTGGGCGCCGCCGTGCTGGTGGGCGTGGGTGGCGAAGGTGAAGGAGGTGATCAGCAGGACGATCAGGGCGATGCAGACCGACAGCATGTCGACCTTGCCGAGCTTGGCCAGGGGCCGCTCGATCCAGCGCAGCCACTGGATGTCCCGGTCCTCGAAGATGAAGTCGAGGAAGATCATCAGCAGGAACATGCCACCGAAGGCGGCGATCGCCGGGTGGGCGTCGGTGACCAGCTCCTGGTAGCGGTCCTTGTTGTTGAGGGCCAGGTCGACGGCCTCGATCGGGCCCATCTTCGCGCTGATCGCGACGATGACGACGGGGAACACCAGCCGCATGCCGAAGACGGCGATGAGGACACCGACCGTGAGGAAGATCTTCTGCCAGAAGGCGTTCATCTTCTTCAGGATTCCGGCGTTGACCACCGCGTTGTCGAAGGACAGCGAGATCTCCAGGATGGCCAGGATCGCCACGATGCCGAAGGCGGTCCACCCCCCGTAGAACGCCGCCGCGACCAGGCCGAGCGCGGTGACCGCGAACGACCAGCCGAAGGTTTTGAGAAGCACTGGCTATCCCATCATCTCTGGGGGCACCTCCCAGACGAAGTCTGAGGGAGGGACTCCCCCGCGCCGCACGCGGCTTTACGAAACGTTGACTCCGAAGTCTAGGGCGATGCCCCGGAGCCCCGACGCGTACCCCTGTCCTACGGCCCGGAACTTCCACTCTCCCTGGTAGCGGTAGAGCTCACCGAAGATCATCGCCGTCTCGGTGGAGGCGTCCTCGCTGAGGTCGTAGCGGGCCAGTTCCTGGCCGTCGGCCTGGTTGACGACCCGGATGAACGCGTTGGAGACCTGGCCGAAGGTCTGGCCCCGTTCGTCCGCCATGTGGATCGAGACCGGAAAGATGATCTTCTCGCACTGCGGCGGGACCTTGGCGAGGTCCACCAGGATCGATTCGTCGTCGCCCTCGCCCTCACCGGTGAGGTTGTCACCGGTGTGCTCCACGGAGCCGTCAGGGCTCGTGAGCTGGTTGTAGAACACGAAGTACTCGTCGCCCATCACCCGGTTGCCGGCGCCGCACAGCAGCGCGCTGGCGTCCAGGTCGAAGGGGGCCCCGGTGGTGGAGCGGGCGTCCCAGCCGAGCCCGATCATGACGTTCGTGAGGTTCGGTGCGGCCTTGGAGAGGGAGACATTGCCTCCCTTGGCGAGTGTGACGCCCATGGTCCTGGTCCTCCCCTGGTGAAGCTTCCCTGGTTGTCCTGCGCGTCCGGCGCCGCCCCTAAACGGTGCGGCGCCGGACCGGGGGGTGTTTCCGCGTCAGACGTTGACGCCGAAGTCCTGCGCGATGCCGCGCAGCCCGGAGGCGTAGCCCTGGCCGATGGCCCGGAACTTCCACTCCGCGCCGTTGCGGTACAGCTC
>NZ_WWJT01000208.1 GCF_009865385.1 Streptomyces sp. SID486 | reverse complement strand
GTGTGCGGGGTGCTTGCGGGGGATCGGCCGAGGGTGTGCGGGAGCCCTGCGGGGGTTCGGCCGAGGGTGTGCGGGGTGGGGGCGGTGGTGACGGCCGGGCCGGGGGTGACGGGGGCGGCCGGGCCGGGGGTGAGAGGAGCGGCCGGGCCGGTGGCAGCGCCGCCGTCGGGACCGCCACCGGTGGCACCGCCGGCACGACGGACACCACTGCCGAGACCACCGCGGCCGAGGCCACCGCTGCTGCCGTTGCTGCCGTTGGTACCGCTATGGGTGCTGCCGGTGGCGAGGGGGCCGGGCGCGGCGGCGTCGGGACCGGGCTCGGCGGCGAGGGGACCGGAGTCGGCGGCGAGGGGACCGGAGTCGGCGCCGAGGGGACCGGAGTCGGCG
>NZ_WWJT01000207.1 GCF_009865385.1 Streptomyces sp. SID486 | reverse complement strand
GCCCGGGACCGGCCGCCGCGGGCCGGCACTCCGCGGCCCTCTCGACCGGCCCCCAGCGCTGCCCGCCGGTGCCGCCCGCACGGGGCGGGCGGCTCACACGCGTCGGCGGCCGAAGACGACCAGCCGCAACAGGGCGAAGCGCACCACGGTCACCAGGGCGAAACTCGCCACCAGCACCAGGGCTTCCGCCGCCGGTGAGGCTGCCGGCCGACAGCGGCGGAAGAGCAGGACCGTGCCCGTGGTGACCAGGTAGGCCAGGACGAACAGGGCGCCTGCGGCCAGGTGCGCCCGCAGCGCGGGGACCGGCGTGCCGCGGAAGGTCAGCCGCCGGTTGGCCTCGGTGTTCAGGACGGTGACGGGGAGCAGCGACGCGAGGTTGGCCGCCGGGGGAGAGGCCCAGTGGCGCAGCAGCCAGTACAGCAGGGCCTGCCCCGCGGTGGAGGCGACGCCGACGACGACGAACCAGCCGACCTGTCCGGGCAGCGTGCCGCGGCCGGCCCGGCCGGAGCCGCCGCGGAGTGTGCTGAGACGTCGCACCCGTCCATCATGCGGGCCACCGGCGGCGTACCGGGGGAGTGCGGGGGTGGCGGTTCGGCGTCTGTCTCGGGGGCTGCTCGCGGCGTACCGGGGAGTGCCGGGAGCGGCGGTTCCGCGTCCGTCTCGGGGGCC
>NZ_WWJT01000206.1 GCF_009865385.1 Streptomyces sp. SID486 | reverse complement strand
GTGTGCCGTGTGCCGTGTGCCGTGTGCCGTGCGTCGTGCGTCGTGCGTCGTGCGCTGCGGGCCGTGCGCCGTCTCACTCTGCCGTCCGCCGGGTGCCGCGTGAACCCCGCCCGGGCCGGCCAGGAGAGCCGGGCCGGGCCGCGCGGGGGCCGGTGCGGTCGTTCAGAGCCGGTACGGCTTCGTGCGGCGGCGCAGGACCCAGCCCGTGGCGACGACCCCGGCGCCGACGAGGGCCGCCCCGACGCCCAGGGTCAGGGGGCCGTAGTCCCGGGCGGCGCCGCCGAGGCCGCCCATCACGCCGCGGGACGGAGCCGCGGTGGACGTCGCGGAGATGGTGGGGCGGCGACTGCTGCTGCTGGACGCCGCGGAGACGATCACCGACTGGCTGCCCGCGGTACTGCCGCTGGAGCACACCACGACCACGGTGTACGTCCCCGCGCTCACTCCCGTCCACGCCGCGGACTGGCTGACGCTCGTGCCGGACAGGGTCGCCTGCCGTCCCTGGGAGAAGTTCGCCTGGCTGCTGGTGAGCAGCGCCGCGGTTCCCCAGCTGCCGTTGATCTGGGTGCACGCGCTGGTGACCACCGAGACCGTGGAGCCGGTGGTGCTGACCGAGATGCCCGAGGCCGCGGCACACGGCCCGGCGAGCGCGGCCGGGAGCGCGGCGACCGCCGCGAGGGTCAGGCCGGAGCGGAGCAGGAGTCGCGAGTTGTGCATGGGCTTGGCCTCCAGCGGCACGGTTGGCGGTACGTCCCATGCGCCGCCGAGGGTCGGGAAGCGGCCGTGCTGCCTCCATCGCAGCCAACGCCGCGCCGGACACCCGCGCACGCGGGGGGAGCCCGGCCAGGTGACGGGTTCCTCCGTCCGGCGCAGGGAGACCTGCCGGTGACTCGGTGACTCGGTGACTCGGTGACT
>NZ_WWJT01000205.1 GCF_009865385.1 Streptomyces sp. SID486 | reverse complement strand
CGCGGCCCCGGCCGGTGCCTGCCGGCCGCGATCCTCCGCCCGCCGTGGGGTCCCCGGCGATGCGGCCCCGGCCCGCGGCGACGCCGTGCGCACCGCGTCCGCCAGCCGGTCGTCGTCCTCCGGCGGTACGGCACGCAGGTCCAGCAGGCAGCGGCCGGCCTCCAGGCGGCCGACGACCGGGTCGTGGCCGGTACGCAGGACGGCGGCGTACGGCTCGGGCAGGGACAGGGCCGCGCTGGGCAGGCTGACGCCGGGCGCTCCCCCGCCGCCGACCGTGGCGGCACTGCCGACGGCCCGTACGTCGATCCCGTCGGCGGCCAGCGCGGTGGCGAGGCGGCCGGCGCGGGAGCGGAGCAGCTCCGGGTCCGCGGTGAGTGCGAGGGCGGTCGGTGTGGGCGGGCCGGTCAGTGTGGCCTCCAGCGCGGCCAGGGTCAGCTTGTCGACCCGCAGGGCGCGGGCCAGCGGATGCCGGGCCAGGGCGCGCACCAGGTCCTCCCGGCCGAGCAGGAGCCCGCACTGGGGGCCGCCGAGCAGCTTGTCGCCGCTCGCGGTGACGACGGCCGCACCGGCGCGCAGCTCGCTGTCGGCGTCGGGTTCCTCGGGCAGGGCCGGGTGCGGTGCGAGCAGCCCGGAGCCGATGTCGACGACGACCGGGACACCGAGGCCGGCGAGGTCGGCGGTCCGGGCGGCACGGGTGAAACCGGTGATCCGGAAGTTGGACGGGTGGACCTTCAGCACGAAACCGGTGTCCGGCCCGGTCACGGCCGCGTAGTCGGCGGCGGTCGTGCGGTTGGTCGTACCCACCTCGCGGAGCCGGGCACCGGTCGAGACGAGGAGGTCGGGCAGGCGGAAGCCGTCACCGATCTCCACCATCTCGCCGCGGCTGACGACGATCTCCTTGCCGGCCGCGAGAGCGGTGGCGGCCAGGACGAGGGCCGCGGCACCGTTGTTCACGACGTGTGCCGCGCCCGCGGCCGGCACCCGGTCCCGCAGCGCGGCGAGCGCGGAGCGTCCCCTGCGCGCCCGTACGCCGGTCGTCAGGTCGAGTTCGACGTCGGTGGGACCGGCTGCCTCCCCGACGGCCTGCCGGGCGGCGGCGGACAGCGGGGCCCGGCCGAGGTTGGTGTGCAGCAGCACGCCGGTGGCGTTGATCACCGGGCGCAGTCCGCTCGCGGTGCCTGGCAGCAGGTCCAGGGCGGTCAGCGGGACCTGCTCGGGCGCGATGCCGCCCGCGCGGGCCTGCTCCTGTGCCTGCCGTACCGCGGCCTTCACCCGCTGTGCGCCGAGCCGGTCCACCGCGGCGGACAGCCGGGGGTCGTGCAGCAGCGCGTCGGTGCGCGGGATGCGGCGGCGCGGGTCGGCCGCGGCCCGGGGCGGACTCCCGGGCGCGTCCGGACGCCCCGTCGCCTGCTCGGCTGTCCGTCCTGGTACCGGCCGCTGCTCCATGGCGTCCCGTCCCTCCGGTCCGGCCCTGTGCCCGTGCGGGTCCGCCCATCGTCTCCCAGTGCCCCCGGTGCGCCGTCCGACACGCCGGGACGCACGTTGGCCGCCGCCGCGGTCCGGGTACCCGGCGCCGCATGAGCGAAGACCACCGCAACCGACGGGACGAAGAGAACACGCCGCCGGCCGGCCCGGCCGAGCACCGGTGGCGGGCGCCGGAGACCGGGCGCGCCGGTGCCGAGCCACCGGGCCGCTCGTCATCCGGGCGCGGGGCGGTGTCACCGGCCCGGCGCCGCGTCAGCGAG
>NZ_WWJT01000204.1 GCF_009865385.1 Streptomyces sp. SID486 | reverse complement strand
CGGCGCACGGTCCGATCGCCACGCCGGGGCGCAGACCCCCGGCCATGGCCGCGAGCCGGGACAGCCGGGCCGGATCGGCGGCGTCCGTGTGCAGGTCTACCGGGCAGCCCTGTTCGGAAGCCACCTCCAGGACCGCCTCCACGTAGCCCGTGGGGTCAGGATCCAGGTCGGGGCAGCCGCCCACCACGGAGGCGCCCATCTTCACCGCGTCCCGCAGCATCGCGAGCCCCTCGGCCCCGGCCACGCCGGTCAGCAGCCGCGGCATCGCCACCGTCGTCAGCTCCGCCAGCCCGCGCAGCGACCGCCGTGCCTGCAGGACCGCCCCCAGCGCACCGAGTCCCTGGACGTCGCCCACGCGCACGTGCGCGCGCAGTGCCGTCGCCCCGTGCCCGAGCTGGAGCAGGGCCGCCTCGGTCGCCCGGCGCTGGACGTCCTCGGGGGTGTACGACACCGGGCCGGAACGTTCGGCCGACAGTGCGGTGTCGCCGTGGGCGTGTGGCTCCGCAGGGGCCGGCAGGAGCAGATAGCCGTTCAGGTCCACGCGCGTGACGCCGGTCCGGGCCGGTCCCGGGGCGAGACTGCCGGTCGTGCCCACCGCCTCGATACGCCCCCCGCTCAGCCGTACGTCCACGGTCCGGCCGTCGGTGAGCCGCGCCCCGCAGAGCAGCAGGGCGGCCGGTTCGCAGGGCCCCGAGGACCCCGAGGAACCCGACGAATTCGACGGCGGTTGCGGCTGCGGCTGGCTGTCGGGCATCGCGCTCCAGGGTCGGGCCGGGGGCTCGGCGGGCCGGCGTGCGTGGTTCGGGGCCGTGACGTCCCAAGATCACACAGAGTGAGTCGAGCCTAGGGTCGCGAGCCGCGCGGGTCGCGCAGGAGGGCAATAGTCGTACCGGCGTGGCCCGCCGTGGACGCC
This sequence comes from Streptomyces sp. SID486, assembly GCF_009865385.1. Lineage (GTDB taxonomy): Bacteria > Actinomycetota > Actinomycetes > Streptomycetales > Streptomycetaceae > Streptomyces. The sequence continues at coordinate 65,334 of NZ_WWJT01000204.1, read as the reverse complement.
ACACACGGCCTGCCGTGACGGAAGGCACACAGCGTCCGCCCGGCGGAAGGCACGCGCGGTCCGCCCGGACGGAAGGCGCGCGCGGGTCCACCCGGACGAACGGCACCCACGCGCGCGTGCGGGTGCCCTGACAGACGGCGGCGGCGGACGAGCGGGGAGGCTGCGGGCACCCTCACGCGCGCGTGCCGTGGTCGTCCGTGGCACCGTCCGCCGTGTCGGCACCGTCGGTGGTGGCCGGTGGTGCAACACCCGGCACCCAGGCCCGGTTCGTGCCGTGCCGCAGGCCCGGGCACCCGCGACGTGCCGGTCGCGAGAGGTGCGTCGGGGGAGGCCAGGGGGGTGCCGGGAGGGCGGCGAGGAGGGGCGGAGCGGGCGGCGGGGAACGGATTTGGGCGAACGGCGGCGGACCGTGTAATGTCTTCATCGCTCGCCCCAATAGCTCAGTCGGCAGAGCGTCTCCATGGTAAGGAGAAGGTCAACGGTTCGATTCCGTTTTGGGGCTCTGGTGTGAGAGGTCCTCGTCGCAAGGCGAGGTCCGATCTCATCAAAGCGGTGTAGCTCAGTCGGTAGAGCAAGCGGCTCATAATCGCTGTGTCACCGGTTCAAGTCCGGTCACCGCTACTGACAGTAGCCGATTGCGGGGTCGGTCCTTCAATCGGCTACTCTTGCTTGCGTTGAATAAGTCCATCCGTTCGTCTTAGGAGCACTCACGTGGCTGCCACCGACGTCCGCCCGAAGATCACGCTGGCCTGCGTGGAGTGCAAGGAGCGGAACTACATCACCAAGAAGAACCGGCGTAACAACCCGGATCGCCTGGAGATGAAGAAGCACTGCCCGCGTTGCAATGCGCACACCGCGCACCGCGAGACGCGATAAATCAGGCTCGTCCGTGAGGCCGTCCCCTTCCGAGGGGGCGGCCTCACGGCGTTTTACCGGCTCAGCACCTGGGCCGCCCCACCGGCCCCATGCGCATTCCACGGCGGGTTTCCGGCTAATTTGGGGCCATCACAGCAGACATCAGGAGGTGCCGGGCCATGGCGCTCGACCAGTCCTTCGTGGGACGGACCTACCCGCCCACCGCCCCCTACGAGGTGGGCCGGGAGAAGATCCGCGAATTCGCCGAGGCGGTGGGTGAGACCAACCCGGTGTACACGGACCCCGAGGCCGCCAAGGCGTTCGGGCACTGCGATGTGATCGCCCCGCCGACCTTCGTGTTCTCCATCACCTTCCGGGCCGCCGGCCAGGTCGTCGAGGACCCGCAGCTGGGGCTCGACTACAGCCGTGTGGTGCACGGCGACCAGAAGTTCGTCTACGTCCGTCCGGTGCGCGCCGGTGACCGGCTCACGGTCACCTCCACGATCGAGGGGATCAAGTCCCTCGCGGGCAACGACATCCTGGACATCCGTGGTGAGGTGCACGACGAGGCCGGCGAGCACGTCGTCACCGCCTGGACCAAGCTCGTGGCCCGCGCGGCCGAGGAGGCGTGAGCAGCCGATGGCGGCGAAGATCGCGTACGACGACGTCGAGGTCGGCACCGAGCTGCCGGCGCAGAGTTTTCCCGTGACGCGCGCCACCCTGGTGCGCTACGCGGGGGCCTCGGGGGACTTCAACCCGATCCACTGGAACGAGAAGTTCGCCAAGGAGGTGGGTCTGCCGGACGTCATCGCGCACGGCATGTTCACCATGGCCGAGGCGATCCGCGTGGTCACGGACTGGACCGGGGACCCGGGTGCGGTCGTGGAGTACGGCGTCCGCTTCACCAAGCCCGTCGTCGTCCCCAACGACGACCAGGGCGCCCTGATCGAGATCAGCGGCAAGGTCGCGGCCAAGCTGGACGACCGGACCGTGCGGGTGGACCTCACGGCCATGAGTGCCGGCCAGAAGGTGCTGGGCATGTCCCGCGCCGTCGTGCGACTGGCCTGACCGCCGCGCCGCAGCACCTGCGGGCGCACAGTGGCAGGTGCTGCGAGCTGCGCTCCCGCAGGGGGCGCCCGGATACGAGGGATGCGCTCGCTCAGGCGAGAGGGGGCGTATCCACAGATGTGGACCCACGGAAGTGTCCCCACAGATGTGGACCCACGGACGTGTCCCCACAGCAGTGGCCCCACGGAAGTAAGGGGTGCCCTTCAATAGCGGGCGCCCCTTACCTGTGGCCCCGCACCGGACCTGTGGCCCCCCACCGGTCCCTGTTGGCCCCGCGCGGAGCACTTGCCAAGTTAGTGATTGAGTACTAACTTCCTCTCCATGGTCAGGATGAGTGCGGACGAGCGGCGGGAGAGCGTCATTCGCGCGGCGATGGCCGAGTTCGCGCGTGGTGGGTATCACGGCACCTCCACCGAGGCGATCGCCAAGCGGGTGGGGGTGTCGCAGCCGTACCTCTTCCGGCTCTTCCCGGGCAAGAAGGCGATTTTCCTGGCCGCGGCGGAGCGCTGCGTGGAAGAGACCGTCCGGACCTTCAGGGAGGCGTCCGAGGGGCTGCGGGGCGAGGAGGCCCTGCACGCCATGGCGAACGCGTACACCAAGGTCATCGCGGAACGGCCCGAGCGGCTGATGATGCAGATGCAGATGTACGTCGCGGTGGCGGCTGCCGAGGAAGAGGGCGACCGCGAGTTCGGTGAGAGCGTCCGGGCCGGCTGGATGCGGCTGTGGGACACGGTGCACCTGCCGCTCGGTGCGGACATCGACGAGACGACCACGTTCATGGCGTACGGAATGCTCGTCAACTGCCTGGTGGCCATGGGTTTCCCACCGCAGCACCGGGTGTGGGAGGGGCTCTACCCGTCCGCCCGGGTGAAGGGGCGCCCGGAAGCGTAGTGCGGGTGGGGGAGGCGAGGCGCTTGCCCTGCCCCAAAAAGTTAGTCATCAATAACTAATCGAGATCACTCCGGGGGGAGCGATGGCACAGCAGACAGCAACATCCGGCGCCACATCGCGCGCGGGGGCCGTGTGGGCCCTTGTCATCACCAGCGTCGCCGGGTTCATGGCGGCACTGGACAACCTCGTCGTCACCACGGCCCTGCCCTCCATCCGCGAGGACCTCGGCGGTGCGCTGGACGACCTGGAGTGGACGGTGAGCGCCTATACGCTCACGTTCGCCGTCCTTCTGATGTTCGGTGCCGCGCTCGGCGACCGCTTCGGGCGCCGCAGGCTCTTCATCGCCGGACTCGCCGTGTTCACCGGTGCCTCCGCCGCCGCGGCCATGGCACCCGGCATCGGCTCACTGATCGCGGCCCGCGCGGTCCAGGGAGTCGGCGCGGCCGTGATGATGCCGCTCACCCTGACGCTGCTGACCGCCGCCGTGCCGGCCGCCAGGCGAGGGATGGTCTACGGCATCTGGGGTGCCGTCAACGGGCTCGCCGTCGCCTCCGGGCCGCTGATCGGCGGCAGCCTCACCGAGCACGTCTCCTGGCACTGGATCTTCTGGCTGAACGTCCCGCTCGGCCTGATCGCGCTGCCGCTCGCCCGGCTGCGCCTCGCCGAGTCCCACGGCACCGGCGCCCGCCTCGACATCCCGGGCACGCTGCTCGCCAGCGGCGGGCTCTTCGGGATCGTCTACGGCCTGGTCCGCGGCCCCGCCGACGGCTGGACCGACTCGGTTGTGCTGACCGCGCTGACCGCGGGCGGAGCGCTGCTGGCGGCCTTCGTGCTCTACAGCTCCCGGGCCACCTCGCCCATGCTGCCGATGCGGCTGTTCCGCTCCCGGGCCTTCGCCGGGATCAACGCGGCCAGCCTGCTGATGTTCGTCGGGATGTTCGGCTCGATCTTCCTGCTCAGCCAGTACATGCAGGGCGTCCTCGGCTACTCGCCCACCGAGGCGGGGCTCAGGATGCTGCCGTGGACCGGCATGCCGATGCTCGTCGCGCCCGTCGCCGGGATCCTCTCCGACCGCATCGGCGGCCGGCCGGTCGTCGCCGCGGGCCTGTTCCTGCAGGCCGTCGGTCTCGGCTACATGGCCTCTGTGGCCACCACGGACGCCTCCTACGCCGTCCAGCTGCCCGCCCTGATCATCAGCGGGGTCGGCATGGCCCTGTTCTTCGCGCCGGCCGCCAACCTGGTCATGTCCAGCGTCCGCCCGCAGGAGCAGGGCATCGCCTCCGGTGCGAACAACGCGCTGCGCGAGGTGGGCGGCGCGCTCGGTATCGCGATCATGTCGTCGATCTTCTCCGCGCGGGGCGGTTACGAGTCCGCGCAGAGCTTCGTGGACGGCCTGCGGCCGGCTCTGGTCACCGGCTCGGCGGTGGTCGCCCTGGCCGCCGTCGCGGCCCTGGCGATCCCCGCCCGCCGGCTCCTCGGGCCGGCCGCCGACAAGGCCGGACAGGTGTCCGCACCGGTCCTCGAGGCAACCTCCCGCTGACCCGCGCCACTCCCGCACAAGGAGCCCGCGATGCCCACGCTGCCCTGGACCGCGCCGCGCACCCCGCCACCCGGCACCGAGGTTCACGTCTTCGCCTCACGCTTCGAGACCCGCACCCTGTGGGGCGGCCTCCGCTTCCTCGTCCGCACGCCGGCCGTGTGGCGGCAGGCCGGCCGCGCCCCGGGGGCCTACGGCAGCTCCCGCCAGGCGCAGCCGCTGCGACGGACACTGTCCGCCTGGGAGAGCGCCGACGCGCTGAAGGAGGTCGCCCGCTCCGGAGCACACCGGCCCACCTCGCGCGCCCTGGCCGCCCAGCTGCGTTCCGCCCCCTTCGCCGGCTGGCAGACCTCCGGTGACGATCTGCCGGTGAGCTGGGAGGAGGCCGTACGGCGGCTCACTTAGTCGCCGGGCGACAGCACGAAGCGCCACGCGCGCGTGGGACCACGGCTCAGGCCGGCCCACGCGCGCGTGGCGCTTCCGTAACCGGCCGGCTCCCGTAGACCCCGGTCACCCCCCCCCGGGCCCCCGCGCCCCGCGCTCGACATCCCATGACCCGCACCCCGCGCCCGCGCCCCGCGCCCGCGCCCCGCGCCCGCACCCCGTGCCCGATGCGCGCCCGACGCGAAGGGCCCGCACCCCGCACGCCACGTCCCATGACCGGCATCCGTCTAGCCGCGTCCAGAAGGTGGGGAAGCCTCGCTCGTTCGGCCCGCCCCGCGTCAGTCATGACCGGCATCCCTCAAGCCACGACGCCTGGCCCGCACCCCCGCACAGCAGGCCCCGCACGCTACGTTCGCAGACCCGCCACCCCCCACCCCGCGCCCCATCGGCCGACAAGCCGCTCGTGGATGCGGTGCTGTCGGAGGTGTCTCGTAGTCTTGGGCCCGTGCAGGTACTCCACGACGCCCCCCTTGCCCCGCTGACCACCTTCCGGCTGGGCGGCCCCGCGACGCGGCTGGTGACCGCCACGACCGACGCCGAGGTGATCGCCGCAGTACGCGAGGCCGACGACAGCGGCACCCCGCTGCTGCTCATCGGCGGCGGGTCGAACCTCGTCATCGGCGACAAGGGCTTCGACGGCACCGCCCTGCGCATCGCCACGCGCGGCGTCGAACTGCGCGGTACGACCCTGGAGCTGGCCGCCGGCGAGGTCTGGACCGACGCCGTCGCCCGCACCGTGGAGGCCGGGCTCGCCGGCATCGAGTGCCTGGCCGGCATCCCCGGGTCCGCCGGCGCCACCCCGATCCAGAACGTGGGCGCCTACGGCCAGGAGGTCTCCTCCGCGATCACCGAGGTGGTCGCGTACGACCGGCGGGCCGGCGAGACGGTCACGCTGACGAACGAGGAGTGCGCCTTCTCCTACCGCCACAGCCGCTTCAAGGCCGACCCCGAGCGCTATGTCGTGCTCCGGGTCCGTTTCGTGCTGGAGGACGCGGGCGGGCTCTCCGCGCCGGTCAAGTACGCCGAGGCGGCCCGCGCGCTCGGCGTGGAGCCCGGCGACCGGGCACCGCTCGCCGAGGTCCGTGAAACCGTGCTGAAGCTGCGCGCCGGCAAGGGAATGGTGCTGGACGCCGAGGACCACGACAGTTGGTCGGCCGGGTCCTTCTTCACCAACCCGATCCTCACCGACGAGCAGTTCGCCGCGTTCCACGCGCGCGTGCGTGAGCGGCTGGGCGAGGGCGTCGAGCCGCCCGCGTACCCCGCGGGGGAGGGCCGTACGAAGACTTCCGCGGCCTGGCTGATCGACAAGGCGGGCTTCACCAAGGGCTACGGCACCGGGCCCGCCCGCATCTCCACGAAGCACACCCTCGCCCTCACCAACCGGGGCGGCGCCACCACGGAGGACCTGCTGGCCCTGGCCCGCGAGGTGGTCGCCGGTGTCCGCGAGGTCTTCGGGGTCACCCTGGTCAACGAGCCGGTGACCGTGGGCGTGAGTCTGTGACCGGTCCGGCTCGGCAGGCCGCCACCCGGTAGGCGGTTACGGCAGTTCTCTGCCGTTCCGGCGAGCCACCCGGTAGGCGGTTACGGCAGTCCCTCTGCCGTTCCGGCAAGCCACCCGGTGGGCGGTCTCAGCAGTCCCTCTGCCGTTCCGGCAAGCCACCCGGTGGGCGGTTCCGGCAGCCCCTCTGCGGTTCCGGCAAGCCACCCGGTGGGCGGTCTCAGCAGCCCCTCTGCGGTTCCGGCAGGCCGCTCAGTAAGCCACCCCCACCCCCTGTTTCACCGTCTCCCCGGCGTCGATCATCGACAGCATCGCGTGCGCGACGTCCGCGCGGGCGATGAAGCGGCCCTTGGGCGGGAAGCCGCCGATCACGATGCGGTAGCGGCCGGTGAGCGGCTTGTCCTGCAGGCGCGGCGGCCGTACGGACGTCCAGTCCGTGCCGCTGTGCACCAGCTCGGCCTCCATCTCGCGCAGATCGGCGTACACGTCCTTGAGGACCGCCGACACCAGACCCCGCAGCCCGCGGTCCAGCGCGCCGTCGCCCGCCGGTGCCGGTCCGACCGGGCCGGCGCTGACGACCAGCAGCCGGCGCACGTTCTCCGCCTCCATGGCGCCCAGCACCGTACGGGTCAGCCGGGTCGCCACACCGGCGTCCTTGCGGCTGCGCGCTCCCAGGCCCGAGAGGACGGCGTGCCGCCCCCGGACGGCGGCGCGCAGTTCCCGCGGGTCGGTCAGACCGCTGCGGACGACTTCCAGGCGTTCACCGGTGACAGGGAGCCCAGCCGGGTCCCGTACGACCGCCGTGACCTCGTGACCGGCGGCCAGGGCCTGGCGGACCAGCTCCCGGCCGATCCCCCCGGTGGCGCCGAAAACAGTCAGTTTCATGGTGGCTCCCCCTGCGCGAGCGTGGTGGGTGAGTGCTTACTCACCCGACTGTCTCCTAGAGTGGGTAAGCACTCACCCACCCGTCAAGTCCGAAAGCGAGCCCCATGGAGACGAAGCCGGCGCGTGTCCGCATCCTCGATGCCGCCCATGAGCTGATGCTCACCGTCGGGCTCGCCCGCGCCACCACCAAGGAGATCGCCCGCGCGGCAGGCTGCTCGGAGGCGGCCCTCTACAAGTACTTCGACAGCAAGGAGGAACTGTTCGTACGGGTCCTCGACGAGCGCATGCCCCGGCTCACCCCGCTGCTCAGCAGCCTCTCCGCCGAACCGGGACGGGCCGGCCTGGAGGAGAACCTCACCGAGATCGCCCGCGAGGCCGCCCTCTTCTACGAACAGGTCTTCCCGATCGCCGCCTCCCTGTACGCCGAGGTCCAGCTCAAGCGGCGCCACTTCGACGCCCTGCGCGCCATCGGATCCGGACCGCACGTGCCGATCGAGGGCCTGGCCGCCTACCTGAGCGCCGAGCAGGCCGCCGGCCGGGTCCGCGCGGACGCCGACACGCACGCCGCCGCGTCCCTGCTGCTCGGGGCCTGCGCGCACCGGGCGTTCGCCTACGACGCCCTCGACAGCGCCGAACGGCCGTCGGTGGACGAGTTCGCCGCCCGGCTCGCCGCCACGCTGCTCGGCGGAATCTCCGTCGCGGACCGGCCCTGAGGACCCGCGACCCGGCTGCCATGAGGCATCACACGTGCGACTGAGGCCGCGCGCACCGACTGATCACACACCCGGGCGCGGTGCCCGTCTGCTTCCAGGCCACTCCGCCCCGCGCGAAGCTCAGCCGGCCGGGGTCGCCAGCCAGTCGTCCACGCCGGCCAGCAGCCGCTCCTTGACCTTGTCCGGGGCCGCGGAGCCCCGCACCGACTGCCGGGCCAGTTCGGCCAGTTCGGGGTCGGTGAAGCCGTGGACATGGCGGGCCAGCTCGTACTGGTCGGCCAGCCGGGAACCGAACAGCAGCGGGTCGTCGGCGCCCAGCGCCAGCGGGACACCCGCCTCGAACAGGGTGCGCAGCGGTACGTCCTGCGCCTTCTCGTACACCCCGAGCGCGACGTTCGAGGCCGGGCACACCTCACAGGTCACGCCCCGGTCCGCCAGCCGCTTCAACAGGCGCGGGTCCTCGGCCGCCCGCACCCCGTGGCCGATCCGGGTGGCGTGCAGGTCGTCCAGGCAGTCCCGGACCGACGCCGGGCCGGCCAGCTCACCGCCGTGCGGTGCCGACAGCAGACCGCCCTCGCGCGCGATGTGGAAGGCCCGGTCGAAGTCGCGGGCCATGCCGCGCCGCTCGTCGTTGGAGAGCCCGAAGCCCACCACGCCCTGGTCCGCGTACCGCACGGCCAGCCGGGCCAGCGTGCGCGCGTCCAGCGGGTGCTTCATACGGTTCGCGGCGACCAGGACACGCATGCCGAGGCCGGTCTCCCGGGACGTCGTCTCCACCGCGTCCAGGATGATCTCCAGGGCCGGGATCAGGCCGCCCAGCCGGGGCGCGTACGACGTCGGGTCCACCTGGATCTCCAGCCAGCCCGAGCCGTCCTTGACGTCCTCCTCGGCGGCCTCCCGGACCAGGCGCCGGATGTCGTCCGGCTCGCGCAGGCAGGAGCGCGCCGCGTCGTACAGCCGCTGGAACCGGAACCAGCCCCGCTCGTCCGTGGCACGCAGTCTGGGCGGTTCCCCGCCGGTGAGGGCGTCCGTCAGCGCGTCGGGCAGCCGGACGCCGTACTTGTCGGCCAGCTCCAGGACGGTTCCCGGCCGCATCGAGCCGGTGAAGTGCAGGTGCAGATGGGCTTTCGGCAGCTCAGAGAGGTCACGTACACGCTCCATCCCAGGATCCTGCCGTACCGACCCGTCATACCGGTAGCCGTTTCCCCGTACGTGGTCTTGCTCGCACAAACGAACAGGGGCACCCCACCGTCCTCCGGGGGTGCCCCTGCTCTCACGAACGGACCGCTCAGTCCCTGGCCTCCGCCAGCAGCTTCTGGATCCGGCTCACGCCCTCGACGAGGTCCTCGTCGCCGAGCGCGTACGACAGCCGCAGGTAGCCCGGCGTGCCGAAGGCCTCGCCCGGGACGACCGCGACCTCGGCCTCCTCCAGGATGAGCGCGGCCAGCTCGACCGAGTTCTGCGGGCGCTTGCCGCGGATCTCCTTGCCGAGCAGCGCCTTGACCGAGGGGTAGGCGTAGAAGGCGCCCTCGGGCTCCGGGCAGAGCACGCCGTCGATCTCGTTGAGCATGCGCACGATCGTCCTGCGGCGCCGGTCGAACGCCTCGCGCATCTTCGCGACGGCCTCCAGGTCACCGGAGACGGCGGCGAGGGCGGCCACCTGGGCGACGTTGGAGACGTTCGAGGTGGCGTGCGACTGCAGGTTCGTCGCGGCCTTGACGACGTCCTTCGGGCCGATGACCCAGCCCACGCGCCAGCCGGTCATGGCGTACGTCTTCGCCACGCCGTTGACCACGATGCACTTGTCGCGCAGCTCGGGCAGGAGCGCCGGCAGGGACACCGCGGCGGCGTCGCCGTAGACCAGGTGCTCGTAGATCTCGTCGGTGAGCACCCACAGGCCGTGCTCGACGGCCCAGCGGCCGATCGCCTCGGTCTCGGGCTCGGAGTACACGGCGCCGGTCGGGTTGGACGGGGAGACGAAGAGGACGACCTTCGTCTTCTCCGTGCGCGCCGCCTCCAGCTGCTCCACCGAGACGCGGTAGCCGGTCGTCTCGTCGGCCACGACCTCCACCGGGACACCGCCGGCCAGGCGGATCGACTCGGGGTACGTCGTCCAGTACGGCGCCGGGACGATGACCTCGTCACCCGGGTCGAGGATCGCGGCGAACGCCTCGTAGATGGCCTGCTTGCCGCCGTTGGTGATCAGGATCTGGGAGACGTCGGGCTCCCAGCCGGAGTCGCGCAGCGTCTTCGCGGCGATCGCGGACTTCAGCTCGGGCAGGCCGCCGGCCGGCGTGTAGCGGTGGTACTTCGGGTTCTTGCAGGCCTCGACGGCCGCCTCGACGATGTAGTCCGGGGTCGGGAAGTCGGGCTCACCGGCGCCGAAGCCGATCACCGGACGCCCGGCGGCCTTCAGGGCCTTGGCCTTGGCGTCCACGGCGAGGGTGGCGGACTCGGAGATCGCGCCGACTCGGGCGGAGACCCGGCGCTCGGTGGGTGGGATTGCAGCGCTCATGCCGCCCATCGTTCCAGACCGGAAATCCCCCCGGCACACTGGTTTCACAGACTGAACAGCAAGGGGTCGAGGCGTGAACAAGGGTCCGAATCCGGCCCCGGGCCAGGACGATCTTTGGCCGAGGGGATCCGGACGGCCACTTTCTGTTCGACGCCGGGGCGCGGAACACGTACACTCTCACCTCGTTGGCCTTCAGCAGCCACCGCCGAAACCGGTGCACACCGCGCACTCGGTCGGATGCGGTACGTTGGGGGACACACAAAGGGTCGTAGCTCAATTGGTAGAGCACCGGTCTCCAAAACCGGCGGTTGGGGGTTCAAGTCCCTCCGGCCCTGCTACACACACCGCCAGGATGTGTGCGCATGTACGTACAGCAATGCACCGCCGTGCGGCTCAGAAACCGGGCGCGGCACGGCCACGACCCGGGACCAGGTGAGGACTATGACGGACGCCGTGGGCTCCATCGACACGCCTGATGCCCAGGACGAGGTGCCCGAGTCCAAGAAGGCTCGCAAGGGCGGCAAGCGCGCCAAGAAGGGCCCGCTCAAGCGCCTCGCCACCTTCTACCGCCAGATCATCGCGGAACTCCGCAAGGTCGTCTGGCCGTCGCGTAACCAGCTGACTTCGTACACCACTGTGGTGATCTTCTTCGTCGCCATCATGATCGCGTTGGTGACCGTGATTGACTATGGGCTCAACCACGCGGCCAAGTACGTCTTCGGCTGAGCCAAGAGCGAAGGGCGCCGTGGCACCGGCGCCCGTTTTCGCATGTTCCACCCCTATGTATCCAGGAAGAAGCAGCCATCGTGTCTGACCCGAACCTGAACGACGACGCCACCGAGCCGCGCGGGCTGGCTGCCGAGACGGCGGATGACGAGCTCGACATCGTCGAGGGCGCGGACGAGCAGGACGAGTTCGAGGCTGCCGAGGCCGAGGCGGGCGAGCCGGCCGAGGAGGCCGCCCTGCACGCCGAGGACGAGGGCGACGAGATCGCTGAGGCCGACGAGGACGCCGAAGCCGGTGTCGTCGAGGACGCCGCCGAGGATGCCGAAGCCGGCGAGGACGCCGAAGCCGACGAGGACACCGCCGTCGCCGAGGCCGCCGAGGAAGAGCCGGCCGCCCCGGTCGACCCGATCCAGGCCCTGCGCGAGGAACTGCGCACCCTGCCCGGCGAGTGGTACGTCATCCACACCTACGCCGGCTACGAGAACCGCGTGAAGACCAACCTGGAGCAGCGCGCCGTCTCGCTGAACGTCGAGGACTACATCTTCCAGGCCGAGGTGCCGCAGGAAGAGGTCGTCCAGATCAAGAACGGCGACCGCAAGACGATCAAGCAGAACAAGCTGCCGGGTTACGTCCTGGTCCGCATGGACCTGACCAACGAGTCCTGGGGCGTCGTCCGCAACACCCCCGGTGTCACCGGCTTCGTCGGCAACGCCTACGACCCCTACCCGCTGACCCTGGACGAGATCGTCAAGATGCTCGCCCCGGAGGCCGAGGAGAAGGCCGCCCGCGAGGCCGCCGAGGCCGAGGGCAAGCCCGCCCCGCAGCGCAAGGTCGAGGTCCAGGTGCTGGACTTCGAGGTCGGCGACTCGGTCACCGTCACCGACGGTCCCTTCGCCACGCTGCAGGCGACCATCAACGAGATCAACCCGGACTCGAAGAAGGTCAAGGGCCTGGTGGAGATCTTCGGCCGCGAGACCCCGGTCGAGCTGTCCTTCGACCAGATCCAGAAGAACTGAGCACGTACTCCGAGAGCGCCCCGCCGGTGGACACCGGGCCGGGGCGCTCTCGCCGTGTCCGGCCCGCCGCCGTCACCACGGTCGCCGTACTCGCGCTGCTGGCGCTGACGTACGCCGTCTTCCTCCCGGCGGTCTGGACGCGCACGGAGCTGCGCGGCGCGGAGCCGACCGCGGCCACGTTCCACGACGGGGCCTGCCTCCTCGGCCGCTGCACGGTGTCCTACCCCGTCGCGGGTGAGCGGGTGACCGCCGACCTCCCGGTCGGCACGCGCGCGCCGGGCCTCGCCGAGGGCGACATGGTGCGCGTGCGCGCCGCGCCCGGGGAGCCGGAGCGGGTCGCTCTCGCCTCGGACACCGGCCGCGGGACCGTGGCCGCGCTGCTCGCGGTGCCCGTCGGCGCGACGCTGATCGCGCTGCTCGCCGGAGCCGTGCACATGCTGCGCGAGCGGCGGCCCGAAGCCCCTGTAAAGACCGCCTGACCTGGGCGATTTCTTGTCCTGAGGGGACAGCGGCTATCGTTGTGCGGTATGCCATCTGTGGGATCATGCATCGGCGTGGATCCGGATGACGCGGATGGCAGTCAACCTCTCAGTAAGGACCCGGAGAGAGCATGCCTCCCAAGAAGAAGAAGGTCACGGGGCTCATCAAGCTCCAGATCCAGGCCGGCGCGGCCAACCCGGCTCCGCCGGTCGGCCCCGCGCTGGGTCAGCACGGCGTCAACATCATGGAGTTCTGCAAGGCCTACAACGCCGCGACCGAGTCGCAGCGCGGTTGGGTCATCCCGGTGGAGATCACGGTCTACGAGGACCGCTCCTTCACCTTCATCACCAAGACGCCGCCGGCCGCGAAGATGATCCTCAAGGCCGCGGGTGTCGAGAAGGGCTCCGGCGAGCCGCACAAGACCAAGGTCGCCAAGATCACCGAGGCGCAGGTCCGCGAGATCGCCACGACCAAGATGCCCGACCTCAACGCGAACGACCTGGACGCCGCGGCGAAGATCATCGCCGGTACCGCGCGCTCCATGGGCATCACGGTCGAGGGCTGAACCCCACCCCCGTAGTCATGCGGCCGTAGCCGGTCGCACGTGGCAGGGCCTGCTCGGCCCGTACCACGACTCCTTTCAGAACACACAGGAGCAGTTGTGAGCAAGCGCAGCAAGGCTCTCCGCGCTGCGGACGCCAAGATCGACCGGGAGAAGCTCTACGCCCCGCTCGAGGCCGTCCGTCTCGCCAAGGAGACCTCCACGACCAAGTTCGACGGCACCGTCGAGGTCGCCTTCCGCCTGGGTGTCGACCCGCGCAAGGCCGACCAGATGGTCCGTGGCACCGTGAACCTTCCGCACGGCACCGGCAAGACCGCCCGGGTCCTGGTCTTCGCGACCGGTGACCGTGCTGCGGCCGCGGAGGCCGCGGGCGCCGACATCGTCGGCTCCGACGAACTGATCGACGAGGTGGCGAAGGGCCGTCTGGACTTCGACGCCGTCGTCGCCACGCCGGACCTCATGGGCAAGGTCGGCCGCCTCGGCCGCGTCCTCGGCCCGCGTGGTCTGATGCCGAACCCGAAGACCGGCACCGTCACCCCCGACGTCGCCAAGGCCGTCACCGACATCAAGGGCGGCAAGATCGAGTTCCGCGTCGACAAGCACTCGAACCTGCACTTCATCATCGGCAAGGCGTCCTTCGACGACGCCAAGCTGGTGGAGAACTACGGCGCCGCGCTGGAGGAGATCCTCCGTCTGAAGCCGTCCGCCGCCAAGGGTCGCTACATCAAGAAGGCCGCCATCACCACCACGATGGGCCCCGGCATCCCGGTCGACCCGAACCGCACCCGTAACCTCCTCGTCGAGGAGGACCCGGCCACCGTCTGAGCCTTCGCTCAGCCCGGTAGCCGCGTCAGGTACGCGTAAAGAAGAGGGCGGGCCCTGGAACCCCTGAGGTTCCGGGCCCGTCCTTTCTTTGTACGGCCTTTGGCACGACTGTCAGTGGCCTGGACTACGGTGCAGGCACAGGACACGCAATAGGGGTGGGACTACATGAAGAGCACGACCGTGCGCCGCGCGACCCTTTCGATCGCCGTGGTGGCCGCGCTGACCGGAGTGGCGGCCTGCGGCACCACCGACGCCGACAAGGCGGCCGGCAAGACCGCGATACACGTCAGCCCCATCGCCGCCCTGCGCTCCGCCGAGAAGTCCACCGACAGCGCGGAGTCGGCCAAGGTGCGCTCCACCACGTCCGTCGGCGACCTCATGGCGATGACCGCGAACGGCGCCCTCACCTGGGAGAACGGCCTCAAGGGCAACCTCACCATCACGTACACCGGTGGCAAGATGGCCGAGGCGATGAAGAAGGCTGGCACCCAGTCGATGGAGGCCCGGTACCTGCCGGACGCCTACTACGCGCACATGGGGGACACCTTCGCGCAGCAGGCCGGCGGCAAGCACTGGCTCAAGTACTCGTACGACGACCTCGCCAAGCTCGGCGGCGCCTCCGGCTCGTACATGAAGGACCAGATCCAGAACGCCACGCCGAACCAGTCCGTGAAGATGCTGCTGGCCTCGGGCGACGTCAAGAAGGTCGGCGAGGAGAAGATCTCCGGCGTCGACACCACCCACTACTCGGGCACGGTGAACGTCGCCGACCTCGCGAGCAAGACCAGCAACCTCAGCGCGGACCAGCTGTCCGCCCTGAAAAAGCAGCTCAGCCAGGCCGGTGTCACCACGGACACCGTCGATCTCTGGATCAACGACCAGAACCTGCTGGTCAAGAAGACCGAGAAGGCCGACACGGCCAACGGCGCCATGACCAACACCACCGTCTACACCGACTACGGCGTGAAGGTCTCGGCAGAGGCTCCGCCGGCCGCCGACACCAGGGACTTCGGTGACCTGATGAAGGCCGGTGGCTCCCCGGCGAGCGGCACCAGCACCGGCACCGCCTCCTGACCCCGGCGCCGTCCCGGAGACCCTGAGGGACGCACGGCGCCGGTGGCCCGCCACCAGGAGCCGGCCGGCCGTCCCTCGGGGCACCTCCACGGCCTCGCGGCCCCACAGCCTCCCGGCTCGGCTTCCACAGCCCCACGGCCCCACAGCCTCCCGGCCCGGCTCCCAGCAGCCTCCTGGCTTCACAGCGGCTCGGCTTCACAGCCTCCCGCTCCCACAGCCTCTCGACTCTGCGGCCTCAGCCTCCCGGCTCTCCACCACCGCAGCTCCGCGGCCCCACCGCCCCACGGCCTCGCGACTCCGCAGCCGTACAGCCCCCGCGTGACCGCCCCGCGCGCCGTCGAGTGACCGTCGGCGGTCTCGTCCCGCCGGCCGCGGGCGGCCCGATTTGCTCGGTGACGCCCCGGTCCCGTACTCTCTTGCAGAAGCCAAAGACCGCTGGTCGTTGCCGCACGCTTGTACGAGGGTGCGGTGGCCGAAGGATCCGCTGAAAAGTGGGCGACCCGCGCAGGTGATTGTGGAAGTACTCCCGGAGTGCGCGCGCCGAGCGCGTGTGCGGCCGGTCGAGTCCGCCCCGAGCGCCTGCGCCGGGGCGTTTCGTTTCCCCAGTCCTCCTTCGGGTCCGCGCGGTCCGAATCACCCGGAAGGAGGCCGAGGCTCTATGGCGAGGCCCGACAAGGCTGCCGCGGTTGCGGAGCTGACGGACAAGTTCCGCAGCTCCAACGCCGCCGTGCTGACCGAGTACCGCGGTCTCACCGTGGCGCAGCTCAAGACGCTGCGCCGGTCGCTCGGTGAGAACGCCCAGTACGCCGTGGTGAAGAACACGCTGACCAAGATTGCGGCCAACGAGGCCGGGATCACGCTGGACGACCAGCTCTTCGCTGGTCCGACGGCCGTCGCCTTCGTCACCGGTGACCCGGTGGAGTCGGCGAAGGGTCTCCGTGACTTCGCCAAGGACAACCCGAATCTCGTCATCAAGGGCGGTGTCCTTGACGGCAAGGCGCTCAGCGCCGACGAGATCAAGAAGCTTGCGGACCTCGAGTCCCGCGAGGTTCTGCTCAGCAAGCTGGCCGGTGCCTTCAAGGCGAAGCAGTCCCAGGCTGCCTCCGTCTTCCAGGCGCTGCCGTCGAAGCTCGTCCGCACCGTGGACGCGCTGCGCGCCAAGCAGGCCGAGCAGGGCGGTGCCGAGTAATTCGGCTCGCTTTCTGACCCGTACCACCGGTTCGGGTCGCAGCGGGCCGACGTACGCCCGCCTTACCCAGTACATCCGGCACCTGCCGATATGAGTGGAAGGACGCCATCATGGCGAAGCTCACCCAGGACGAGCTGCTTGCCCAGTTCGAGGAGATGACCCTCATCGAGCTCTCCGAGTTCGTGAAGGCCTTCGAGGACAAGTTCGACGTCACCGCCGCCGCTGCCGCCCCGGTCGTCGTCGCCGGCGCCGCTGGTGCCGGTGCGGGCGCCGAGGCCGAGGAGGAGAAGGACGAGTTCGACGTCATCCTCACCGGCGCCGGCGACAAGAAGATCCAGGTCATCAAGGTCGTGCGTGAGCTGACCTCCCTGGGTCTGAAGGAGGCCAAGGACCTCGTCGACGGCACCCCGAAGCCGGTCCTCGAGAAGGTCAACAAGGAGGCCGCCGAGAAGGCTGCCGAGTCCCTCAAGGCCGCCGGCGCCTCCGTCGAGGTCAAGTAAGACCTCACGGGTCCGCCAGGGCTCGAGCGCGCGCTGAACGCGGCCGCGCGGGGCGCCGAAACCGGCGCCCCCGGGCTGTAACGCGAACGCACCGAAGAGCGATCATCCATCCGGGTGGTCGCTCTTCGGCGTATCCGGGGACCGACCGCGGTTGCCTTGCACTCGCTGCGGCGAGGGGTATGGTGATCTTCGTTGTGTCACCGGACGGCCTGCTTCCGGCAGGGGGGCCTTGACGAACCGCACGCAGCGCGCAATTCTCAGGACGCGTCGTCACAAGGATCCGAATCCGAGGCATGGATCGACGACGAAGAGGGCAGTATCACCGTGCGTTGAGGGCAGCAGGCCGAGGGCGTTGAACAAGGGCGTTGACTAGGGCGTTGAGCACAACGAGGGTCTTCGAAAACCCGCACTGGACATCAGTGTGCCAAGTGGCTACACTGACCCTTTGCGCTGCCTGTTAGCTGTCCCCTGCCCGTCACCAGGGGTCTGCCCTCACTTGAGCACAGTCGACCGAAGCCCCCCTGACCTGGGGTTTCTGTCCCTGTGTGCCGGAGAGGGACCGGTACGCGCGTAGTGAGTCCGAGCCCTCGGAAGGACCCCCTCTTGGCCGCCTCGCGCACTGCCTCGACCGCGAATACGAACAACGGCGCAAGCACCGCCCCGCTGCGCATCTCCTTTGCAAAGATCAAGGAGCCCCTCGAGGTTCCGAACCTGCTCGCGCTGCAGACCGAGAGCTTTGACTGGCTGCTCGGCAACACCGCCTGGCAGACTCGGGTCGAGGAGGCTCTGGAGAACGGTCAGGACGTCCCCACCAAGTCCGGTCTGGAGGAGATCTTCGAGGAGATCTCCCCGATCGAGGACTTCTCCGGGTCGATGTCCCTGACGTTCCGGGACCACCGCTTCGAGCCGCCGAAGAACTCCATCGACGAGTGCAAGGAGCGCGACTTCACGTACGCCGCCCCGCTCTTCGTCACCGCCGAGTTCACCAACAACGAGACCGGTGAGATCAAGTCCCAGACGGTCTTCATGGGCGACTTCCCGCTCATGACGAACAAGGGCACTTTCGTCATCAACGGCACCGAGCGTGTCGTTGTGTCTCAGCTGGTCCGTTCCCCCGGTGTCTACTTCGACTCCTCCATCGACAAGACGTCCGACAAGGACATCTTCTCCGCCAAGATCATCCCGTCCCGGGGTGCCTGGCTGGAGATGGAGATCGACAAGCGTGACATGGTCGGTGTCCGCATCGACCGCAAGCGCAAGCAGTCGGTCACCGTTCTGCTCAAGGCGCTCGGCTGGACGACCGAGCAGATCCTCGAGGAGTTCGGCGACTACGAGTCGATGCGCGCCACCCTGGAGAAGGACCACACCCAGGGCCAGGACGACGCGCTCCTCGACATCTACCGCAAGCTGCGTCCGGGCGAGCCCCCCACGCGTGAGGCCGCGCAGACGCTGCTCGAGAACCTCTACTTCAACCCCAAGCGCTACGACCTCGCCAAGGTCGGCCGCTACAAGGTCAACAAGAAGCTGGGTGCGGACGCTCCGCTGGACGCGGGCATCCTGACCGTCGAGGACATCATCTCGACGATCAAGTACCTGGTGCAGCTGCACGCCGGCGAGACCGAGACCACCGGCGACAACGGTGACTCGATCGTCGTCGAGACCGACGACATCGACCACTTCGGCAACCGTCGCCTGCGCAGCGTCGGCGAGCTGATCCAGAACCAGGTCCGTACGGGTCTGGCCCGTATGGAGCGTGTCGTCCGCGAGCGCATGACGACTCAGGACGTCGAGGCGATCACGCCGCAGACCCTGATCAACATCCGGCCGGTCGTCGCCTCCATCAAGGAGTTCTTCGGCACCAGCCAGCTGTCGCAGTTCATGGACCAGAACAACCCGCTGTCGGGTCTCACCCACAAGCGCCGTCTGTCGGCGCTCGGCCCGGGTGGTCTCTCCCGTGAGCGGGCCGGCTTCGAGGTCCGTGACGTGCACCCGTCGCACTACGGCCGTATGTGCCCGATCGAGACGCCGGAAGGCCCGAACATCGGTCTGATCGGCTCGCTCGCCTCCTACGGCCGGGTCAACGCGTTCGGTTTCGTCGAGACCCCGTACCGCAAGGTCATCGACGGCCAGGTCACCGACGAGGTCGACTACCTGACCGCCGACGAGGAGGACCGCTTCGTCATCGCGCAGGCCAACGCCACGCTCAACGACGACCTGCGCTTCGCCGAGGCCCGCGTGCTCGTCCGCCGTCGTGGCGGCGAGGTCGACTACGTCGGCCCCGAGGACGTGGACTACATGGACGTCTCGCCGCGCCAGATGGTGTCGGTCGCGACCGCCATGATCCCGTTCCTCGAGCACGACGACGCCAACCGTGCCCTCATGGGCGCGAACATGATGCGTCAGGCCGTGCCGCTGATTAAGTCCGAGGCCCCGCTCGTCGGCACCGGCATGGAGTACCGCTCCGCCGTCGACGCCGGTGACGTGGTCAAGGCCGAGAAGGACGGTGTGGTCCAGGAGGTCTCCGCGGACTACATCACCACCGCCAACGACGACGGCACGTACATCACGTACCGCCTGCACAAGTTCTCCCGGTCCAACCAGGGCACCTCGGTCAACCAGAAGGTCGTCGTCGACGAGGGCGACCGGATCGTCACGGGCCAGGTGCTCGCGGACGGCCCGGCCACCGAGAACGGCGAGATGGCCCTGGGCAAGAACCTGCTCGTGGCGTTCATGCCGTGGGAGGGTCACAACTACGAGGACGCGATCATCCTGTCGCAGCGCCTCGTACAGGACGACGTCCTCTCCTCGATCCACATCGAGGAGCACGAGGTCGACGCCCGTGACACCAAGCTCGGCCCCGAGGAGATCACCCGGGACATCCCGAACGTCTCCGAGGAGGTCCTCGCCGACCTCGACGAGCGCGGCATCATCCGCATCGGTGCCGAGGTCGTCGCCGGCGACATCCTCGTCGGCAAGGTGACCCCCAAGGGCGAGACCGAGCTGACCCCCGAGGAGCGCCTGCTGCGCGCGATCTTCGGCGAGAAGGCCCGTGAGGTCCG
Source organism: Streptomyces sp. SID486 (assembly GCF_009865385.1). Classification (GTDB taxonomy): domain Bacteria; phylum Actinomycetota; class Actinomycetes; order Streptomycetales; family Streptomycetaceae; genus Streptomyces. The sequence goes on along the minus strand of NZ_WWJT01000204.1, from coordinate 45,497 downwards.
TGACACCTCGCTGAAGGTGCCGCACGGCGAGATCGGCAAGGTCATCGGCGTACGCGTCTTCGACCGCGAGGAGGGCGACGAGCTGCCGCCGGGCGTGAACCAGCTGGTCCGCGTCTACGTCGCGCAGAAGCGCAAGATCACCGACGGTGACAAGCTCGCCGGCCGCCACGGCAACAAGGGTGTCATCTCCAAGATCCTGCCGATCGAGGACATGCCGTTCCTGGAGGACGGCACCCCGGTCGACATCATCCTCAACCCGCTGGGTGTGCCGTCCCGAATGAACCCGGGACAGGTCCTGGAGATCCACCTCGGCTGGCTCGCCAGCCGCGGCTGGGACGTCTCCGGCCTCGCGGACGAGTGGGCCCAGCGTCTGCAGGCCATCGGCGCCGACCAGGTCGCCCCGCGCACCAACGTCGCGACCCCGGTCTTCGACGGTGCCCGCGAGGACGAGCTGGCGGGTCTGCTGCAGCACACCATCCCGAACCGCGACGGCGAGCGCATGGTGCTCCCGTCCGGCAAGGCGCGGCTGTTCGACGGCCGCTCCGGTGAGCCGTTCCCGGACCCGATCTCGGTCGGCTACATGTACATCCTGAAGCTGCACCACCTGGTCGACGACAAGCTGCACGCCCGTTCGACCGGTCCGTACTCCATGATCACCCAGCAGCCGCTGGGTGGTAAGGCCCAGTTCGGTGGCCAGCGCTTCGGCGAGATGGAGGTGTGGGCGCTTGAGGCGTACGGCGCCGCCTACGCCCTCCAGGAGCTGCTGACCATCAAGTCCGACGACGTCACCGGCCGCGTGAAGGTCTACGAGGCCATCGTCAAGGGCGAGAACATCCCCGAGCCCGGCATCCCCGAGTCCTTCAAGGTGCTCATCAAGGAGATGCAGTCGCTCTGCCTGAACGTGGAGGTGCTGTCCAGCGACGGTATGTCCATCGAGATGCGCGACACCGACGAGGACGTCTTCCGCGCTGCGGAGGAGCTCGGCATCGACCTGTCCCGGCGCGAGCCGAGCAGCGTCGAAGAGGTCTGACGGGAGTCCGGTAGGGGCCTCGCCACCGTGTGAGGCCCCCGCCGACCCCCAGGCCCCCGTATCAGACCAAAGACTTTCGACCCTGAGAGGGATTGACGCATAGTGCTCGACGTCAACTTCTTCGACGAGCTCCGGATCGGCCTGGCCACCGCTGACGACATCCGTCAGTGGAGCCACGGCGAGGTCAAGAAGCCCGAGACGATCAACTACCGCACGCTCAAGCCGGAAAAGGACGGACTCTTCTGCGAGAAGATCTTCGGTCCGACCCGGGACTGGGAGTGCTACTGCGGCAAGTACAAGCGCGTCCGCTTCAAGGGCATCATCTGTGAGCGCTGTGGCGTCGAGGTCACGCGCGCCAAGGTGCGCCGCGAGCGGATGGGCCACATCGAGCTCGCCGCGCCCGTCACGCACATCTGGTACTTCAAGGGTGTCCCCTCGCGCCTCGGCTACCTGCTGGACCTGGCGCCGAAGGACCTCGAGAAGGTCATCTACTTCGCGGCGTACATGATCACGTACGTCGACGAGGAGCGCCGTACCCGCGACCTGCCCTCCCTGGAGGCGCACGTCTCGGTCGAGCGCCAGCAGATCGAGAACCGTCGCGACGCCGACCTCGAGGCCCGCGCCAAGAAGCTCGAGACCGACCTGGCCGAGCTGGAGGCCGAGGGCGCCAAGGCCGACGTGCGCCGCAAGGTGCGCGAGGGTGCCGAGCGTGAGATGAAGCAGCTGCGCGACCGTGCGCAGCGCGAGATCGACCGGCTCGACGAGGTGTGGAACCGGTTCAAGAACCTCAAGGTCCAGGACCTGGAGGGCGACGAGCTGCTCTACCGCGAGCTGCGTGACCGCTTCGGCACGTACTTCGACGGCTCGATGGGTGCCGCGGCGCTGCAGAAGCGCCTGGAGTCCTTCGACCTCGACGAGGAGGCCGAGCGCCTCCGCGAGATCATCCGCACCGGCAAGGGCCAGAAGAAGACCCGTGCCCTCAAGCGGCTGAAGGTCGTCTCCGCGTTCCTGCAGACGTCCAACAGCCCCAAGGGCATGGTCCTGGACTGCGTCCCGGTCATCCCGCCGGACCTGCGTCCGATGGTGCAGCTGGACGGTGGCCGCTTCGCGACCTCCGACCTGAACGACCTGTACCGCCGTGTGATCAACCGCAACAACCGCCTGAAGCGGCTTCTCGACCTCGGTGCGCCCGAGATCATCGTGAACAACGAGAAGCGCATGCTCCAGGAGGCCGTGGACGCCCTCTTCGACAACGGTCGTCGTGGTCGCCCGGTCACCGGTCCCGGCAACCGCCCGCTGAAGTCCCTCAGCGACATGCTGAAGGGCAAGCAGGGCCGTTTCCGTCAGAACCTGCTCGGCAAGCGAGTCGACTACTCGGCGCGTTCCGTCATCGTCGTCGGCCCGCAGCTGAAGCTGCACCAGTGCGGTCTGCCCAAGGCCATGGCGCTGGAGCTCTTCAAGCCGTTCGTGATGAAGCGTCTGGTCGACCTGAACCACGCGCAGAACATCAAGAGCGCCAAGCGCATGGTGGAGCGCGGCCGCACGGTCGTGTACGACGTCCTCGAAGAGGTCATCGCCGAGCACCCGGTGCTGCTGAACCGTGCTCCCACCCTGCACCGCCTCGGCATCCAGGCCTTCGAGCCGCAGCTGGTCGAGGGCAAGGCCATCCAGATCCACCCGCTCGTCTGCACCGCGTTCAACGCGGACTTCGACGGTGACCAGATGGCCGTGCACCTGCCGCTGTCCGCGGAGGCGCAGGCCGAGGCCCGCATCCTGATGCTGTCCTCGAACAACATCCTCAAGCCGGCCGACGGCCGCCCGGTGACGATGCCGACCCAGGACATGGTCCTCGGTCTGTTCTTCCTCACCACCGACGGCGAGCTGCGTGACACCAAGGGCGAGGGCCGCGCGTTCGGCTCCACGGCCGAGGCGATCATGGCGTTCGACGCCGGCGAGCTGGCGCTGCAGTCGCAGATCGACATCCGCTTCCCGGTGGGCACCATCCCGCCGCGTGGCTGGACGCCGCCGGCCCGTGAGGAGGGCGAGCCCGAGTGGCAGCAGGGGGACTCGTTCCGCCTGCGCACCACCCTGGGCCGCGCGCTCTTCAACGAGCTGCTGCCCGAGGACTACCCGTTCGTCGACTACTCGGTGGGCAAGAAGCAGCTCTCCGAGATCGTCAACGACCTGGCCGAGCGCTACCCCAAGGTCATCGTGGCGGCGACGCTCGACAACCTGAAGGCGGCCGGCTTCTTCTGGGCGACCCGTTCCGGTGTCACCGTGGCCATCTCCGACGTCGTCGTTCCCGAGGCGAAGAAGGAGATCGTCAAGGGCTACGAGGCGCAGGACGAGAAGGTCCAAAAGCAGTACGAGCGCGGTCTGATCACCAAGGAAGAGCGCACGCAGGAGCTCATCGCGATCTGGACCAAGGCGACCAACGAGGTCGCCGAGGCGATGAACGAGAACTTCCCCAAGACCAACCCCATCTTCATGATGGTTGACTCGGGTGCCCGAGGAAACATGATGCAGATGCGGCAGATCGCCGGTATGCGTGGTCTGGTGTCGAACGCGAAGAACGAGACCATCCCGCGTCCGATCAAGGCGTCCTTCCGTGAGGGCCTGTCCGTGCTGGAGTACTTCATCTCCACCCACGGTGCCCGTAAGGGTCTGGCGGACACCGCCCTGCGTACGGCCGACTCGGGTTACCTCACCCGTCGTCTGGTCGACGTCTCGCAGGACGTCATCATCCGCGAGGAGGACTGCGGCACCGAGCGCGGTCTGAAGCTGGCCATCGCCGAGCGCGGCGCCGACGGCGTCCTGCGCAAGGCGGACAACGCCGAGACCAGCGTGTACGCGCGCTGCCTCGCCGAGGACATCGTCGTCGACGGCAAGGTGCTCGCCCCGGCGGGCGTCGACCTCGGTGACGTCCTCATCGACCAGCTGGTCAAGGCCGGCGTGGAGGAGGTCAAGACCCGCTCGGTCCTGACCTGTGAGTCCGCCGTCGGTACCTGCGCGATGTGCTACGGCCGTTCGCTGGCCACCGGCAAGCTGGTCGACATCGGTGAGGCGGTCGGCATCATCGCCGCCCAGTCCATCGGTGAGCCCGGTACCCAGCTGACGATGCGTACCTTCCACACCGGTGGTGTGGCCGGTGACGACATCACCCAGGGTCTGCCCCGTGTCGTCGAGCTCTTCGAGGCCCGTACCCCGAAGGGTGTCGCCCCGATCTCCGAGGCCTCCGGCCGCGTGCGGATCGAGGAGACCGAGAAGACCAAGAAGCTCGTCGTCACCCCGGACGACGGCAGCGACGAGACGGCGTTCCCGATCTCCAAGCGTGCCAAGGTCCTGGTCCGCGAGGGCGACCACGTCGAGGTCGGCCAGCAGCTCACCGTGGGTGCCACCAACCCGCACGACGTGCTGCGCATCCTGGGTCAGCGTGCCGTCCAGGTCCACCTGGTCGGCGAGGTCCAGAAGGTCTACAACTCGCAGGGTGTGTCGATCCACGACAAGCACATCGAGATCATCATCCGGCAGATGCTCCGCCGTGTGACGATCATCGAGTCGGGCGACGCCGAGCTGCTGCCCGGCGAGCTGGTCGAGCGCTCGAAGTTCGAGACCGAGAACCGTCGTGTGGTCCAGGAGGGCGGTCACCCGGCCTCCGGTCGTCCGCAGCTGATGGGTATCACCAAGGCCTCGCTGGCGACGGAGTCCTGGCTGTCGGCCGCCTCCTTCCAGGAGACGACCCGAGTCCTGACGGATGCGGCGATCAACGCCAAGTCCGACAGCCTCATCGGCCTCAAGGAGAACGTCATCATCGGTAAGCTCATCCCGGCCGGTACGGGTCTGTCCCGCTACCGCAACATCCGGGTCGAGCCGACCGAGGAGGCCAAGGCCGCGATGTACTCGGCCGTCGGCTACGACGACATCGACTACTCGCCGTTCGGCACGGGCTCCGGCCAGGCCGTTCCGCTGGAGGACTACGACTACGGTCCGTACAACCAGTAAGCGAGCAGCATGAAGGGCGGCCACTCCCCACGGGGTGTGGCCGCCCTCCGGCGTTGTCGGCCGCTGAAGCGCCCCTGGGGGCACCGGGGGCCCGGGCGGTGCCCAGGGGGGCAGGCAGCCGGTCCCCGGCCCGTGCGGTGGCGCTGACGTCTCTTGCCGGTACTCGGCGGCGCTGGCGCTGACGTCTCTTGCCGGCATCCGACGGCAGTGGCGCTGACAGCCCCTTGCCTGCACTCGGCGGCGGGGGCGCTGACATACCCTGCCGGTACTCGGCGGCGGGGACGGCGGGGCGGGGGTGTGCCGCTGTGGATCCGGCCGCGATCCGGGGGGCGTGCCCCGTCGTTCCGCCCGGAAATCGGTGGCGTCGATCCGCCCGGAAATCGGCGATTCGAAGATCACCTAGCGGACGGGGACTTGACATGTTTCGCTGGAGAGAGCCTCCGAGCCTCATTTGTTTTGACCGCAGCGAATGAGGTAGGTACGCTCAGACCTTGTGCCTGGGGTGTGCCCTGGCTCCTGTGCGTGCCTGCAAACCGCATGGCGAGCCGTGAGCGGCCACCGCAATCTGCGCCCTTCCCGCCTCGCGGCGGGAGTCTGGCGGATTCGACACACCCGACCGCGTGGGTCGGCGATGTTCCAGGTTAGCTGTACCTATCGGCACACAGAAACCGGAGAAGTAGTGCCTACGATCCAGCAGCTGGTCCGTAAGGGCCGGCAGGACAAGGTCGAGAAGAACAAGACGCCGGCACTCGAGGGTTCCCCTCAGCGTCGTGGCGTCTGCACGCGTGTGTTCACGACCACCCCGAAGAAGCCGAACTCGGCCCTGCGTAAGGTCGCGCGTGTGCGTCTGACCAGCGGGATCGAGGTCACTGCTTACATTCCGGGTGAGGGACACAACCTGCAGGAGCACTCCATCGTGCTCGTGCGCGGCGGCCGTGTGAAGGACCTGCCGGGTGTTCGCTACAAGATCATCCGTGGTTCGCTCGACACCCAGGGTGTCAAGAACCGCAAGCAGGCCCGCAGCCGCTACGGCGCCAAGAAGGAGAAGTAAGAATGCCTCGTAAGGGCCCCGCCCCGAAGCGCCCGGTCATCATCGACCCGGTCTACGGTTCTCCTCTGGTGACCTCCCTGATCAACAAGGTGCTGCTGAACGGCAAGCGCTCCACCGCCGAGCGCATCGTCTACGGCGCCATGGAGGGTCTGCGTGAGAAGACGGGCAACGACCCGATCATCACGCTGAAGCGCGCGCTTGAGAACATCAAGCCGACCCTCGAGGTCAAGTCCCGCCGTGTCGGTGGTGCGACGTACCAGGTCCCGATCGAGGTCAAGCCCGGTCGTGCCAACACGCTCGCGCTGCGCTGGCTGGTCGGTTACTCCCGCGCCCGTCGCGAGAAGACCATGACCGAGCGCCTGCTCAACGAGCTTCTCGACGCCTCCAACGGCCTGGGTGCCGCTGTGAAGAAGCGCGAGGACACGCACAAGATGGCCGAGTCCAACAAGGCCTTCGCGCACTACCGCTGGTAGTCGCTACCCACATCGAGACCGAGAGAAGACTGAAGCCTTATGGCTACCACTTCACTTGACCTGGCCAAGGTCCGCAACATCGGGATCATGGCCCACATCGACGCGGGCAAGACGACCACCACCGAGCGGATCCTGTTCTACACCGGTGTGTCGTACAAGATCGGTGAGGTCCACGACGGCGCTGCCACCATGGACTGGATGGAGCAGGAGCAGGAGCGTGGCATCACGATCACCTCTGCTGCCACCACCTGCCACTGGCCGCTGGAAGACGTCGACCACACCATCAACATCATCGACACCCCGGGTCACGTCGACTTCACCGTCGAGGTGGAGCGTTCCCTGCGTGTGCTCGACGGTGCCGTGACGGTGTTCGACGGCGTCGCCGGCGTCGAGCCCCAGTCCGAGACGGTGTGGCGTCAGGCGGACCGCTACGGCGTGCCGCGTATCTGCTTCGTCAACAAGCTCGACCGCACCGGTGCCGAGTTCCACCGCTGCGTCGACATGATCTCTGACCGCCTCGGCGCTCAGCCGATCGTGATGCAGCTGCCGATCGGTGCCGAGGCCGACTTCAAGGGCGTCATCGACCTCGTGACGATGAAGGCCCTGGTCTGGTCCGCCGAGGCCACCAAGGGCGAGATGTACGACACCGTCGACATCCCGGACACGCACACCGAGGCTGCCGAGGAGTACCGCGGCAAGCTGCTCGAGGCCGTGGCCGAGAACGACGAAGAGATCATGGAGCTGTACCTGGAGGGCGAAGAGCCCTCCGTGGAGCAGCTGTACGCCGCGATCCGTCGTATCACCATCGCGTCCGGCAAGGGCACCGGCACCACCGTGACCCCGGTGTTCTGCGGTACCGCGTTCAAGAACAAGGGCGTCCAGCCCCTGCTCGACGCGGTCGTGCGCTACCTGCCGTCCCCGGTCGACATCGAGGCCATCGAGGGCCACGATGTCAAGGACCCCGAGGTCGTCGTCAAGCGCAAGCCGTCCGACGAGGAGCCCCTCTCGGCGCTGGCGTTCAAGATCATGAGCGACCCGCACCTCGGCAAGCTCACCTTCGTCCGGGTCTACTCGGGCCGCCTGGAGTCCGGCACCTCGGTGCTGAACTCCGTCAAGGGCAAGAAGGAGCGCATCGGCAAGATCTACCGCATGCACGCGAACAAGCGTGAGGAGATCGAGTCGGTGGGCGCCGGTGACATCGTCGCCGTCATGGGCCTGAAGCAGACCACCACCGGTGAGACGCTGTCCGACGACAAGAACCCGGTCATCCTGGAGTCCATGGACTTCCCGGCGCCGGTCATCCAGGTCGCCATCGAGCCCAAGTCGAAGGGTGACCAGGAGAAGCTGGGCGTCGCGATCCAGCGCCTGGCCGAGGAGGACCCGTCCTTCCAGGTCCACTCGGACGAGGAGACCGGCCAGACCATCATCGGTGGTATGGGCGAGCTGCACCTCGAGGTGCTGGTCGACCGTATGCGCCGTGAGTTCAAGGTCGAGGCCAACGTCGGCAAGCCGCAGGTGGCCTACCGCGAGACGATCCGCAAGGCCGTCGAGCGCGTGGACTACACGCACAAGAAGCAGACCGGTGGTACGGGTCAGTTCGCCAAGGTCCAGATCGGCATCGAGCCGATCGAGGCCGGCGAGACCTCGTACGAGTTCGTGAACAAGGTGACCGGCGGTCGCATCCCGAAGGAGTACATCCCTTCGGTCGACGCCGGTGCGCAGGAGGCCATGCAGTTCGGCATCCTCGCCGGCTACGAGATGACCGGTGTCCGTGTCATCCTCCACGACGGTGCCTACCACGAGGTCGACTCCTCCGAGCTCGCCTTCAAGATCGCCGGCTCGCAGGCCTTCAAGGAGGCCGCGCGCAAGGCTTCGCCCGTGCTCCTCGAGCCGATGATGGCCGTCGAGGTCACCACGCCCGAGGACTACATGGGCGAGGTCATCGGCGACATCAACTCCCGCCGTGGCCAGATCCAGGCCATGGAGGAGCGGGCTGGTGCCCGCGTCGTGAAGGGCCTCGTGCCCCTGTCGGAGATGTTCGGCTACGTCGGCGACCTCCGCAGCAAGACGTCGGGTCGCGCAAGCTACTCGATGCAGTTCGACTCCTACGCCGAGGTTCCGCGGAACGTCGCCGAGGAGATCATCGCGAAGGCCAAGGGCGAGTAACGCACCGCGTTAACACGCCGTAGGCTTGACTCCGGAGCCTCCAGGGGCATTCCCCCGCAAACGCGGACGGAATGCCCCCGGGTTCCGGGCCTTTACAGCAAAGATCACCTGGCGCCGATGAAGTAAGGCGTACAGAACCACTCCACAGGAGGACCCCAGTGGCGAAGGCGAAGTTCGAGCGGACTAAGCCGCACGTCAACATCGGCACCATCGGTCACATCGACCACGGTAAGACGACCCTCACGGCCGCCATTACCAAGGTGCTGCACGACGCGTACCCGGACCTGAACGAGGCCACCGCGTTCGACAACATCGACAAGGCGCCCGAGGAGCGCCAGCGCGGTATCACCATCTCGATTGCGCACGTCGAGTACCAGACCGAGGCGCGTCACTACGCCCACGTCGACTGCCCGGGTCACGCGGACTACATCAAGAACATGATCACCGGTGCCGCGCAGATGGACGGCGCGATCCTGGTGGTCGCCGCCACCGACGGCCCGATGCCGCAGACCAAGGAGCACGTGCTCCTGGCCCGCCAGGTCGGCGTTCCGTACATCGTCGTCGCCCTGAACAAGGCCGACATGGTGGACGACGAGGAGATCCTGGAGCTCGTCGAGCTCGAGGTCCGTGAGCTCCTCACCGAGTACGAGTTCCCGGGCGACGACGTTCCGGTCGTCAAGGTCTCGGCGCTGAAGGCGCTCGAGGGCGACGCCGAGTGGACCCAGTCGGTCCTGGAGCTCATGAAGGCCGTCGACGAGTCGATCCCGCAGCCGGAGCGCGACGTCGACAAGCCGTTCCTCATGCCGATCGAGGACGTCTTCACGATCACCGGTCGTGGCACCGTCGTCACCGGTCGTATCGAGCGCGGTGTCCTCAAGGTCAACGAGACCGTGGACATCATCGGTATCAAGACCGAGAAGACCACCACCACGGTCACCGGTATCGAGATGTTCCGCAAGCTGCTCGACGAGGGCCAGGCCGGTGAGAACGTCGGTCTGCTCCTCCGTGGCATCAAGCGCGAGGACGTCGAGCGCGGCCAGGTCATCATCAAGCCGGGTTCGGTCACGCCGCACACCGACTTCGAGGCCCAGGCCTACATCCTGTCCAAGGACGAGGGTGGCCGCCACACGCCGTTCTTCAACAACTACCGTCCGCAGTTCTACTTCCGGACGACGGACGTGACCGGCGTTGTGACCCTCCCCGAGGGCACCGAGATGGTCATGCCGGGCGACAACACCGAGATGACGGTGGCGCTGATCCAGCCCGTCGCCATGGAGGAGGGCCTGAAGTTCGCCATCCGTGAGGGTGGCCGCACTGTGGGCGCCGGCCAGGTCACCAAGATCGTCAAGTAAGTTCGCTTGCTTGAGGGTCACTGCCTGACCTAAGGGGAGGCCCGTACGACTCCGGTCGTACGGGCCTCTTCTGCATGTCCCGGTCCTTCGAAACTGTTCGGCGCCCACGACCCGTTCCCTCCGCCGCCGGCTCCCTCCTCTATTTGTCATGCTCTGAACAAAATCGGGGTGGCATGGGCAGTGGCGGTGACGGACCGGGAGGGGTCGTATGTCCGTGGAGCGCAGGGCGGTGCTGGGGGCGGGGCTCGCCGCCGTACCGGTGCTGGCCGCCGGGGCCTCGGGGACCGCGTAGGGGGGCGGTGGGGGCGGCCTCCGGGTGACGGAGCCCGGGGCGTACGTCTCCTTCTCGGGTGGGGCGTTCTCCCTCGTGGGCGCGCCCGTGGTGGTGAGCCGGGAGGATCACCCCGGAGTGGTACGCGTGGCGGGGGATCTGCGGGACGACCTCGAACGGGTGACAGGGGTCCCCTCGGGCGACACGCTCGGCCGCTTGCCTTTTCAGGGAGGTCCGCCGTGACCGAGCGCACAGACCACATCGAGATCCCCGACCGCTACCGCTATGCCGTGATCCCGCACATCATGGTCGACGACGACGCCGTGGCGATCGATTTCTACCAGCGGGCGTTCGGCGCCCGTGAGGACTTCAGGATCGACGCTCCGGGCGGCGGGATCCTGCACGCCGAGATCACCATCGGACGGTCGGCCCTGATGTTGGGCGACGCGGCGGCGGCCGCCTCCCTCGCCCCGCCGACCTCGCTCGGCGGAGGTACGTCCGTGACGCTGCATGTCTTCGTGCCGGACGTCGACAGCCTGGCGGAGCGCGCGGAAGCCGCCGGCGCTGAGATCCTCCAGCCGCCGAAGGACATGTTCCACGGTGACCGCACCGTCATCCTCAAGGGCCCTTCAGGTCACCTGTGGGTGTTCCTGGCCCACGTGGAAGACGTCCCGCAGGAGGAGCTTCGGCGCCGCCTGGCCACCGGGTGACCGGACTCCGGTGCGCGCGGCCGTGGGGGGCTGGAGGGGTCGGGTGCGTCGGTTCTCTCCCCGACCCGGTCATGGGAAGTACCGACCTCGCCCATGGGCGGGGCGTCGGTCACCGGGGCGGGATGGACCGCGATGCGGTGGGGCGGTGCTCACCTACGCCCAGACGGTCTTGCGCGGGTGCCGTCCCTCGGCGACGCCCCAGCGGTCGGCGAGGGCCGCCACGAGCAGCAGGCCGCGGCCTGATTCACCGTCCTCGGCCGGAGTGGTGAGCCGGGGCAGTCGGTCACCGCGCGTGTCGGTGACCTCGATGCGAACACCTGCTGGAGGTGGCGCGGTTGAGGAACGTCACGCTCCAGGTCATGCCGACCGCGCTGGAGGAGCACGCCGGAACACAGGGAGAAATTCGGGTGCTGAAGTTCGCTGATGGCACCTCGATCGGGCGCTCTGATGGTGCGTTCAACGGCCGCCCGGTCTCCAGTCCAAAGGAGCTCCGGATCCTTGAACTCCGCTATGGCACGATCCGGGCGCAGGCTCTCACCCCGAGGGAGTCACAGGCCTTCATCGAGACAGCGCTGGGGAGACTATGAGCATCGCGGACCTGCACTGGTTCAAAAGCAGCTACAGCGACAGCGGCGAACCCGGCTCTTGCCTCGAAGTCGCGCTCCACTGGTTCAAAAGCAGTTACAGCGACAGCAGTAACGGCAATGACTGCCTCGAAGTCGCCCCCACCTCCACCACCATCCACATCCGCGACTCCAAGAACCCCGAGGGCCCCCGCCTCGCCGTCACCCCGACCGCCTGGGCCGGCTTCGTCAGGTACGCCTCTCGGCGTTAGGCGGACCAGGTCGTGGTCTCCGTGCAACACCGGGTGGGGACACTCAGGGTGCTGTAAAGGAAATGCCAAGGCCGCAGCCCCAACTCCCCTACGAAAACGGGCCGTTTGCTAGCGTGACGCGGGCACGCCAGAGTCGCAGACGGGGGTTGGCAACGTGGCAGGTAGGGGCGGCGGACATGCCGCGGGAATGCAGCTCAACCAGTACCCGGCAGATCCGGGCGGTGGTGGATCGTCGGGTGGTGGTCAGCCACGCCTTGTGTCGTCGGCTGCCGCGAAGCAGACCGCGGCGAACAAGATCGAGCAGAGCATCGAGCCGGGCACCCGCACGGCGGGAGCTTGGGCGGACGGCGAGACGGACGCCATGGTGAAGGCGTTCGCCGCGAAGGACGGGGACGGCTGGCTGACGTCCGGGGCTGTCGCGGCGGCGCACAAGAAGTGGGGCGAGCAGGTCAAGGGCCTCATGGACATGTTGTCGACGGACAAGGGCGCGCTGCGGGCCGCCAACCGCACACTGACGGGCACGGACGTCGGAGTCGGCGCGGCGGCGCGCAGGCCGTCCGTGCTGGACCAGTACTCGCGGCCGCCGAAGAACTGATCTCTGTCCGATCGCACTCGTACGCCATCGCACTCAACGGGGACCCATGCCGACGTACCACGAGATCACGACCACCGACCTGTCCACGCTCACCACGGCAGCCGACCGCTGGGACGGGATGGCGAAGGAGTTCCACACACAGGAGACGGCGTACTCGACGGATGTGCACGGCATCACCCTCGGCCCGACCTGGCAGGGATTCAGCGGTGACGTCGCTCAGCAGCGCCTCGGCTGGACTCTCAAGGAGTTCCAGAAGGCCCAGACCGAGGCCAAGGCCATCGCCTCGCTGCTTCGGGACGCGCACACCCAGTTCGTGGACCTGCGCAAGAAGCTGGAGTCGGCCCGGGACGACGCCGTCGAGGCGGGCATGAAGGTGTCGGACCAGGGCGTGGTCTCCTACGACACCACCAAGCTCACCCAGGGCGACCGCCAGGCGCTGGCCCACGACCCGGACTACCAGCAGAGCATCCGTACCGCCGTCGCCTCCTGGCAGGCGCGTATCGACCAGTGCGTGAAGGACGTGGACGACGCCGACAGCGGCGTCGAGATCGCCTTCAAGGCCGTGACCGTCGACTCCGACACCGGCGACGGCACCCTGAACGGGTTCAACGGCAAGGCTCAGGGCGACATCGAGAAGTACGAAGCGGACGAGGCCAAGGACATCGCCACGCGCGTCAACGCCGGCAAGGCGAGTACGGGCGACTACAAGGAACTGCAGCGGCTCTTCCACGACAACTCCGGTGACACGGCGTTCAGCCAGACCCTGCTGGACGAACTGGGCGCCAAGGGCACGCTGCAGCTCTCCAACAGCCTCGACGGTCTCGCCTACCACGGGGACAAGGAGCACGGCGGCCAGTATCTGGACATCCAGAAGGGCCTGGCCACCACCCTCGCGACCGCGACGAAGGACCCGGACTCGGACTTCTACAAGAACTTCCGCGCGGACATGCGGAAGGCCGGCACCGAGCAGTTCAAGGTCGACGGCCTGAGCCCCATCCCGGACGAGAAGGTCCGCGGCTACCAGAGCCTGGTCACGCTGATGCAGCAGGGCCACGGCTACTCCGGGCAGTTCCTCAAGGACACCGCGGACGACATCCGGCACGCCGAGCAGTCGTACGTGCCCGAGGACGGCAACCCGACCGAGTCCATCTGGGGCCTGCGGGACCAGTTCAGCGGCAAGGACCGGGGCTGGTTCGCCAACGACCCGCTCGACGGCGTGCTCGGCATCATGTCCCAGGACCCCAAGCTCAGCACCGACTACCTGGACCCGGCCCACAACGACAACCTCCAGTACCTGCTCCACGAGCGGAACTGGGACACCGTCGTGGACCACTACGCCACCCCGCCCGGGGGTACCACGGTCGGCATCCCCGTCCTGGCGGAGGACGGCGACGTCCGCAATGGCTTCGGCGCCGCCCTGGAGGCCGCCACGACCGGCCAGGCACCGGGCGACTACCACCCGGTCGGACAGCACAGCGAACCGCAGGCCCGCATCCTGCAGCACACGATCAACACGCTGTACACCGACAAGCACGCCCAGGACCTGCCCAAGAACCTGGTCGCGCCGATGGCCCACATCCTGACGTCGTACACGCCCGACACCCATGAGATCTACGCGGAGTCCTCGTCGAAGTACGCCATCGACTGGGACAGCGAGGGGTCGGTCTGGTCCGACAAGGACGGGGCGCACCTGGCGGTGGGGCACCAGCGTCTCGCGGCGGTCATGCGCGGCGTCGCCAACGACCCGGAGGCGTTCGGCCACCTCTACGGGGCCGAGCAGCAGTACGCCCACCACGTCCTGGACGGGGTCCCCGCGGACGCCGGCGAGAAGACGATCCACGACCGCATCGTGGAGTCCTCCCGGGCCATGGGCGCCTACGACGGCATCCGGTCGGACATCATCTACGACGAGCGGTTCAAGAAGACGCAGTGGGCCGCCGACTTCAACCACGGGCTCGGCACGTCCCTCAGCACGGCACTGATGTTCAACCCCGTCTCGGACCTCAGCCCCGTCGGCGACCTCGCCTCCAAGACCCTCGACGTGTGGTCGTACGAGTCGAACAAGGAGCATGTCGCCGAGGCGAACCTCGCCGCCACCGAAGCGAACGCCAAGACCTACGACGCCGGCCAGCACGACGTCGAGAAGCTGGTCAGGGCGTGGGCGGACAGCCGCGGCCACACCGTCGACAGCGACTGGACGAAGTACTACGTCCATGCCGGGCAGAACGACTACGAACACGGCCGTGACCGCACCCTGAGCACCCTGCGCGCCGATCGCTGAGCAGGCGGCGAACGGCCCCCGACAGAATGAGCACGATGAAGATCTTCGCAAGCCGCAGGCGGCGCATGGTCGGCTGGTCCGTGGGCGGCATCCTGCTGACGCTGTACATCGTGGCGCAGACGCTCTACAGCACCGGCGTCTACGCGCACTGGCGGGACCAGCGGTCACTGGACTCGGCATGCGACGGCACCCTGGCTCAGGGCGGACTCGGAGACGCGCTGCATTCCTCGCAGGTGCGCGCCAGAGGCGGCGACGACTCGGCGAGCCTGGCGGGCTGCCTGATCAACAGGCCCGACACGGGCCGGCATGGCGGCGCTCTCCAGCTCACGCTCCGCTGGAGCGATCAGTCGGCCCCGTCCGTGGCTCTCGCGCCGTTCAGCGGGAACGCCAACGGGGTCCGGGGGCAGGTCGCGCCGCTCGGCAACGGCTGGCCGGGCTTCGTCCGCTACGACGGGACGGCGGAAGTCATGGTCGCCCTCGACTGCCAGAACAGCAGGAGCCGGGCTCTGGTGGCGTACGGCGACCTCATCCAGTGGCCGGAGGATGCCAAGGAGAGCGGCACCGTCCTCACCGGGCTGGGTCGGGTGACCACCGAGACGGCGCTGAAGGCGTCGGTGAAGTTCGGGTGCCGGGCAAAGGGAGGCAGACAGCTCACCCGCGTGTCGCTCCCCGACACGCGCGGGAAAACGGCTCCGCGTCCCCTCGCACGGGCCCAGGGCTCCTGCGTCGCCCTGCGGGGACTGGCCGACCGGGCGTCCGACGCCGGTACGCCCGGGTTCGTCGCCTCCCCCACGGACGTGCACACGCCGCAGGTCAACTGCTACCTCTTCACCGGAGCGGGAAAGCCCGGCTACGGCCTGTACGCGTACTACGGCGCTGTCGCCAACGACTTCGAGTCGGCCGGGTTCGGCGGCCCCGGCCACGACTTCCAGCTGGCGACCGCGTCCTGCCCCCGCTCCAGCCACGAGGCGGTCTTCGCGATCTACCGGCTGTACGACCGGGACACCGACAGCTACCCGGCCGCGCCCTACTCGGCCTCGTTCGCCCGCTCCGCCCTGAAGGCCTTCGCCGATCACGAGGCGAAACAGCGCGGCTGCACCGGCGTCCGGACGCTGTCCCGCTCGTGAGGCCGCGGCCGCCCGTCGGGTGCGGCGGTTTGACCCACGTCACCCTCGGGGTAATCTCTTCGGCTCGATTGGCCAGGCGGCTGCCCCATATGGCAGACTGTCCGAGTTGCTCGGTCGAGTGTTGATGCTGCGCGCCTCCCGCCGGGAGGACCGGAAGCGAGTCCCACAGTACTCGTCGCCCTAACTGCCTGCGGGCAGCGCTGGGGCGGACGTACGGGAATCTTCCGGGAAGTGTGAGCGCGACACCGGCCAGGCGCCCGGTGGGCCCGAGGTCCCCGGTCCGCGGTTTCCGGAAGGGCCGTGTGCATTCCGCAGGGATGTTCGAACAAGGGACATCTGTGTCAGCGGGAGAGCGACACGCCCGACCGCGTGGGTCGGAGAAACGACGGCAGCAGAAGGAATCCACCGGGTTCCAGAGCGTAAGAGAGACAGGACTACTGAGTAGCCATGGCGGGACAGAAGATCCGCATCCGGCTCAAGGCCTACGACCACGAGGTCATCGACTCCTCGGCGAAGAAGATCGTCGAGACGGTGACCCGCACTGGTGCGTCGGTCGCGGGCCCGGTGCCGCTGCCCACTGAGAAGAACGTGTACTGCGTCATCAAGTCGCCGCACAAGTACAAGGACTCGCGCGAGCACTTCGAGATGCGCACGCACAAGCGCCTGATCGACATTCTCGACCCGACCCCCAAGACCGTTGACTCTCTGATGCGACTCGACCTCCCGGCCGGTGTCGACATCGAGATCAAGCTCTGAGGGCTGGTGATCTGAGAATGGCTAAGCAGATCAAGGGCATCCTGGGCGAGAAGCTCGGCATGACGCAGGTGTGGGACGAGAAC
Organism: Streptomyces sp. SID486; assembly: GCF_009865385.1. Taxonomy (GTDB): domain Bacteria; phylum Actinomycetota; class Actinomycetes; order Streptomycetales; family Streptomycetaceae; genus Streptomyces. The sequence goes on along the minus strand of NZ_WWJT01000204.1, from coordinate 28,765 downwards.
AACCGTGTTGTTCCGGTCACCGTCGTCAAGGCCGGCCCCAACGTCGTCACCCAGGTCCGCACGAACGACGTCGACGGCTACGAGTCCGTCCAGATCGCGTTCGGCGAGATCGACCCGCGCAAGGTGAACAAGCCCCTCAAGGGCCACTTCGCCAAGGCCGACGTCACTCCCCGCCGCCACCTCGTCGAGATCCGTACCGCTGACGCCAGCGAGTACACCCTCGGCCAGGAGATCACCGCCGAGGTGTTCGAGGCCGGCATCAAGGTCGACGTGACCGGCAAGAGCAAGGGCAAGGGCTTCGCCGGTGTCATGAAGCGTCACAACTTCAAGGGCCTCGGCGCCGGACACGGCACCCAGCGCAAGCACCGCTCGCCCGGTTCCATCGGTGGCTGCGCCACCCCGGGCCGCGTGTTCAAGGGCCTCCGCATGGCGGGTCGTATGGGCAACGAGCGGGTCACCACCCAGAACCTGACCGTCCACGCCGTTGACGCGGAGAAGGGTCTGCTGCTCATCAAGGGCGCGGTTCCCGGTCCGAACGGCGGCCTCGTCCTGGTCCGCACCGCGGCCAAGGGGGCCTGAGGTAACCGATGAGCACTGTTGACATCCTTTCGCCGGCGGGCGACAAGGCCGGTTCCGTCGAGCTCCCCGCGGAGATCTTCGACGTGGAGAAGATCAGCATTCCGCTGATCCACCAGGTCGTCGTCGCGCAGCTGGCCGCTGCCCGTCAGGGCACGCACAAGACCAAGACCCGTGGCGAAGTCCGTGGTGGCGGCAAGAAGCCGTACCGCCAGAAGGGCACCGGCCGCGCCCGTCAGGGCTCGACCCGCGCGCCGCAGTTCGCCGGTGGTGGCGTCGTGCACGGTCCCGTGCCGCGTGACTACTCGCAGCGCACCCCGAAGAAGATGAAGGCCGCGGCCCTGCGCCACGCCCTCACCGACCGGGCGCGTCACAACCGCATCCACGTCGTCTCCGGCGTGGTCGAGGGCGCGAACCCCAGCACCAAGGCCGCCAAGAGCCTGTTCGGCAAGATCTCGGAGCGCAAGAACCTGCTCCTGGTCGTCGACCGCTCCGACGAGGCCGCGTGGCTGTCCGCCCGCAACCTGCCCCAGGTCCACATCCTGGAGCCGGGCCAGCTGAACACGTACGACGTTCTCGTCTCGGACGACGTGGTCTTCACCCAGGCCGCTTTCGAGTCCTTCGTGTCTGGCCCCAAGGCCGCTGACACCGAAGGGAGCGAGGCCTGATGGCTACGCGTCACCCGAGCATTGCCTCCAAGGCCGCCAAGGCTGCCAAGGCCGCGCGCGTCGCCAAGGCGCGTCGCCACGCCACCGAGGGCAAGAACACCGTCGAGACCCCGCTGAGCAAGTCCTTCACGGACCCCCGTGACGTGCTGCTCAAGCCGGTCGTCTCCGAGAAGAGCTACGCGCTCCTCGACGAGAACAAGTACACGTTCATCGTCGCCCCGGGCGCCAACAAGACCCAGATCAAGCAGGCCGTGCAGGCGGTCTTCGACGTCAAGGTCACCGGGGTCAACACGATCAACCGCCAGGGCAAGCGCAAGCGCACGAAGACCGGCTTCGGTCAGCGTGCCGGCAGCAAGCGCGCGATCGTGACCCTCGCCGAGGGCGACCGTATCGACATCTTCGGCGGTCCGACCGCGTAAGCGGGTCGGATCGTCCGATATCGGACGAGGACTGAGAAATGGGAATCCGCAAGTACAAGCCGACTACGCCGGGCCGTCGTGGCGCCAGCGTCGCCGACTTCGTCGAGGTCACGCGGTCCACGCCGGAGAAGTCGCTGGTCCGCCCGCTGCACAGCAAGGGCGGCCGTAACAACGCCGGTCGTGTGACCGTTCGCCACCAGGGTGGCGGACACAAGCGCGCCTACCGCGTGATCGACTTCCGTCGTCACGACAAGGACGGCGTGCCGGCGAAGGTCGCGCACATCGAGTACGACCCCAACCGCACCGCGCGCATCGCGCTGCTGCACTACGCCGACGGCGAGAAGCGCTACATCCTCGCCCCGCGCAACCTGCAGCAGGGTGACCGCGTCGAGAACGGTCCCGGGGCCGACATCAAGCCGGGCAACAACCTGGCGCTCCGCAACATCCCGGTCGGTACCACGATCCACGCGATCGAGCTCCGTCCCGGTGGCGGCGCCAAGTTCGCCCGCTCCGCCGGTGCCTCCGTGCAGCTGCTCGCGAAGGAGGGCGCCTACGCCCACCTGCGCATGCCGTCCGGTGAGATCCGCCTGGTCGACGTCCGCTGCCGCGCCACTGTGGGCGAGGTCGGCAACGCCGAGCAGAGCAACATCAACTGGGGCAAGGCCGGCCGTAAGCGGTGGCTGGGCGTTCGCCCGACCGTCCGTGGTGTCGTGATGAACCCGGTTGACCACCCGCACGGTGGTGGTGAGGGCCGGACCTCCGGTGGTCGTCACCCCGTGTCCCCGTGGGGCAAGAAGGAAGGCCGTACTCGTTCGCCCAAGAAGGCGTCGAACAAGTACATCGTCCGCCGCCGCAAGACGAACAAGAAGCGCTAAGGACGGGTTGAGATGCCTCGTAGCCTGAAGAAGGGGCCCTTCGTCGACGACCACCTGATCAAGAAGGTGGACGCCCAGAACGAAGCCGGCACCAAGAACGTCATCAAGACCTGGTCCCGCCGCTCGATGATCGTCCCGGCCATGCTGGGCCACACGCTGGCGGTGCACAACGGCAAGACCCACATCCCGGTGTTCGTCACCGAGTCGATGGTCGGCCACAAGCTCGGCGAGTTCTCGCCGACGCGCACCTTCCGGGGTCACGTCAAGGAAGACCGGAAGTCGAAGCGCCGCTAGTAGCGGATCGCATTCAGACACGTAAGTAACTCTGAAGGGACAACCATGGAAGCCAGGGCCCAGGCGCGGTACATCCGCGTCACGCCCATGAAGGCCCGCCGTGTGGTGGACCTCATCCGTGGCATGGACGCCACGGAGGCCCAGGCTGTTCTGCGATTCGCTCCGCAGGCAGCCTCCGTGCCCGTCGGCAAGGTGCTCGACAGCGCCATCGCCAACGCCGCGCACAACTACGACCACACCGACGCCGACAGCCTCTACATCTCCGAGGCCTACGTCGACGAGGGCCCGACCCTGAAGCGGTTCCGGCCGCGCGCCCAGGGCCGTGCCTACCGGATCCGCAAGCGGACCAGCCACATCACCGTGGTCGTCAGCAGCAAGGAAGGAACCCGGTAATGGGCCAGAAGGTAAACCCGCACGGGTTCCGGCTCGGTGTCACGACCGACTTCAAGTCGCGTTGGTACGCCGACAAGCTGTACAAGGACTACGTCAAGGAAGACGTCGCCATCCGTCGGATGATGACGTCCGGCATGGAGCGCGCCGGCATCTCGAAGGTGGAGATCGAGCGCACCCGTGACCGCGTGCGTGTGGACATCCACACCGCTCGCCCGGGCATCGTCATCGGCCGCCGCGGCGCCGAGGCCGACCGCATCCGCGGTGACCTGGAGAAGCTGACCGGCAAGCAGGTCCAGCTGAACATCCTCGAGGTCAAGAACCCGGAGACCGACGCTCAGCTGGTGGCCCAGGCCGTCGCCGAGCAGCTCTCCTCCCGCGTCTCCTTCCGCCGCGCCATGCGTAAGAGCATGCAGTCGGCGATGAAGGCCGGCGCCAAGGGCATCAAGATCCAGTGCGGTGGCCGCCTCGGCGGCGCCGAGATGTCCCGCTCGGAGTTCTACCGCGAGGGCCGCGTGCCCCTGCACACGCTCCGCGCGAACGTGGACTACGGCTTCTTCGAGGCCAAGACGACCTTCGGCCGCATCGGCGTGAAGGTCTGGATCTACAAGGGCGACGTGAAGAACATCGCCGAGGTCCGCGCCGAGAACGCTGCGGCCCGTGCGGGTAACCGCCCGGCCCGTGGCGGCGCCGACCGCCCGGCCCGTGGTGGCCGCGGTGGCGAGCGTGGCGGGCGCGGTCGCAAGCCGCAGCAGGCTGCCGGCGCCGAGGCCCCCAAGGCCGAGGCTCCCGCGTCCGCTCCGGCTGAGAGCACCGGAACGGAGGCCTGACCGAAATGCTGATCCCCCGTAGGGTCAAGCACCGCAAGCAGCACCACCCGAAGCGCAACGGTATGTCCAAGGGTGGAACGCAGGTTGCGTTCGGCGAGTACGGCATCCAGGCGCTGACCCCGGCCTACGTCACGAACCGCCAGATCGAGGCGGCTCGTATCGCGATGACCCGCCACATCAAGCGTGGCGGCAAGGTCTGGATCAACATCTACCCGGACCGTCCCCTCACCAAGAAGCCCGCCGAGACCCGCATGGGTTCCGGTAAGGGTTCGCCGGAGTGGTGGATCGCCAACGTCAAGCCCGGACGTGTGATGTTCGAGCTGTCGTACCCCAACGAGAAGATCGCCCGTGAGGCGCTGACTCGTGCGGCCCACAAGCTGCCGATGAAGTGCCGGATCGTCAAGCGCGAGGCAGGTGAAGCGTGATGTCGGCCGGTACCAAGGCGTCCGAGCTGCGCGAGCTGGGCAACGAGGAGCTGCTGAACAAGCTCCGCGAGGCCAAGGAAGAGCTGTTCAACCTCCGCTTCCAGGCGGCGACGGGTCAGCTCGAGAACCACGGTCGGCTCAAGGCCGTCCGTAAGGACATCGCGCGGATCTACACCCTGATGCGTGAGCGCGAGCTGGGCATCGAGACGGTGGAGAGCGCCTGATGAGTGAGAGCAACGTGACTGAGCAGACTGCAGAGGCCCGCGGCTTCCGCAAGACCCGCGAGGGTCTCGTCGTCAGCGACAAGATGGACAAGACCGTCGTCGTCGCCGTCGAGGACCGCGTCAAGCACGCGCTGTACGGCAAGGTCATCCGCCGTACCAACAAGCTCAAGGCTCACGACGAGCAGAACGCCGCGGGCGTCGGCGACCGTGTCCTCCTCATGGAGACCCGGCCGCTGTCCGCGACGAAGCGCTGGCGCGTCGTCGAGATCCTCGAGAAGGCTAAGTAAATCTCCTGCGAGGCGCCCCTCGCAGGACAGTTCCGCCAGGCTCCGGGAGCCGCTTCGCTGAGCGGCTCCCGGGGAACCGGCAGACAAACAGGAGATAGACGTGATCCAGCAGGAGTCGCGACTGCGCGTCGCCGACAACACTGGTGCGAAGGAAATCCTTTGCATCCGTGTGCTCGGTGGCTCCGGTCGCCGCTACGCGGGCATCGGTGACGTCATCGTCGCCACCGTCAAGGACGCGATCCCCGGTGGCAACGTGAAGAAGGGTGACGTCGTTAAGGCGGTCATCGTTCGCACCGTCAAGGAGCGCCGCCGTCCGGACGGCTCGTACATCCGCTTCGACGAGAACGCCGCCGTCATTCTGAAGAACGACGGCGACCCTCGCGGCACCCGTATCTTCGGCCCGGTCGGCCGTGAGCTGCGCGAGAAGAAGTTCATGAAGATCATCTCGCTCGCGCCGGAGGTGCTGTAAGCATGAAGATCAAGAAGGGCGACCTGGTCCAGGTCATCACCGGTAAGGACAAGGGCAAGCAGGGCAAGGTCATCGCGGCCTTCCCCCGTGAGGACCGTGTCCTGGTCGAGGGTGTCAACCGGGTCAAGAAGCACACCAAGGCCGGCCCGACCGCCAGCGGTTCCCAGGCCGGCGGCATCGTCACGACCGAGGCGCCGATCCACGTCTCCAACGTCCAGCTGGTCGTTGAGAAGGACGGCAACAAGGTTGTCACGCGTGTCGGTTACCGCTTCGACGACGAAGGCAACAAGATCCGCGTTGCCAAGCGGACGGGTGAGGACATCTGATGGCGACCACCACCACTCCGCGTCTGAAGCAGAAGTACCGCGAGGAGATCGCGGGCAAGCTGCGTGACGAGTTCAAGTACGAGAACGTCATGCAGGTTCCCGGCCTCGTCAAGATCGTGGTCAACATGGGTGTCGGCGACGCCGCCCGTGACTCGAAGCTGATCGAGGGCGCGATCCGCGACCTGACCACCATCACCGGTCAGAAGCCGGCCGTCACCAAGGCCCGCAAGTCCATCGCGCAGTTCAAGCTGCGCGAGGGTCAGCCGATCGGTGCCCACGTCACGCTCCGTGGCGACCGCATGTGGGAGTTCCTGGACCGCACCCTGTCGCTCGCGCTCCCGCGCATCCGCGACTTCCGTGGTCTGTCCCCCAAGCAGTTCGACGGCCGTGGCAACTACACCTTCGGTCTCACGGAGCAGGTCATGTTCCACGAGATCGACCAGGACAAGATCGACCGTGTCCGGGGTATGGACATCACCGTGGTCACCACGGCGACCAACGACGCTGAGGGCCGCGCGCTCCTTCGTCACCTCGGCTTCCCGTTCAAGGAGGCGTGAGCGAGATGGCGAAGAAGGCTCTGATCGCTAAGGCTGCTCGCAAGCCCAAGTTCGGTGTGCGTGGCTACACCCGCTGCCAGCGCTGCGGCCGCCCGCACTCCGTGTACCGCAAGTTCGGCCTGTGCCGCGTGTGCCTTCGTGAGATGGCTCACCGTGGCGAGCTGCCGGGCGTGACCAAGAGCTCCTGGTAATCCCCAGTAACAGGGGATTCCGGAAGCTCTCGGTAAGCATCTGGGTCGGCAGAGGCCCTTCTCCGCATGCCGTAGGCTAGCGGGGTTGGGCGTCTGCCGCCCGTACGACTTACTACGCCGTAGGTCCACCGCGCCGCACCCGTCCCGTCTCGGATCGGGGAGAGGGATGGCGCACCAGGAAACCCCGGCGAGAGAGGCCGAAGGCCAATTCATGACCATGACTGATCCGATCGCAGACATGCTTACGCGTCTGCGTAACGCGAACTCGGCATACCACGACTCCGTGACGATGCCGGCATCGAAGATCAAGTCGCACATCGCGGAGATCCTCCAGCAGGAGGGCTTCATCACGGGCTGGAAGGTCGAGGACGCCGAGGTCGGCAAGAACCTCGTTCTCGAGCTGAAGTTCGGCCCGAACCGTGAGCGCTCCATCGCGGGCATCAAGCGGATCTCCAAGCCCGGTCTCCGGGTGTACGCGAAGTCCACCAACCTGCCGAAGGTGCTGGGCGGCCTCGGCGTGGCGATCATCTCCACGTCGCACGGGCTCCTCACCGACAAGCAGGCCGGCAAGAAGGGCGTGGGTGGGGAAGTCCTCGCCTACGTCTGGTAGCGGAAGGGAACGGAGGAAACAGCTATGTCGCGTATTGGCAAGCTCCCCATCACGGTTCCCGCCGGCGTGGACGTCACCATCGACGGCCGTACGGTCTCGGTCAAGGGCCCCAAGGGCTCGCTGACCCACACCGTCGTTGCGCCGATCGACATCGTCAAGGGTGAGGACGGCGTTCTCAACGTCACCCGTCCGAACGACGAGCGTCAGAACAAGGCCCTCCACGGCCTGTCCCGCACGCTGGTGGCGAACATGATCACCGGCGTGACCCAGGGTTACGTGAAGAAGCTCGAGATCAGCGGTGTCGGTTACCGCGTGACGGCCAAGGGTTCGAACCTCGAGTTCGCGCTCGGCTACAGCCACCCGATCGTCGTCGAGGCGCCCGAGGGCATCACCTTCAAGGTGGAGAGCCCGACCCGCTTCCAGGTCGAGGGCATCGACAAGCAGAAGGTCGGCGAGGTTGCGGCCAACATCCGCAAGCTGCGCAAGCCTGACCCGTACAAGGCCAAGGGCGTCAAGTACGAGGGCGAAGTCATCCGCCGCAAGGTCGGAAAGGCGGGTAAGTAAGCCATGGCATACGGGCAGAAGATCCTCAAGGGCGACGCCTACAAGCGCGCCGCGATCAAGCGCCGTCACATCCGGATCCGCAAGAACCTTTCCGGTACGGCGGAGCGTCCCCGTCTGGTCGTGACCCGCTCCAACCGCCACATCGTGGCGCAGGTGATCGACGACCTCAAGGGCCACACCCTGGCGTCCGCGTCCACCCTGGACGCGTCCGTCCGTGGTGGCGAGGGCGACAAGTCGGCCCAGGCCAAGCAGGTCGGCGCCCTGGTCGCCGAGCGTGCCAAGGCCGCCGGTGTCGAGGCTGTCGTGTTCGACCGTGGTGGCAACCAGTACGCCGGGCGCATCGCCGCCCTGGCGGACGCCGCCCGCGAAGCCGGGCTCAAGTTCTGAGCCTGCCGTAGCTAGCGGAAACAGAGAGAGGTAATTCCAATGGCTGGACCCCAGCGCCGCGGTGGCGGTGCCGGTGGCGGCGAGCGGCGGGACCGGAAGGGCCGTGACGGCGGCGCTGCTGCCGCCGAGAAGACCGCGTACGTTGAGCGCGTCGTCGCGATCAACCGCGTCGCCAAGGTTGTGAAGGGTGGTCGTCGCTTCAGCTTCACCGCGCTGGTCGTGGTGGGCGACGGTGACGGCACCGTGGGTGTCGGTTACGGCAAGGCCAAGGAGGTGCCGGCCGCCATCGCCAAGGGTGTTGAGGAGGCCAAGAAGCACTTCTTCAAGGTCCCCCGTATCCAGGGCACCATCCCGCACCCCATCCAGGGTGAGAAGGCTGCCGGCGTCGTGCTGCTCAAGCCCGCGTCCCCGGGTACCGGTGTTATCGCCGGTGGTCCGGTGCGCGCCGTGCTCGAGTGCGCCGGTATCCACGACGTGCTGTCGAAGTCGCTCGGTTCCGACAACGCGATCAACATCGTGCACGCGACCGTGGAGGCCCTGAAGGGTCTGCAGCGTCCCGAGGAGATCGCGGCCCGCCGTGGTCTGCCGCTCGAGGACGTCGCCCCCGCGGCTCTCCTTCGTGCGCGTGCCGGGGCGGGTGCGTAATCATGGCTCAGCTCAAGATCACGCAGGTCAAGTCCTACATCGGTAGCAAGCAGAACCACCGCGACACCCTGCGGTCCCTTGGTCTCAAGGGCATCAACACGCAGGTCGTCAAGGAGGACCGCCCCGAGTTCCGCGGCATGGTGCACACCGTCCGCCACCTCGTGACGGTCGAGGAGGTCGACTGATCATGGCGGAGAACAACCCGCTCAAGATCCACAACCTCCGTCCCGCCCCGGGCGCCAAGACCGCCAAGACCCGTGTCGGTCGTGGTGAGGCGTCGAAGGGTAAGACGGCCGGTCGTGGTACCAAGGGCACCAAGGCCCGTTACCAGGTTCCGGAGCGCTTCGAGGGTGGGCAGATGCCCCTCCACATGCGCCTCCCGAAGCTGAAGGGCTTCAAGAACCCGTTCAAGACCGAGTTCCAGGTCGTGAACCTCGACAAGCTGGCCGCGCTCTACCCCGAGGGTGGCGAGGTCACGGTCGAGGGTCTGGTGGCCAAGGGTGCCGTTCGCAAGAACAGCCTCGTCAAGGTCCTCGGCCAGGGCGAGATCTCCGTTGCGCTGCAGGTGACGGTCGACGCCGTCTCCGGCTCCGCCAAGGAGAAGATCACCGCCGCCGGCGGTACGGTCACCGAGCTCGTCTGAGTCCTTCGGACGACGCCTCGATGACGTAGACGATCCCGACCGGGGATACCCCACAATGGGGTATCCCCGGTTGGTCGTTCCACGGGGGCAGTGTCGCCGGTAAGGTGGCCTGCACTGTTCTTTTTCGTATTCGTCGAACCTCAAGACCGTCACCCTTGACGCAGTTGCGCGGGGGTCGCAGGAGGCACCGTGCTCACCGCGTTCGCCCGGGCGTTCAGGACGCCCGACCTGCGCAAGAAGCTGCTGTTCACGCTGGCCATCATCGTGGTGTACCGGGTCGGCACCCACGTCCCGATCCCCGGCGTCAACTACAAGAACGTCCAGCAGTGCGTCCGTGAGGCCTCCGGTAACCAGGGTCTCTTCGGGCTCGTCAACATGTTCAGCGGTGGTGCGCTGCTGCAGATCACGATCTTCGCGCTCGGGATCATGCCGTACATCACGGCCAGCATCATCCTGCAGCTGCTGACGGTCGTGATCCCACGCCTGGAAGCGCTCAAGAAGGAAGGCCAGGCCGGTACTGCGAAGATCACGCAGTACACCCGCTACCTGACCGTGGCGCTCGCCATCCTCCAGGGCACCGGCCTCGTGGCCACCGCCCGCAGCGGCGCCCTGTTCAGCAGCTGCTCGGTGGCGAACCAGATCGTTCCCGACCAGGCGATCTTCACCACCATCACCATGGTCATCTGCATGACCGCCGGCACCGCCGTCGTGATGTGGCTCGGTGAGCTGATCACCGACCGCGGCATCGGCAACGGCATGTCGATCCTGATGTTCATCTCGATCGCCGCGACCTTCCCCTCCGCGCTGTGGGCCATCAAGAAGCAGGGCACCCTGGCCGGCGGCTGGATCGAGTTCGGCACCGTGATCGCGGTGGGTCTGATCATGGTCGCGCTCGTCGTCTTCGTCGAGCAGGCCCAGCGCCGTATCCCGGTGCAGTACGCGAAGCGCATGATCGGCCGGCGCTCCTACGGCGGTACGTCCACGTACATCCCGCTCAAGGTGAACCAGGCGGGTGTGATTCCCGTCATCTTCGCCTCCTCGCTGCTCTACATCCCGGCACTCGTGGCGCAGTTCGCGGGGGGCAAGTCTGGCTGGAAGACCTGGGTCGAGCAGAACCTGACCAAGGGCGACCACCCGATTTACATCGTTACGTACTTCTTGCTCATCGTTTTCTTCGCCTTCTTCTACGTCGCCATCTCCTTCAACCCCGAGGAAGTGGCCGACAACATGAAGAAGTATGGTGGCTTCATCCCGGGCATCCGGGCTGGCCGACCGACCGCTGAGTACCTGAGCTACGTGCTCAACCGGATCACCTGGCCGGGTTCGCTGTATCTGGGTCTGATCGCTCTCGTGCCGACAATGGCGTTGGTGGGCTTTGGGGCAAGCCAGAACTTCCCCTTCGGCGGGACCAGCATCCTCATCATCGTGGGTGTCGGCCTCGAGACGGTGAAGCAGATCGAGAGCCAGCTCCAGCAGCGCAATTACGAAGGGTTCCTCCGCTGATGCGTATCGTCCTCGTCGGGCCGCCGGGTGCCGGTAAGGGAACGCAAGCCGTCCGGCTCGCTGAGAAGCTGAACGTTCCGCACATCTCCACGGGTGACCTGTTCCGCGCCAACATCAGCCGGCAGACGGAGCTGGGCAAGCTCGCGAAGTCCTACATGGACGCCGGCAACCTCGTCCCCGACGAGGTGACCATCGCGATGGCCAAGGACCGCATGGAGCAGCCGGACGCGGAGAACGGCTTCCTGCTGGACGGCTTCCCGCGGAACGTCTCGCAGGCGGAGGCGCTGGACGAGCTGCTGCGGACCGAGGGCATCACGCTGGACGCCGTCCTCGACCTGGAGGTCCCCGAGGACGAGGTGGTCAAGCGGATCGCCGGCCGGCGCATCTGCCGCAAGGACTCCTCGCACGTCTTCCACGTGACGTACAGCAAGCCGGAGCAGGAAGGCGTCTGCGACGTCTGCGGCGGCGAGCTGTACCAGCGCGACGACGACTCCGAGGACACCGTGCGCAAGCGGCTCGAGGTCTACCACACGCAGACCGAGCCGATCATCGACTACTACAAGGCGCAGGGCCTGGTCGTGACGATCTCCTCCCTGGGCCCGGTGGAAGAGATCACGAAGCGGGCGCTGGACGCCCTCAAGCGCGAGAAGGCCGAGAAGTAGATCCCGGCCCTTCCGGCCGCGGTGCCCTTCTCCCGGATCCGGTCCGGGGGACCGCCAGGGTGCCGCGGCCGTACTGTTGTGTACGTATCCCAGTCGACGTGAGTGACGGAGAGCGCAGGCTTCCATGGTGCAGATCAAGAGCCCCGAGCAGATCGCGAAGATGCGGGCGGCGGGCCTGGTCGTAGCCGCCATCCACGCGGCGACCCGCGAAGCCGCCGTCCCCGGCGCGACCACCAAGGACCTGGACGAGGTGGCCCGCAAGGTGCTCGCCGAGCACGGCGCCAAGTCGAACTTCCTGGGCTACGGCGGTTTCCCCGCCACCATCTGCACCTCCGTGAACGACGTCGTCGTCCACGGCATCCCCTCCGACGACGTCGTCCTCAAGGACGGTGACGTCATCTCCATCGACTGTGGCGCGATCATCGACGGCTGGCACGGTGACGCCGCCTACACGGCCTTCGTGGGCTCCGGTCACGCTCCGGAGCTGATCGAGCTGTCCCGGGTGACCGAGGAGTCGATGTGGGCCGGCATCGCGGCCATGAAGCAGGGCAACCGCCTGGTCGACATCTCCCGGGCGATCGAGACGTACATCCGCCGCCAGCCGAAGCCCGGCGGCGGCAAGTACGGGATCATCGAGGACTACGGCGGCCACGGCATCGGCACCGAGATGCACATGGACCCGCACCTGCTGAACTACGTCGACCGCCGGCGCGGCAAGGGCCCCAAGCTGGTCCCCGGTCTCTGCCTGGCGATCGAGCCGATGGTGTCCCTCGGCACCCCGCGGACCGAGGTCCTCTCCGACGACTGGACCGTCATCACGACGGACGGCACCTGGTCCTCCCACTGGGAGCACTCGGTGGCCCTGACCGCGGAGGGCCCGCTGGTCCTGACGGCCCCGGACGGCGGCAAGGCCAAGCTCGCCGAGTACGGCATCACGGCCGCGCCCGACCCACTGGCTTAGGGATCACCCCCGTGGGGCAGACTCTCTCGATTCGCCTTTCAGGGTGCCGCGACGTAGACTGACTCGTCGGCTCTCGTGCACCCGCATGTCTGCATGCGCTCGCACCTTGTCTCCGTTAGAAGGCAAGAGAGTCGATCAAGGTAGTCGATTCGAAGGGCGAAGCGTGGCCAAGAAGCAAGGTGCCATCGAGATCGAGGGCACTGTCGTCGAGTCTCTTCCGAACGCCATGTTCAAGGTCGAGCTCCAGAACGGCCACCAGGTCCTGGCACACATCAGCGGCAAGATGCGTATGCACTACATCCGCATCCTCCCTGACGACCGGGTCGTGGTGGAGCTGTCTCCTTACGACCTGACGCGTGGCCGGATCGTCTACCGGTACAAGTAGATCTTGCCCGCGCTTCGGGCCCGCCCGGAGCGATGGCACTGACCCGGAGAACCTCACCAATGAAGGTCAAGCCGAGCGTCAAGAAGATCTGCGACAAGTGCAGGGTGATCCGCCGTCACGGCCGGGTCATGGTCATCTGCGAGAACCCGCGCCACAAGCAGCGCCAGGGCTGACGCACGACCATCACCCTCTGCACCTCTATCGCAGAGTTTCGCGCGACGCGAGCTGAATTTGTTCATACGCAGAGCCCGAGCCAACCAGCTCGACACCCCCGGTTCGGAGGCCGGGGACCCGGTTCGTACCTAGTACGGCGGCCGGGAACCGGCTCTGCGGAAGACCTCCGAAGATTCACCAGGAGCCATTGAATGGCACGCGTTTCCGGTGTTGACATCCCGCGCGAAAAGCGCGTGGAGGTCGCCCTCACCTACGTGTTCGGCATCGGCCGGACCCTCTCGAAGGAGACGCTGGCTGCGACCGGCGTCGACCCGAACACCCGCGTCCGTGACCTGAGCGAAGAGCAGCTGGTCGCGATCCGCGAGTACGTCGACAACAACATCAAGACCGAGGGTGACCTCCGTCGCGAGATCCAGGCCGACATCCGCCGCAAGGTCGAGATCGGCTGCTACCAGGGTCTCCGTCACCGTCGCGGTCTGCCCGTCCGCGGTCAGCGCACCAGCACCAACGCTCGTACCCGCAAGGGCCCGCGTCGCGCCATCGCCGGCAAGAAGAAGCCGGGCAAGAAGTAGTCCGCAGCGGACCTCTGTCCACGGTCTTCGCTGTAGGACCGACCACCTCCCGTAGGAGTTAGTAGATGCCCCCCAAGGGACGTCAGGGCGCTGCCAAGAAGGTGCGCCGCAAGGAAAAGAAGAACGTCGCTCACGGCCACGCGCACATCAAGAGCACGTTCAACAACACGATCGTCTCGATCACGGACCCGTCCGGCAACGTGATCTCCTGGGCCTCCGCCGGCCACGTCGGCTTCAAGGGCTCCCGGAAGTCCACGCCGTTCGCCGCGCAGATGGCCGCCGAGTCGGCTGCCCGCCGCGCCCAGGAGCACGGCATGCGCAAGGTCGACGTGTTCGTGAAGGGTCCGGGTTCCGGTCGTGAGACCGCCATCCGTTCGCTTCAGGCGACCGGTCTCGAGGTCGGCTCCATCCAGGACGTCACCCCGACCCCGCACAACGGCTGCCGCCCGCCGAAGCGCCGCCGCGTCTGACGCACGGCTGCTTCGTCGAGCAGTGGTTCCGGGCGGTACGGCTCTTTCGGGTCGTGCCGCCCGTACCCTTGCAATACCCGCACTTCTCACAGGTGCGGTTTCCGTCGGGCGTCAAATAGCGGGCGTCCACGAAAGAAGGATCTGATCCACACATGCTGATCGCTCAGCGTCCCTCGTTGACCGAAGAGGTCGTCGACGAGTTCCGCTCCCGGTTCGTGATCGAGCCGCTGGAGCCGGGCTTCGGTTACACCCTCGGCAACTCCCTGCGCCGTACCCTCCTGTCCTCGATCCCCGGTGCCGCTGTCACCAGCATCCGGATCGACGGCGTGCTGCACGAGTTCACCACCGTGCCGGGCGTCAAGGAGGACGTCACCGACCTGATCCTCAACATCAAGCAGCTGGTCGTCTCCTCGGAGCACGACGAGCCGGTCGTGATGTACCTGCGCAAGCAGGGCCCGGGTCTGGTCACCGCCGCCGACATCGCGCCCCCGGCCGGTGTCGAGGTGCACAACCCCGACCTGGTCCTCGCCACGCTCAACGGCAAGGGCAAGCTGGAGATGGAGCTGACCGTCGAGCGCGGTCGCGGTTACGTCTCCGCCGTGCAGAACAAGCAGGTGGGCCAGGAGATCGGCCGTATCCCGGTCGACTCCATCTACTCGCCGGTTCTCAAGGTCACCTACAAGGTCGAGGCCACGCGTGTCGAGCAGCGCACCGACTTCGACAAGCTGATCGTCGACGTCGAGACCAAGCAGGCGATGCGTCCCCGTGACGCCATGGCCTCCGCCGGTAAGACGCTGGTCGAGCTGTTCGGTCTCGCCCGCGAGCTGAACATCGACGCCGAGGGCATCGACATGGGCCCGTCCCCCACGGACGCCGCCCTGGCCGCCGACCTCGCGCTGCCGATCGAGGAGCTGGAGCTCACGGTCCGCTCCTACAACTGCCTCAAGCGTGAGGGCATCCACTCCGTGGGTGAACTGGTCGCGCGCTCCGAGGCCGACCTGCTGGACATCCGCAACTTCGGTGCGAAGTCCATCGACGAGGTCAAGGCGAAGCTGGCCGGCATGGGCCTGGCCCTCAAGGACAGCCCGCCCGGATTCGACCCGACCGCCGCCGCGGACGCCTTCGGCGCCGACGACGACGCGGACGCCGGATTCGTGGAGACCGAGCAGTACTGAGCCCTCCGCGAGGAGGCCGGTTCTGCGGCTGCGGGGCCGTCGTTGCCGGCCGCGCAGTTCCCCGCGCCCCTTCGGGGGCGCGGACCCTCCGGGCGTTCCCGAAAGGGACGCCCGGATCTCCGACAGGCGACCGCCTGCTCGGATACTGACTCCGGTACCTGATACGGCCGGGGCAGACACACAGGAGAAGAACCATGCCGAAGCCCACCAAGGGTGCCCGTCTGGGCGGCAGCGCCGCGCACGAGAAGCTGCTCCTCGCGAACCTCGCGAAGAGCCTCTTCGAGCACGGCCGCATCACCACCACCGAGGCGAAGGCGCGCCGTCTGCGTCCGTACGCCGAGCGTCTGGTCACCAAGGCGAAGAAGGGCGACCTTCACAACCGCCGTCAGGTGCTCCAGGTGATCACGGACAAGAGCGTCGTCCACACGCTCTTCACCGAGATCGGCCCGCGGTACGAGAACCGTCCCGGTGGCTACACCCGCATCACCAAGATCGGTAACCGCCGCGGCGACAACGCGCCCATGGCCGTCATCGAGCTGGTCGAGGCGCTGACCGTGCAGCAGAACGCCGTGGGTGAGGCCGAGGCCGCCACCAAGCGTGCGGTCAAGGAGGCCGACCAGGCCAAGGCCGAGGAGACCAAGGTCGAGGAGACCAAGGTCGAGGAGACCGAGGCCGCCGAGGAGTCGAAGGACGCGTAAGCGTTCTGCCGGGACTGCCGGCCGGCCGCCGCGGCACCGTCGTGGCCGGTCGCGCAGTTCCCCGCGCCCCTTCGGGGTGTTGGCGGGCCCGTTCCCTTTCAGGGGCGGGCCCGCTTTTCCGTACCTGAGAGGATTCCCGTGTGAGTGACGAAGTACAGCCCGGGCGGGTGCGCATCCGTCTGGACCTCTCCTACGACGGTTCCGGCTTCCACGGCTGGGCCAAGCAGGCCGGGGGCAAGCGGACCGTGCAGGGGGAGATCGAGGACGCCCTGCGCACGGTGACGCGGTCCAAGGAGACGTACGAGCTGACCGTGGCCGGGCGCACGGACGCGGGTGTGCACGCCCGCGGCCAGGTGGCCCACGTCGACCTGCCGGCCGAGGTGTGGGCGGAGCACCGGGAGAAGCTGCTCAAGCGGCTCGCCGGCCGGCTGTCCAAGGACGTCCGCGTGTGGCGGCTCACCGAGGCGCCGGACGGTTTCGACGCACGGTTCTCGGCGATCTGGCGGCGCTACGCCTATCGCGTCACCGACGATCCCGGCGGGGTCGACCCGCTGCTGCGCGGCCATGTGCTCTGGCACGACTGGCCGCTCGACGTCGACGCGATGAACGAGGCCGCCAGAGCGCTGCTGGGCGAGCACGACTTCGCCGCCTACTGCAAGCGGCGTGAGGGTGCGACGACGATCCGCACGCTCCAGGAGCTGAGCCTGGCCAGGGGCGGGGACGGGGTCATCACCGCCACCGTCCGCGCCGACGCGTTCTGCCACAACATGGTGCGGTCGCTGATCGGCGCGCTGCTGTTCGTCGGGGACGGGCACCGGGGGCCGCGGTGGCCCGGCGAGGTGCTGGCCGCGGGGGTGCGCGACTCCGCCGTACACGTCGTACGGCCGCACGGGCTCACTCTGGAGGAGGTCGGCTACCCCGCCGACGAACTGCTGGCCGCCCGCAACAAGGAGGCCAGGAACAAGCGCTCGCTTCCCTCGGCGGCAGGTTGCGAAACCTGTTAGTTACGTTCCCTTTGGCATCACCAATACCTCATGTCCGCACTTACTGGGCGTAACTCCCCTTAATGACCCTTACGCGTTCCATACCTCTCGGATACAGTTGCGCCTCCCGGCCACATGTTCGACAAGGGAGGCCGGGGTTGGCTGGGGGGTCGACGGGTCGCTAGCGCCCGGGGTGGGACAACAGAATGACTTCATTGGGTCCCGTGCGGACCGGGGGGCGACGTGCCGTGCGGCAGAGCGGCGGGCGGCGACGGGTCGGGCGCGGTGGGAACGCCGCGCTGGGGCTGCTGCCGCTCCCGCCGTCGGACAGGGAGAAGTACTCCTACGCGCACCGGCATCTGTGGATCCTGACGATCAGTTCGCTGGTCAGCTTCTGCTGCCTGGTGCTGAGTCAGTTCAAGCTCGCGCAGTCCACGCCGGTGCTGTGGATCTACACACCGCTGCTGGTGTTCACGGTGATCTACTACCTGGTGTCGTTGCGGGTCAACGGCTTCACCCGGGACTTCGACATCGCCCACCACCGGCGGCTGGTCGCGAACTGGCGGCCGGAGACGTATCCGACGGTGGACGTGTTCCTGCCGGTGTGCGGCGAGCCCATCGAGGTCCTGCACAACACCTGGCGGCACGTGCGGGCGATGGCCGACCGGTACCCGGGCGTCTGTGTCCCGTTCGTGCTCGACGACGGTGCGGACCCCGGACTCGAGGCCATGGCCCGCGACTTCGGCTTCCGCTACGGCACCCGGGAGAACCGGGGCTGGTTCAAGAAGGCCGGCAACCTGCACTTCGGCTTCGGGCGGTCCGACGGCGAGTTCATCCTGATCCTCGACGCCGACTTCACCCCGCGCGCGGACCTGCTGGAGGAACTGCTGCCCTACATGGCGGACGATCCGCGGATCGGCATCGTCCAGTCCCCGCAGTACTTCCGCGTGCTCGACTCGCAGAACTGGATCGAGCGCGGGGCGGGTGCGGTGCAGGAGCTGTTCTACCGGTCCGTCCAGGTGGCGCGGCAGAGCAGTGACGGCGCGATCTGCGTCGGTTCCTGCGCGGTCTACCGGCGGGCGGCCCTGGAGACCAACGGCGGCACCACGCTGATCGAGCACTCCGAGGACGTGCACACCGGGTTCGATCTGCGCGGGCTCGGCTGGGACCTGCGGTACGTGCCGGTCGCGGTGTCCACCGGGGTCTGCCCGGACAGCGCGGGCGCCTTCTTCAACCAGCAGTACCGCTGGTGCTCGGGCTCGATGAGCCTGCTCGGCAGCCGCAAGTTCTGGCAGCGCGAGATCAGGTTCTCCAGCCGGCTGTGCTACATGTCGGGGTTCTTCTACTACATCCACACCGCGCTGTTCACCTTCGCGGCCCCGGTCATCCCGATCGTGCTGCTGCTGACGATGCCGGAGAAGCTCAAGGTCGAGCACCTGCTCCTGGTGCTGCCCAGCATCCTCTACACCACGATCATCTTCCCGATGTGGCACAGGGCGCCGTATCGCCTGGAGGCGTGGGCGGCCCGCATGATGTACGGCTGGGCGCACGTCTTCGCCATCTGGGACATCCTGCGCAAGAACCGCATGGGCTGGCAGCCGACCGGTTCCTCCGGCGCCAAGAAGAACAAGACGCGGCGCTTCTGGATCGGTATGTGGGCCTGGAGCGGCGGCACGGCGCTGGTCTGGGTCACCGCGGCGGTGTACCGGACGTTCACCATGCACGCCCCCGACTTCGCCCTGATCCTGTCCTCCGGGCTGTTCTACGCCCTGGTCGTCGGACGCGTGCTGGTCCAGCCGCGGTCCGGGGCGGAGGCCGTCTGATGCATCTGAAGGAACGATTCCGCTCACTTCTGGCGGCCGGTGCCCCGCACGCGGCCGGTGCCCCGCACGCGGCCGGTGCCCCGCACGCGGCCGGTGCCCCGCACACGGCCGGTGCCCCGCACGCGGCCGGTGCCCCGCACACGGCCGGTACCCCGCATACGGGCCGTGTCCCGCACACGTGCCGTACCCGGTACAGGGGCCGTACGGTCCGCGCGGCCGTGGCCGGCCTTCTGGTCGGGGTCCTCGCGCTCAGCGGCTGCTCGCTGCTCGGCGACGACGAGGACCCGGCGTCCGCGGGCGGCACGGCCGGCCCGCACTCCACGGCGAACGGCGCCACGGAAGCCCCCTACGACGTCACCCCCCTGCTCAAGCCCGCGAAGAAGTACTTCGGCGCGGCCGTACCGGGTGCGCCGACCTCCATGGAGAGCCTCGACGCGTACACGAGGCTGACCGGCAAGCAGCCGAACCTGGTCGAGTACTACGCGGCCTGGGGCGACGGCTTCGACGCCACCGGCGTGCGCAACGCCTGGGCCCGGGGCGCCCTGACGCTGATGTCCTGGGAGCCCTTCGACACCCCGGTCGCGGACATCGCTGCGGGCAGGTCCGACGCCTACATCAAGGAGTACGCGACCGCGGTCCGCACGCTGAACCTGCCCGTGGTCGTCGACTTCGCGGACGAGTTCAACGGCCACTGGGAGAAGTGGGGCACGAAGCACGTGACCCCCACCCAGTACGTGGCCGCCTGGCGGCACATCCACCGGACCTTCGCCGACGCCGGCGCCACCAACGTCATCTGGGCCTGGTCGCCCAACATCGTCAACCCGGTCAAGAACGTGCGGCTGAAGCCGTACTACCCCGGTGACGCCTACGTCGACTGGGTCGGCCTCGTCGGGTACTTCACCACCGGCGAGGACAACGCCTTCGACAGCGTCTTCGGGCCGACCCGGGACGAGATCCGCACCTTCACCAAGAAGCCGATGCTGCTGCTGGAGACCGCCGCCATGCCCGGCGAGCGGCGGCGCGCCGACGTCCGCAACCTGTTCGCGGGCGTCACGGCGGACGCCGACATGCTCGGCTTCATCTGGTTCGACTACAAGAAGCGCGCCGACTGGCGGCTGGAGGCGAGCCCGCTGGCGCTCAAGGAGTTCAAGCGCCTGGCCGCCGACGACCGTTTCGGCTTCGACACCCGGAAGCCGTGATGACCTCTCACCCCGAGTACTACACGCCGCAGCCGTACGACCCGTACGCCGACGACGAGCCCCAGGGCGGCTGGTTCAACTCCGACGGCTACATCCCGCGTCAGCCGCAGGGCCACGACGACCCCCAGGGCCGTGCGCGGGGTCATCATCCGGGCCAGGACCACGGTCAGGCCCACGGCCCCGGCCCTGGCCAGGACTACGGCCACGGTCAGGCCCACGGCCACGGCCACGCTCAGGCCCGCGGCCCCGGCCACGGTCAGGCCCGCGGCCCCGGCCCCGGTCAGGACCACGGCCATGGTCAGGACCACGGCTATGACCCGGGACCTGCCGTTTCCCAGGGCTACGACACTCCCGAGGGGTACGACTACGACCCCCGGACCTACCCGTACCAGCAGCCGGACGACCAGGAGACGTTCGCCCTGCGGACGGTGCCGGAGGCGGCCGCGCCGGCCGCGCCCGCCTACCACGTGCCGCAGACCCCCGAGGTCGGCTGGGACATGGCGGCCAGCCGGCGGCGCGCCTGGGTCAGCCGCGCCGTGCTGCTGTTCGTGCTGACCGTCCAGGCGGTGCTCTCGCTGCGCCTGGCCAACACCGCGTTCCAGGACGAGGCCCTGTACCTGGCGGCAGGCCACGCCGAGTTGCGGCACCTGCTGCACGGCACCCCGCTGCCGGTCGACTACGCCGCGTACTTCTCCGGGTCGCCGCAGCTCTACCCGGTGCTCGCCGCCGCCGTGGACAGCCGCTTCGGACTCACCGGGGCCCGCCTGACGAGCCTCGCGTTCATGCTGGGCACCACCGCGCTGCTCTACTCCTTCACCCGGCGGCTGTTCAACGAGCGGGCCGCGCTGGCCGGCGCGGCGCTCTTCGCCGTGGTGCAGTCGACCGTCGTCATGGGCTACTTCGCCACCTACGACGCCGCCGCGGTGTTCCTGCTGGCTCTGGCCACGTGGATCGTCGTACGCACCGACCGGGCGCCCGTGGCCGCCGTACTGCTCGCCGCACCCGTCGCCGTCCTCGCCGTCGGCGTGAAGTACGCGGCCGGACTGTACCTGCCGACCATCGTCGTGCTGGCCCTGCTCACCGGCTGGCCGCACAAGGGCGGCAAGGCGTTTGTGCGGATGCTGCTGCTCGCGCTCGGCATCGGCGCCCTGCTCGGGGCGGGCGTGTACGCCACCGACCTGCTGGCGGGCGTGCGGCAGACCACCACCGACCGCGCCCACGGCGCCGACAGCACCGCCTTCCTGCTCCAGCGGTCCGCCGAGTGGGGCGGGCTGATGTTCCTCACCGCCGTCGGCGGCGCGGTGTCCTACGTGCGGCGCAGCCGCATGAACGAGTCACCGGCCGCCCAGCGCCTCGGCAGCCCCGGCCGGCGCTGGCGGTTCCTGCTCGGACTGGTGCTGTGCGGCACCGCCCTGCTCGCTCCCGCGTACCAGGTGCACCTGGGCACCGTCGTCTCGCTGTTCAAGCACGTCGGCTTCGGCCTGCTCTTCGCCGCGCCGATGGCAGGCGTGGGCGTGACCCGGCTGATCGGCGCCCACTTCCGCTACCCCCAGCTCGGCATCATGCTGTGGACGGCGACGCTCTGCCTGGGCATCTCGCAGGCGGACTGGCGTTACGGCGTCTGGCCCGACTCCACGAAGATGATCCAGGTCGTCGACTCCCATGTGGACCGCAAGGGCCACTACCTCGCCTCGACACCCGAGGTGCCCGTCTACTACCTGCGCGACAAGACCAGCCACCGGCAGTGGCAGGGGGTCTTCGCCCTGGAGTACACGGACCGGAAGGGCGCCCGTCACTCGGGTGACGACGCCTACCGCGCGGCCCTGCGCGACGGTGAGTACGACCTGATCGTCCTGGACGGTCTCACCAATCCCCGGGTCGACGCCGTGATCGCGGACGCCGTCGAGGGCAACCGGCACTACCGGCTCCTCGCCGACCTGCCGTTCCGTAATTCCAGCGGCACCGGCCACTACCGCATCTGGACCAAGACCTCCTGACGCGGAACCTTTTGATCGTCGGGGTCGACGGCGGCCCCGATCACCTCACGGCCCGGTCACCTCACGGCCCGGTCGGGCCGGCCGTGGATCGTGGACGGGCGTGGAGAGCTCGACGCGGCACGCCGGGCCGCGGCGGGCCGGCGGTTCCGGGCGCCGGACAGGCCGGCACCCGAAGGGAAGGAACAGTGATGGCGGACGGCGAGCGGCCGGTCACCGTGGTGATGCCGACGTACAACGAGGCGGCGAACCTGCCCGGGATGGCCGAGGCCCTGCTCGGTCTGGAGCTGGACGGGCTGCATCTGAAGGTCGTCGACGACTCCAGCCCGGACGGCACCGGGCGGATCGCGGAGGAGCTGGCGGAGGAGTACAACAGCGGCGGCCGGCGCCGGATGAGCGTGCTGCACCGCACGGAGAAGGACGGGCTCGGGCGGGCGTACACGGCCGGGATGTCCGCCGCGCTGGCGGAGGGCGCCGCGTACGTCGTCCAGATGGACGCCGACGGAAGTCATCCGGTGGAGGCCGTGCCGCGCATGCTGGAGACGGCCCTCGGCACCGGCGCCGGCCTGGTGATCGGCAGCCGGTACGTGGCGGGCGGCTCGCTGGACGAGCGGTGGGGCGCGCACCGCGTGCTGCTCTCCCGCTTCGCCAACCGGTACGCGCGCGCGGTCCTCGGCACCGAGATCGAGGACATCACGGCCGGCTTCAACCTGTGGTCGGCGGCCACCCTGCGCGACGTCGACCTGTCGTCCCTGGACAGCGCGGGCTATAGCTTCCAGGTGGAGCTGAAGTACAAGGCCGTACGGGCCGGGCACAAGGCCGTGGAGATCCCGATCCGGTTCGCCGAGCGCACGGAGGGTGTCTCCAAGATGACCCTGCGCACGCAGCTGGAGTCGGCGGTGGTGCCGCTGCGGCTACGGCTGAAGCGGCACTAGCGGGCGGGGCTACCGGTCGGTCGCGGCCGACGCCTGGACCTGGCCGCGGCGGTAGATCTGGTTGACGGTGAACTGGGCGAGGTCGTTGCCGACGTCGAAGACCTTGGTGTCCTTCTTGGTGACGTCCTTGCCGCTGGTGAAGCCGGCGACCGTGAAGTAGGCGTAGCGGCCGAAGGCGTTCCTGGTGGAGCGGCAGAACGCTCCGTCGCAGAACGGCTTGACGCCCTTGCCGAACAGGGAGCGCACGATGCTCCGGTCGTCGGTCTGGGCCTTGGCCTGCGTGGCGCGGTCCGCGGTGTCGAAGACGGCGACACCGACGGTGACGGCGATGTCGCCCTTGGTGTAGGTGGCGCGGATCAGGCGGGTGCAGCCGTTGGCGGTGAGGGCCTTGGGCAGCGTGCCGCCGGCGGCGGTGGCGCAGCTCCCGGTGTCGGCCGTCGGGCCCTTCTTGTACACGGTGCCGCCCATGGTCAGCTGGGTGCCCGGGAACAGCGTGCCGGGGCCGAGCGGGGCGGTGTCCTTCTTGGCGCTGGAGATGAAGTCCTTCGGGTCCAGCGGCGGTGGTGCGCTGGTCGGCGCGAAGGACGGCGTCGCGCTGCCGGAGGCCGGCAGTGAGGCGCTGGCGGGCAGGTTGCCGGGCCCGGCCTCCGCATCCCCGCCGCCGGCGGAGACGACGGCCATCGCGACCGCGGTGCCTATCGCGACCGTGGCGAGGGCGCCGCCGGCTATGAACAGCAGCTTGCGGCGCTTGTTCCGCGTCTCCGATGCCTCGGCGAGCGCGGCCCAGTCAGGCGTCCCGTCGTCGGCTCCGGCGTTCCACGGCTGCTGCTGGGAATTCGGTTTCCAGGGATCCCATTGAGACTGGGGTCCCCCCTGCCCGTAACTCATGGGGCGCATCTTAGACGGGGGGCGGAGTGCGCAGGAGCGCGTCCGGCGGCATGCCTTGTTTGTCCGTCGCGCGAGCCGCGACAAGAGGGGAAGAGACTCGTTTTGACCCGTCCGGGGCCTGGCAGGTAACCTGCTTCTTCGTTGTGTATTGGCTTGCTCATTCTCACGGGACGGGCCCTTACACCGGTCCACCGGGCCGATGACCAGCGATCAGCACGCGGTTTGCGTCACCGCGGTGCGGTCGAGGCTGTCGTGATCGTTTCGGTGACCTGTTCAGGACCATTCACTCGAAGCGAAGGCTACGAACCGTGCGTACGTACAGCCCCAAGCCCGGCGATGTGACGCGCCAGTGGCACGTCATCGACGCTCAGGACGTTGTCCTGGGCCGTCTCGCCACCACAGCTGCGACCCTCCTGCGGGGCAAGCACAAGCCGATCTACGCGCCGCACGTCGACGCTGGTGACTTCGTCATCATCATCAACGCCGACAAGGTGCACCTGTCCGGCAACAAGCGGACCCAGAAGATGGCGTACCGCCACTCCGGCTACCCGGGTGGTCTGCGCTCCGTCCGTTACGACGAGCTGCTCGACAAGAACCCCGAGAAGGCCGTCGAGAAGGCCGTCAAGGGCATGCTCCCCAAGAACTCCCTGGGCCGTCAGATGCTCTCGAAGCTGAAGGTCTACAAGGGTGACCAGCACCCGCACGGCGCGCAGCAGCCGCAGCCGTTCGAGATCACCCAGGTCGCGCAGTAGTACCGGCCACCCCCTAAGACTGAAGAGAATCTGAGGAGAATCGTGGCCGAGACCACTGCCGAGCAGCCGCTCGAAGAGCTTGACATCGACAGCTACACCACCGAGTCCGAGGTCCCCGTCGAGGGTGAGTACACCTCGGAGTCGATGGCGTCCCGCTTCGGCGAGCCCCAGCCGGCCGCCGGCCTGGGCCGTCGCAAGAACGCCATCGCCCGTGTCCGGATCGTCCCGGGCACCGGCAAGTGGAAGATCAACGGTCGCACCCTCGAGGACTACTTCCCGAACAAGGTGCACCAGCAGGAAGTCAACGAGCCCTTCAAGGTGCTCGAGCTCGAAGGCCGTTACGACGTCATCGCCCGCATCGCGGGTGGCGGTGTCTCCGGTCAGGCCGGTGCGCTCCGTCTCGGTGTCGCCCGTGCGCTGAACGAGGCCGACGTCGACAACAACCGCGGCCCGCTGAAGAAGGCCGGCTTCCTCAAGCGCGACGACCGTGCGGTCGAGCGCAAGAAGGCCGGTCTGAAGAAGGCCCGCAAGGCTCCGCAGTACAGCAAGCGCTAAGCTTCGCTGCCTGCTCGTACGTGGTACGGGCTTCGGCCCCGCGTACTCCGAACGCCCCGGCGGCACGCCACATGTGCCCCCGGGGCGTTCGTTTATCCCAGCCAAGGGCGTATAACGACACAAGACGCTCAAAGGCTTGTGTGATCGGATGCGGGGACGTCTGCCACCCGACGCGGCACCTGACCGCTTCCGACATCGATGCTTCCTCAGGAGGACAAGTGGGACGACTCTTCGGCACGGACGGCGTGCGCGGTGTCGCCAATGCGGATCTGACGGCCGAGATGGCGCTCGGTCTCTCCGTCGCCGCGGCGCACGTGCTGGCCGAGGCGGGCACCTTCGAGGGCCACAAGCCGACAGCGGTGGTCGGACGGGACCCGCGCGCGTCCGGGGAGTTCCTGGAGGCCGCGGTGGTGGCCGGCCTGGCCAGCGCGGGCGTGGACGTCCTGCGCGTCGGCGTGCTGCCGACGCCCGCGGTGGCCCACCTGACCGGTGCGCTCGGCGCCGACCTCGGTGTGATGCTCTCCGCCAGCCACAACGCCATGCCGGACAACGGCATCAAGTTCTTCGCCCGCGGCGGTCACAAGCTCGCCGACGAGCTGGAGGACAGGATCGAGGCGGTCTACGACTCGCACCGGCACGGCGAGCCCTGGCAGCGGCCGACGGGCGCCGGGGTCGGCCGCGTGCGGTCGTACGAGGAGGGCTTCGAGCAGTACGTCGGCCATCTGCTGTCGGTGCTGCCCAACCGGCTCGACGGTCTGAAGATCGTCCTGGACGAAGCGCACGGCGCGGCCTCGGGGGTCTCGCCGGAGGCGTTCACGCGGGCGGGCGCCCAGATCGTCACGATCGGTGCCGAGCCGGACGGGCTCAACATCAACGACGGCTGCGGCTCCACCCACCTGGACAAGCTGAAGGCGGCGGTCCTCGCCGAGGGCGCCGACTTCGGCATCGCGCACGACGGCGACGCCGACCGCTGCCTGGCCGTGGACCACACCGGCGACGAGGTCGACGGCGACCAGATCCTCGCCGTGCTGGCGCTGGCCATGCGGGAGCGCTCCGAGCTGCGGGCCGACACGGTCGTCGCCACGGTGATGTCCAACCTGGGCTTCAAGCTGGCGATGGAGAAGGCCGGGATCCGGCTGGTGCAGACGGCCGTCGGCGACCGGTACGTGCTGGAGGAGCTGAAGGAGCACGGCTACGCCCTCGGCGGCGAGCAGTCCGGGCACGTGATCATCCTCGACCACGCGACGACCGGTGACGGCACGCTGACCGGCCTGCTGCTCGCGGCGCGGGTCGCCCAGACCGGCCGGACGCTGCGGGAGCTGGCCTCGGTCATGGAGCGGCTGCCGCAGGTGCTGATCAACGTCCCGGACGTGGACAGGTCGCGGGTGAAGACGTCGGCGGACCTCGCCGCCGCGGTCACCGAGGCCGAGCGGGAGCTGGGGGAGACCGGGCGGGTGCTGCTGCGCCCGTCGGGCACCGAACCGCTGGTCCGCGTCATGGTCGAGGCGGCCGACATCGAGCAGGCCCGCGCGGTCGCCGGGCGGCTGGCCGACGCGGTGAAGTCGGCCCTCGGCTAGTCCGGGACCCGGGAGCGCGGGGACCGCGCGGCCCGCCACGGTGTGTCCGTGGCGGGCCGCGCGGTCCCCGCACCTCTTTCAGGCGCGTTGCCGTTGCCGTGCCCAGAAGTACTTCTGGGCGAGCAGGGTGAGCGTTCCGGCGACGACGATGCCGAGCAGGTTCAGCAGCAGCTGCTCCGAGGAACGCGCCGTCTGGCCGGTGTCGCCGTACACCAGGGCCACGGCCGCGTTGGCGGCGGCGGGCACGGTCGTCACGGAGATGGCGACGCCCACCAGGGCGCCCGACTTGGCGGACGTCAGCGACAGTGTGCCGGCGATCCCGGCGAGCACCGCCACGACGAACGAGAACCAGTCCGGGGCGTAGATGAAGCCGGTGTTGGGCCGGTCGGCCTCCAGCTCCGCCTTGCTGAACAGGCCGACCGCGTCCATGAGCACGCTGAACGCCGATGTCAGGGCCATGGCCGCGGCGAAGCCGACCAGCAGCGCGATCAGCGAGCGCCACGCCAGGCGGGGATGGCGCTGCACCAGCGCCGTGCAGACGCCGGCGAGCGGCCCGAACTCCGGTCCCACCGCCATCGCGCCGACGATCAGGACGGCGTTGTCCAGCACCACACCGCAGGCGGCGATCATCGTGGCCAGCGTGATGAACGCGACGTAGGTGACCGACAACGTCGACTCCTCGTGGGTCGCGTCGGTCAGCCCCTCCCACAGCACCGCGTCCGCGCCCTCGCCCGGTGCGTCGGCCTCCGCCTTGTCGGCGCGCCGGGACAGGGAGAGGTCGATGGTCTCGACGGCGATCGAGCCGGTGTCGTCCAGGCCGAGGCGCCGTAGTCCGGCGATCAGTCCGTCCCCGGCCTCGCGGGCCACGTCGCACAGGACGAGGTCTCCGGCGGGGGCGCGGGCGGCGCCCGGCAGGACGACGAGGTGGGTGGTGCCGATCGTGGTCTCGATCAGACGGACCACCTCGTCGGTCCGGTCCGCCGGTGTGATCAGGCGCAGATGCAGCATGGCGCCTTTCTAACAGGCGGTTCTACAGCTTGCGGAGCCGGAGGCGCTGCACCGTGTGGTCGGGGCCCTTGCGGAGGATGAGCGTGGCCCGGCCCCGGGTGGGGGCGATGTTCTCCACCAGGTTCGGCTTGTTGATGGTCCGCCAGAGGGTGCGCGCGTAGTCCAGGGCCTCCTCCTCGGAGACCTGGGTGTACTTGCGGAAGTACGAGTTGGGGTTCTGGAAGGCCGTCTGGCGCAGCTTCTTGAAGCGGTTGAGATACCAGCGCTCGATGTCCTCGGCGCTCGCGTCCACGTACACGCTGAAGTCGAAGTAGTCGGCGAGACCGACCCGGGTGCGGCCGTCCTTGCCGGGCAGGGCGGGCTGGAGGACGTTCAGGCCCTCCACGATCAGGATGTCCGGGCGGCGGACGGTGAGCTTCTCGTCGGCCACGATGTCGTAGATGAGGTGGGAGTAGACGGGCGCGGACACCTCGTTCTTGCCTGCCTTGATGTCGGCGACGAAGCGGGTGAGGGCCCGGCGGTCGTAGGACTCGGGGAAACCCTTGCGCGACATCAGGCCGCGGGCCTCCAGCTCCCGGGTCGGCAGCAGGAACCCGTCCGTCGTCACCAGCTCCACGCGCGGGTGCTCGGGCCAGCGGGAGAGCAGGGCCTGCAGCAGCCGGGCCACGGTGGACTTGCCGACGGCCACGGAGCCGGCGACCCCTATGACGAACGGGGTGCCGGACTGGGAGCCCTTCTCCCCGAGGAACGTGTTCAGCGCCCCCCGGAGCCCGTCCGTGGCGCCGACGTAGAGGTTGAGGAGCCGGGAGAGCGGGAGGTAGATGTCCCGCACCTCGTCCAGGTCGATGACGTCGCCGAGACCGCGGAGCTTCTCCACCTCCTCGGCGGTGAGCGGCAGCGGCGTCTTGTTCCGCAGCGCGCTCCACTCGGCGCGGGTGAGATCGACGTAGGGAGTCGCCTCCGGCCTGTGCCGGTGGGCGCTCCGGGGCATCGAGGAGACCTGTGAGATCACAGTCCATTGTTAACGGAGTTTGAACGGGGTGGTGGGGTGGGGTGCGTCACGTGGGGGCG
>NZ_WWJT01000203.1 GCF_009865385.1 Streptomyces sp. SID486 | reverse complement strand
CGGCCGGCGGGCCGGCGGCCGGCGGGCCGGCGGCCGGAATCGGTGCCCGGTGATCGGCGCCCCGTACGGTCGTCCGCCGGATCGCCACGCCGGTGCCTCACCCGGCCGGCCCTCTCCGGATGGCCCGCGCGCGCCCGTCGTCGGAGGGTCGAAGCAGGATCGGTGGGCCGGGTGTGCCCGCCGGTCGTCCCATGGACCGGCACGCCGCCCCGCCGCCCGAGCGGCGGCGAGCCGACCGGCAGGGACGGGGAACGGTCAATCCATGCGCTCGGTCCGTTCCCCGCCCCGTCGAACGCCGCCTGTCGAACGCCGCCTGTCGAACACCGCCTGCCGCAGGCCGTCTCTCCTGCCTGCCGTCGACTCCCCGTGCGAGCGCGGCCGTGCTTGCCCTTGGAAACCGATCGGTTTACGGTTGAGGAAACCGATCGGTTTCCAATTTTGGAGGCGTTCATGACGTCGATCAAGAACTCTGTCGCGCTGGTCACCGGCGGCAGCCGCGGCCTCGGCAAGGCGCTGGTGGAGGAGCTGTACGCGCGGGGCGCCGCCAAGGTGTACGCCACGGCCCGCGACCCGCGCAGCGTCACGCATCCCGACGCCGTACCCCTGGCGCTGGAGGTCACCGACCCCCGGTCCGTCGAGGCCGCGGCCGCCCGCGCACAGGACGTCACCGTCCTCGTGAACAACGCCGGCATCTCGCTCGGCGCGCGCTCCTTCCTGGACGCGCCGGTCGACGACGTACGCCGCGAGTTCGAGACGAACTTCTTCGGGCCGCTGCTGGTCGCCCGGGCCTTCGTCCCGATCGTCGAGCGCAACGGCGGCGGGCACCTCCTGAACGTCCACTCCGTGCTCTCCTGGATCGGGGTGGCCGGCTCCTACAGCGCCACCAAGGCGGCTTTGTGGTCGCAGACCAACTCGCTGCGCCTGGAGCTGGCTCCGCGGGGCATCGGGGTGACCGGGCTGCACGTCGGCTACATCGACACCGACATGGCCGCCGACGTGGACGCGCCCAAGTCCACCCCGCAGGGCGTCGCCGCACTCGCGCTCGACGGCGTGGAGGCGGGGGCGTACGAGGTGCTGGCCGACGACCTCAGCCGGCAGGTGAAGGCCGGGCTTTCCGGAGACCTGGCGGCGATGTATCCGCAGCTTGCGGCCTAGCCCGGCCGCCGTCGGGCGGCCGCGCACGGCTCCTCGCCTTCATCGACACCGCGGGCGAGGCGGATGATGCGCCCCCGTCACGGCCGATGCGGGGGCCGCTCCCGGACCGGCTGGCCGGGATGTACGGCGGCCCCGGGGCCGGTGAGCGTCAGAAGTGGGTGCCCCCGTCGACGCGGATCTCCGTTCCGGTGATGAACGCGCCGTCCCGGGAGCCGAGCATCGCCACCACGGACGCCACCGTCTCGGGGCCGGCGAACCCCTGCCCGAGGGCGGGGGAGAGCTTCGCGAACAGCCGCATGTCGGCGTCGGCGGGCAGGCCCGGTCCGCTGCTCTGCCCGCTGGCGCCGCTGCCGTCGGTCATGCCGCTGGAGATGGAGCCCGGCTGGACGGCGGTGAAACGGATGCCCCGGCCCGCGTACTCGGCGGCGAGGGCGTGCGTCATCGACTGGATGCCGCCCTTGCTCGCCGCGTACGCCGCCATGTAGGGGTGCGCGAACACGGCCGAGGTCGAGCTGAAGTTGACCACC
Organism: Streptomyces sp. SID486; assembly: GCF_009865385.1. Classification (GTDB taxonomy): domain Bacteria; phylum Actinomycetota; class Actinomycetes; order Streptomycetales; family Streptomycetaceae; genus Streptomyces. Next base: position 3,539 of record NZ_WWJT01000203.1, on the reverse strand, counting down.
GCCGCGTCCCGCCCGGCGAGCAGTGCGGGTATCGCCTCGCGGACAGCCAGGAAGGTGCCGACGAGGTTCACCTGCAGGATGCGGGTGAAGTCCGCGAGGCTCGTCTCGTGGGTGTGCGAGGAACGCAGGATCCCGGCGGCGTTGACCAGCACGTCCAGGCCGCCGAGCGCGCCGATGGCGGCGGCGACGCCCGCGCGGACGGAGTCCTCGTCGGCGATGTCCACGACGAGGGTGGTGAGGCGGTCCGCATGCGCGGCGGCCTTCTCCGCCGTGTCCCGCAGGCCGCGCTCGCTCACGTCGGCGGCCACCACGGTGCCGCCCTCGGCGAGGATGCGCAGCACGGTGGCCTGGCCGATGCCGGAACCGCCGCCGGTGATCAGAGCGCGGCGGCCTTCGTAGCGGTTCATGAGTTCTCCTGCCCGGCCCGCCGCTGACACGGCGGGGTGTGTGGGACGCCGGTTCCCTTGCCGTTCGGCGCGCCGTTGCCTTCACGTTACGCCGAGGTGGCACGTTTTGCCACATCGGCATTGCATGTCTCCATCCCGCTCCGGGCCGTACCCTTCTCGGGTGAGCACCAAGCCGTCCTCCTCGCTGACCGAGCGCCGCAAGGCCGCGACCCAGCTCGACATCGCCCACGCGGCCGCCGGGTTGTTCGCCGAGCGGGGGCCGGACGCGACCACCGCGGAGGAGATCGCCCGGCACGCGGGCGTGGCGCTACGGACCTTCTACCGCTACTTCCGCTCCAAGCAGGACGCGGTGAGCCCGCTGCTCGCGGCCGGGGCCGACCGCTGGCGGGCACTGCTGGAGGCGGCCGACGCCGCCTCGGGGCTCTCCCGTGCCCTGGAATCGGCGGTGGAACGGTCGTTGGCGGCGCCGGACGAGGAGGCGGCCGAGGCGCTGCTGCGGACCCGGGGGCTGCTGCGGGCGGCGGCCGGCGATCCCGCCCTGCGGGCGGTCTGGTACCGGGTGAACCAGGAGTCCGAGGAGCGGCTCGTCCCGGTCGTCGCCCGGCTCGCCGACGGGCGACTCGAAGCGCTGCAGGTGCGCCTGGTCGCCGCGGCGGCCACGGACGCGGTCCGCATCGCGCTGGAGACCTGGGCCGGCACGGAGGCCGGCGTCACCGGCGAGGGCTCACCGGCCGCGCTCGCGCTGCGGTGCCTGCGGCAACTCCTGGGCGGAATGGACGTGTTGCCGTCGGCGTCCGACGACGGTGCACAGGGCTCCTCCCCGGCTGCACCCGCCCGGCCGGCCAAGACCGGGGACGCCACGTAGGACCAGGCGGCGACGGGCTGCATAGCCGAGCCGGGCGGCCCGGCGGGCACCGGCGATGCGGGCGGGCCACGTGTCCCGGCCGGGGCTTCCCCACCCCGGCTCCGCCCCTGCCGACCGTGCCCCTGCCCCGGCTCCGCCCCCTGCCGACCGTGCCCCTGCCCCGGCTCCGCCCCCTGCGGTCCGTGCCCCTGCCCCGGCTCCGCCCCCCCGTGGTCCGGGCCCCGCCCCCCGGTTCCGCTCCAGGTCGATTGTCAGTGGGTGCCCCTACCGTGAGGAGCAGTTGAGGACCCGCTGGAACGGCCGCGGGTCTGCCTGGGGGAGGGGTCTGCCATGTCCACGGCGTCCGCGGTGTCGACGACGTATCTGGAGCTGTCGCAGGAGGGCGGCGGCGCCCACAAGTTCTACGAAGTGACCGTCGACGGCCAGGTGGTGACGGTGCGGTACGGCAGGATAGGCGCCGACGGGCAGACGCAGACGACGACCTTCCCCACCGCGGAGAAGGCGCGGGCCGCCGCGGCGAAGAAGGTCGGCGAGAAGGTCCGCAAGGGGTACGCCCGGGCGGTCCGGGGGCAGCGTGCGCCCCGTGCGGTGACCCGCCGTCAGGTCAGTTCGGCGCCCTCCACGACCCGTGCCGCGGCGCCGGTGCTGTGGCGGTTCCGCACGGGTTCCGCCGCGTTCGGCATCCATGTGGACGACGACCGCTGCTGGGTGGGCAATCAGGCCGGTGACGTCTACACGCTGGACCACGAGGGCGCCGTCCTGGCCCACTTCGGCCTGCCCGACGGAGTGAAGTGCCTGGTCGCGGACGACTTCTGGATCTACGCCGGCTGCGACGACGGCAAGGTCTACGACCTCTCCTCCAAACTCCCCTTCGCCGCCTACGACATCGCCACCGACGTCGACATCTTCTGGCTGGACATCCACGAGGGCGTCCTGGACGTCTCGGACCGCGAGGGCCGGCTCACCGTCATCGACCACGAGGACGAACACCAGTGGTCCCGCCGGAGTCCGGGCGAGCACGCCTGGATGGTGCGCGCCGACGACCGGGCCGTCTACCACGGCCACCACCGGGGCGTCACCGCCTATGCGCCCGACGGCGGCCGCGAGCTGTGGCACACCCCCACCAAGGGCGGCGTGCTGTTCGGCTGGCAGGAGCGGGACGCGGTGTACGCGGGCACCGCGCACCGGGTGGTCCAGCGGCTGTCGAAGCGCACCGGCGCCATCGAGGCCACGTACGCCTGCGACGACGCGGTGTACTCGTGCGCCACCTCGCCCGGCGGCCGGTTCGTCTTCGCCGGCGACGCGGCCTCCTCCGTCTACTGCTTCGACCAGGACGGCAGGCGGCTGTGGAAGCTCGGTACGGGCAGCGGCTCGGCCCTGTCGATGCAGTACCGCGACGAGCGGCTGTACCTGGTCACCACCGACGGTTCGCTGGTCTGCGTCGACGCGAGCGAGGCGGCCGTCTCCGCCGCCCAGCAGGGCACGGTCCCCGTGGCGCGGGACGTCAAGCTCGCAGCCGCCCTGCCGACGTACGCTCCGGCCACCGCCGTGGCCGCGGTGGCCACGGTCACCCAGGCGCCCGCCGGGGCCGTGGTGGTGGAGTGCGTCCAGGAGGCCGGCCGGCTGCGCGTGCACGTCCTGTCCGACGGCTACGACGCCTCCTGGAACGTCCAGTTCCCGCGCGCGATACGCCACCCCGGCGCCCGTTACGTCGTCGACGCCCTGCACCCTGCGGCGGGCGGCTTCTACCGGGTCCGCGGCGACATCCGCCGCCTCCTCTGACATCCCCACGCGCAAGACCCGCGTCACTTGTGACACCCCCCCGCGCGAGTGCCCACGCCTCCTCGGACGCCCCCGCAGGCGAGGCCGTACGTGACCACGGACGCCCCCGGTCACCACGGACACCTCCGTGGGCGAGGCCCTACGTCACCACGGACGCGCCCGCGCGCGAGGCCCTACGTACGTCACCACGGACCACCCCCGCGGGCGAGGCCCTATGTCACCTCACGTCGCCCTGCGCGGTGCCACCGAGCGCGAGTGGGTGAGGAGCCGGCCGTCCGGGAGGCCGTCGTCGTCCGTGGAGGAGCCCCCCGAGGAGCACCGCACGGCGGGTGGGTTCGGGGGCCACGGGCCCTCTCCTTCTCTGTCAGGGCGGAGCCGGGCCGGTGGAAGGAGTCCGGGACGGGGGCCGGCCGCGATCGAGCCGGCCCGCCGGGCCGCCTGCCGGTACGCCGGGCCGCCTGCCGGTACGCCGACCGGGACGTCCC
>NZ_WWJT01000202.1 GCF_009865385.1 Streptomyces sp. SID486 | reverse complement strand
TGGGGGGCGCCGAACCCGCCCTGGGCCGGTGGCTGCGCCGGCGGCGGCGGGGCACCGAAGCCGCCGGGCTGCGGCGGCTGCTCCTGCGGTGCTCCGAACCCGCCCTGCGGCGGCTGGTCCTGCGGTGCTCCGAACTCGCCCTGCGGCGGCTGGTCGGGCGGCTGAGTCATCAGCGCTGTTCCCCCTCGTTCACTGATTTTTAGCCACGCCCTGAGGTTCGTGACAGACCCAAGGTCGTTCTCAGACAGTTTTCAGACGGCTCTTTCTATCACCCGGCACCGACAGTCCACGGGCCCTCGTCCGCCGCTGTTCCCAAGGGAGAACCGGCCCGTGATGCCGCCGTTACGCGCCTTCACGCCCCCTTCACGCGGCGCGCGCACCGGCCTTGCACGCGGCCGGATCGCGTCGCCCACGCCTCCCCCGCACGACCGGGGCGCGCGCCCTCACCCCACGACGGCGCGCGCTCCCCCTGTCACGCGTCCTCGGCCAGCTCCAGCCAGCGCAGCTCCAGTTCCTCGCGCTCCCCGGCGAGGTCCCGCAGCTGGGCGTCCAGTTCGGCCACCTTCGCGAAGTCGGTGGCGTTGTCGGCGATCCGGGCGTGCAGCTTGGCCTCCTTCTCGGAGACCTTGTCCAACTGGCGCTCGATCTTCTGGAGTTCCTTCTTCGCGGCGCGCTGGTCGGCGGCGCTCTTCTCGGCGCCGGCCGGCTTGGGCGCCGCGGCGGCGGTCTTCTCCGCGACGGCCTCCTCCATGCGCTGACGCCGCTCCAGGTACTCGTCGATACCTCGGGGCAGCATCCGCAGGGCGCCGTCACCGAGGAGGGCGAACACCCGGTCCGTCGTACGCTCCACGAAGAACCGGTCGTGGGAGATGACGATCATCGAGCCGGGCCACCCGTCGAGAACGTCCTCCAGCTGGGTGAGGGTCTCGATGTCGAGGTCGTTGGTGGGCTCGTCCAGGAAGAGCACGTTGGGCTCGTCCATGAGCAGCCGCAGCAGCTGGAGCCGTCGCCGCTCACCGCCGGAGAGGTCCCCGACCGGGGTCCACTGCTTCTCCTTGTTGAAGCCGAACGTCTCGCACAGCTGCCCGGCCGTCATCTCGCGCCCCTTGCCGAGGTCGACGCGCTCGCGGACCTGCTGCACGGCCTCCAGGACCCGCAGGGCGGGGTCGAGTTCGGCGACCTCCTGGGAGAGGTAGGCGAGCTTGACGGTCCTGCCGACGGCGATACGGCCGGCCGCGGGCTGCTCCTCGCCCTCGGTGCGGGCCGCCTGCGCCATGGCGCGCAGCAGCGAGGTCTTGCCGGCGCCGTTCACGCCGACGAGGCCGATCCGGTCGCCCGGCCCGAGCTGCCAGGTGACGTGCTTCAGCAGCACCTTGGGGCCGGCCTGCACGGTGATGTCTTCCAGGTCGAAGACGGTCTTGCCGAGCCGCGAGGAGGCGAACTTCATCAGCTCGCTGCTGTCCCGGGGCGGCGGCACGTCCGCGATCAGCTCGTTGGCGGCCTCGACCCGGAAGCGCGGCTTGGACGTGCGCGCGGGGGCGCCGCGGCGCAGCCAGGCCAGCTCCTTGCGGACCAGGTTCTGCCGCTTGGCCTCCTCCGTGGCGGCGATCCGCTCGCGCTCCGCGCGGGCGAAGACGTAGTCCGAGTAGCCGCCCTCGTACTCGTACACGTCGCCGCGCTGCACGTCCCACATGCGCGTGCAGACCTGGTCGAGGAACCACCGGTCGTGGGTCACGCACACCAGGGCCGAGCGCCGGTTCTGCAGGTGCCGGGCGAGCCAGGCGATGCCCTCGACGTCGAGGTGGTTGGTGGGCTCGTCCAGGACGATCAGGTCCTGTTCCTCGATGAGCAGCTTGGCGAGCGCGATCCGGCGCCGCTCGCCACCGGAGAGCGGCCCGATGACGGTGTCGAGCCCCTTGGGGAAGCCCGGCAGGTCCAGCCCGCCGAACAGTCCGGTCAGCACGTCCCTGACCTTGGCGTTGCCGGCCCACTCGTGGTCGGCCATGTCGCCGATGACCTCGTGGCGGACGGTCGCGGCGGGGTCGAGGGAGTCGTGCTGCGTGAGCACGCCGAGGCGGAGCCCGCCGGAGTGGGTGACCCGTCCGGTGTCGGTCTCCTCCAGCTTGGCGAGCATCCGGATGAGGGTGGTCTTGCCGTCGCCGTTGCGCCCGACGACCCCGATCCGGTCCCCTTCCGACACACCGAGCGAGACGCCGTCCAGCAGGGCACGGGTGCCGTACACCTTGCTGACGTTCTCGACATTGACCAGGTTGACGGCCATTTCACTCCTGTGCGCGGGGCTGTGTCGGCATGCGGCTCAGCCGCGGGGGTCAGCCTTCTAGCGTAGGGCCTCGGGGGGTGGGGGCGGGGAGCGAGGGGGCATCGGGTACGGCGGTGCAGCCGGCGCCGGCCGGCGGGACGTCCCGTGCGCGCGGCCGGACCGCGGACGGGCTGATCGCGTCCGACGCGCTTGGCCCCCCCTGGAGGACCGTCCGCACTCCGCCCCCTACAGGACTTGCGCTCCGCCCCTGGAGGACCGTCCGCGCTCCGCCCCCTACAGGACCGTCGCGCCCGGCACCGGCGCCGCCGCCGTGCGTACCGTGCGGCAGGTGCCGGAGGACCGGAGGGCCTCGGCCACCTTCTCCGCCGACCCGGCGTCGCGCGTGAGGAAGGCGGTCGTGGGCCCGGATCCCGAGACCAGCGTGGCGAGGGCGCCGGCCTCGCGCCCGGCCTCCAGCGTGCGGGCCAGCTCGGGGAACAGGGACAGCGCGGCCGGCTGGAGATCGTTGGCCGTGGCCGCCGCCAGCGCGTCCGCGTCTCCCTTCGCCAGCGCCTCCAGCAGCTCGGCCGAGGCCACCGGCTCGGGGATCTCCCGGCCCTCGGCGAGCCGGTCGAACTCGCGGAAGACCGCCGGCGTGGACAGCCCGCGCGCGGCCATCGCGAACACCCAGTGGAAGGTGCCGCCGACCTCCAGGGGCGTCAGCAGCTCGCCGCGTCCGACGCCCAGCGCCGCGCCGCCGACCAGGCTGAACGGCACGTCACTGCCCAGCTCGGCGCAGATCGCGAGGAGTTCCGCGCGGGAGGCGCCGGTACCCCAGAGCGTGTCGCAGGCCAGCAGCGCGCCCGCGCCGTCCGCGCTGCCGCCCGCCATGCCGCCGGCGACCGGGATGTCCTTGGCGATGTGGATGTGCACGGCCGGCTCGACGCCCCGGCGCCCGGCGAGGGCGAGGGCCGCGCGCGCGGCGAGGTTGGTGCGGTCCAGCGGGACCTGGCCGGCGTCCGGTCCCGCGCAGGTGACCCGCAGTTCGTCGGCCGGGGTCACGGTGACCTCGTCGTACAGGCCGACGGCGAGGAAGACGTTGGCCAGGTCGTGGAACCCGTCCGGGCGGGCGGCGCCCACGGCGAGCTGGACGTTGACCTTGGCCGGGACCCTGACCGTGACGCTCACTCGCCCGTCCCCTCGTACGCGTGCCGGTTTTCGGCGATGCGCGCGAACTCCTCGACCGTCAGCGACTCCCCGCGCGCCTGCGGGGACACCCCGGCCGCGACCAGGGCCGCCTCGGCCGCCGCCGCGGACCCGGCCCAGCCGGCGAGCGCCGCCCGCAGCGTCTTTCGGCGCTGGGCGAAGGCCGCGTCGACGGCGGCGAAGACCTCGTGCCGGGACGCGGTGGTCTTGATCGGTTCCGTCCGCCGGACGAGGGAGACGAGCCCGCTGTCGACGTTCGGCGCGGGCCAGAAGACGTTGCGGCCGATGGCACCGGCCCGCTTCACCTCCGCGTACCAGTTGGCCTTCACGGACGGCACTCCGTACACCTTCGAGCCGGGCGCGGCGGCGAGCCGGTCGGCGACCTCGGCCTGCACCATCACCAGCGTCCGCTCGATGGTGGGGAAGGTGTCGAGCATGTGCAGCAGCACGGGGACGGCGACGTTGTACGGCAGGTTCGCCACCAGGGCGGTCGGCGCGGGGCCGGGCAGCTCGGCGACGTGCATCGCGTCGGAGTGGACCAGCGCGAACCGGTCGGCCCGCTCCGGCATGCGCGCGGCGATGGTGGCGGGCAGCGCGGCGGCCAGGACGTCGTCGATCTCCACCGCGGTGACCCGGTCGGCGACCTCCAGCAGGGCGAGGGTGAGCGAGCCGAGCCCCGGTCCGACCTCGACGACCACGTCATCGGAGCGGACGTCGGCGGTGCGGACGATACGGCGGACCGTGTTGGCGTCGATCACGAAGTTCTGGCCGCGCTGCTTGGTGGGACGGACACCGAGCGCTGCCGCGAGCTCACGGATGTCGGCGGGGCCGAGGAGGGCGTCGGGGAGGGGGCTGCTCACGGGACAAGGGTACGGGCCCGCCCGTACCCCTCCCGCCCCCGCCGGGTGACCGGCCACCGGGCGGACGGCGGAATGCCGGGCGGACGGCGGGGCGCCGGGGTGCAGGGCCGGGCGGGCGGCCCGAGTGGAACGTGCGGCGGCGGGCGGTCCGGGCGGGACATGCGGCGGCGGACGGTCCGGGTGGGCCGTGGCGGGGGCCCGCGGTGGGGTCCCCGGGCGCGGGGCTGTACGGCGGCGGACCGCCCGGGGGGCGTGGTCACTTGTGCAGGCGGGCGCCGCAGTGGGGCCAGGGGGTCGTGCCGCGGCTCATGTACAGCTTCTTCGCGCGGTACGTCTGCTCCTCCGCGGGAGCGTCCTGGGGGCGCCCGCTGCCGCCGAGACTGTGCCATGTGCGCGTGTCGAACTGGTACAGCCCGCCGTACGTCCCCGAGGGGTCGACCGCGTCCGGCCGGCCGCCGGACTCGCAGACGGCGAGCCCGTGCCAGTTCAGGTCGTCGGCGCCGTGCACGGAGGCCGGCCGCGGCTTGGTGCCCACCTTCACCATCTGCTTGCGTGGCATGCGCACCACCTCGGACCTCTCGCGGCGCGGCTTCTCCCCGACCCCGTTGACGGTACGCACGAGATAGGTGATGCGGCGCAGTCCGGGCCGGCCGGGGCGGGCCACGACCTCGGTGCCCTTGAACAGCGACGGGTCCTCGGACCGCTCGACCTCGAACGGGATCTGCTCCTCGCGGATCTCGCGCCGGCCGCTCACCCGCAGCACGGTGACCGTCTGCCCGTCCCGCGGGAAGCTGTCGGGCGCGACGGAGGTGGTGTCCTGGCCGTGCAGGGTGATCCCGGCCTCCTCGATGGCCTCGCGGACGGTGGCCGCGTTGGTGCGGACGGTGCGGGCCCGGCCGTCCGCCATGACCGTGACCGCGCGCTCGGTGCGCACGTCGAGCGCGAGGCCGGCGCGGCCGATGCGCTGGGAGCGCGAGGTGGACAGGTAGGCGCCCTCGGCCCGCACGCCCAGCTCGTCCAGCGCGCCCTCCACCGTGTGCGCCGTCGTCCAGACCTCGTGCCGGCGGCCGTCCAGCGTGAGCCGTACGGGGCGCCCGTACCGCACGGCGACGGCGTCACCGCTGGCGAGTGCCGCGCCGGGGGCGGGTGTGATCACGTCGTGCGCCCCGGTGGCCACGCCCTGCTCGGAGAGGAGTTCGCCGACGTCGTCGGCGAAGGTGTGCAGGGTGCGCGGTCTGCCGTCGACGTTCAGCTCGACCGCCTTGTCCTCGGCGACGAAGGCGGTGGTGCCACCGGCGAGGAAGGCGACGACCAGCGCCTGCGGCAGCAGGCGGCGCACGGCGGAGTCCGGGCGCTCGGTGTAGCGCGCCCGGCGCCGCCGCGCGGCCCGTCCCGCCGGCCCGGCCTGCGCGGCGTACTCGTCGCTCTCGTCGCACTCGTCGGACTCGTCGGACTCGTCGCGCTCGACGTCCACCCCCGCGTCCACGGCGTGCGGGCCGTCCCAGCCCGCCCCTTCCGTCGGCGACCCGGCCCCGCCCTGCCGGGGCAGCACGCGCTGCTCTGTCCCGCCCGGGTGGACCGCCGCCTGCGCGAACGCCCCCGTCTCGTAGGCGGGCCGGTACGTGTCCTCGTACTCCGTGCGCTCCGTCCCGTACCGCGTGCCGTACTCCGCGCCGCGTCCGGTCCCGCACCCGGCTGCGTACCCGGTCTCGCACGGCGTGCCGTCGCGCCCGGCCGCCCCGTGCGGTGCCGTGTCGTACACCGGCGTCCCGTACCCCACCGTCTCCGCGTCGTGCAGGCCGGGCCACGCGCCGCCCGGTGCGCCCGGTGGCGCGGCATAGGGGCCGTACGCCGCGAAGGTCTCGTACTGAGTGTTGCTCACGCCGACACGCTCCAGAGGGCCCGAAGGCCAGAGGGGTCCGGATCGGGCCCAGAACCTAGCGGAGCGCCGGTCACTCTCCAAAGCGGCGCGACCACGCATCGTCACGGCGGGATGCCGGCCGCATCCCGCCGGGCGTTATCGGCCGGTTACGATCGATACACTCTCAGTAACCGAAAGCGCGGGCCGTGTTCGCGCCCAGCGCCGTCGCCAGCACGTCCTCGTCGACACCGCGCACGGCCGCCATCGCGCGGACCGTGACCGGAACGAGATACGGGGCGTTGGGCCGTCCGCGGTACGGCGCCGGGGTCAGGAAGGGCGCGTCGGTCTCCACGAGGACCAGTTCCGCCGGGGCGACGGCGAGGGCGTCCCGCAGGTTCTGGGCGTTCTTGAAGGTGACGTTGCCGGCGAAGGACATGAAGTACCCCTCGCGGGCGCAGATCTCGGCCATCTCGGCGTCACCCGAGTAGCAGTGGAAGACGGTGCGCTCGGGGGCGCCCTCCTCCTTCAGGATCCGCAGCACGTCGGCGTGGGCGTCGCGGTCGTGGATGACGAGCGCCTTGCCGTGCCGCTTGGCGATCTCGATGTGGGCGCGGAAGGAGCGCTCCTGGGCGGCCTTGCCCCCGGGGCCGGTGCGGAAGTGGTCGAGGCCGGTCTCGCCGACGCCTTTGACCTGGGGCAGCCCGGCGAGCCGGTCGATCTCGGCGAGTGCCTCGTCCAGCGCCGCGTCGCCGCCCGGCCCCCGGGCGCCCTGCCGGGACCAGCCGTCGGGGTCGCCGTGCACGATGCGCGGCGCCTCGTTGGGATGGAGGGCGACGGTGGCGTGGACGTTCTCGTGGGCGGCGGCGGTCTCGGCGGCCCACCGCGAGCCCTTGATGTCGCAGCCGACCTGGACGACCGTCGTGACGCCCACCGAAGCGGCCTTGGCCAGGCCCTCCTCGACCGTGCCGGACTGCATGTCCAGGTGGGTGTGGGAGTCGGCGACGGGCACCCGCAGGGGTGCCGGGAGCGGCGGTGCCGCGTTCTTGTCGTCGCCCTTGGGGTGCGGGCCGGCGTTCGAAGGCATGCCCCGATCCTACGAAAGGGGCATGCCTTCGCGGACCGGCGCCGGGTTCAGCCGGCCTTGCGCTGGAAGGGGTGCAGGATGTCGGAAAGGTGCCAGTGGTGCGGTTCCCCGGCCGGCGCGGCCTCGCGCGCGTCCCTGGCCGGCGCGGGCACCTGCGGCGCCTCGGCCGGCCCGGCCTGCGGTACCGGGTGGTGCCGCCGTTCCGCGACGCTGCGCACGGAGGAGACCTGGCCCGCACGCATGATGCGGACGACATGGCCGTCGCAGTTCTGGCAGCTGGGCCGGCTCAGCGGCGACGGCACGACGCGGCCGTCGGCCACGTAGAGCACGAACTCCGCTCCCTCGGCGTCCGTGTGGTGCTCTATCTCGTACGACTGCTCCCAGCCGTGCCCGCAGCGCATGCAGGCGAACGAATACGACTCGTGAACGACGGCTGTGGCCGTACCGCGGAGGCCGGTGCGTCCTGCTATGTCACTCATGCCAGCTCCCTGTTGCGCGGGTGCGTCCCTGATGGACGGGTGCGTCCCTTCGACCAGTGGACGCCTCCACCGGCGTGAATGCATCAGCCCTGTCGACTGTTGGAGGCGATTTGGACTCTGCTTGCCCAATCACCCCGGATGGGAAGCGTGGGCTTTGCCTTCCTCGTCAGCCTTTTGCCCGGCCATGGGACGCGCGCTCAGCCGACGCGCGCCGCGCTCAAAAGGGTGTTCCGGCAGGTCGGTGGCGTGTGCGCGGACGTGTTCCGCGTGTGTTCCGAGAGGCGTTCAGCCGACCGCGGCACATGACGCGAAAGGCGTCCAACCAGCCGCGGCACATCATGCGAAAGGCGTTCAGCCGACCGCAGCACAGAGCGCAAAAGGCGTTCAGCCGGCCGCGGCACAGAGCGCAAAAGGCGTTCGGCCGGCCGTCGCGGAAGGCGTTCGGCCGGCCGTCACGAAAGGCGTTCAGCCGGCCGCGTTCTTGGCCGCGACCACCGCGTCGAACACCACTCGCTTGGGCAGTCCCGCGTCCGCGGCCACCGCCGCGATGGCCTCCTTGCGGCGCTCGCCGGCCTCCTCACGCACCCGCACCCGCCGGACCAGCTCCGCGGCGTCCAGCTCCTCGGGCCCGGTCTCCGGCGCGCCCTCGACCACGACCGTGATCTCCCCGCGCACGCCCTCCGCGGCCCACCGCGCCAGCTCGGCCAGCGGACCGCGCCGTACCTCCTCGTAGGTCTTGGTCAGTTCGCGGCAGACGGCGGCCCGCCGGTCCGCGCCGAAGACCTCGGCCATGGCGGCGAGGGTGTCGTCCAGCCGGTGCGGGGCCTCGAAGTAGACGAGGGTGCGCCGCTCGGCCGCGACCTCGCGCAGCCGGGACAGCCGCTCGCCCGCCTTGCGGGGCAGGAACCCCTCGAAGCAGAACCGGTCGACGGGCAGCCCGGACAGGGCGAGCGCGGTGAGCACGGCGGACGGCCCGGGCACGGCGGTGACCCGGATGTCCTGTTCCACGGCGGCTGCGACCAGCCGGTAGCCGGGGTCGGAGACGGAGGGCATGCCGGCGTCGGTCACCAGCAGCACGCGCGCGCCGCCGAGCAGCTCCGTGACCAGCTCGGGGGTGCGGGCCGACTCGTTGCCCTCGAAGTACGAGATCACCCGGCCCTTGGGCGTGACGCCCAGCGCCTGGGTGAGCCGGCGCAGCCGCCGGGTGTCCTCGGCGGCGACCACGTCGGCGCCGGCCAGTTCTTCGGCCAGCCGGGGCGGCGCGTCCGCGATGTCGCCGATGGGGGTACCTGCGAGGACAAGGGTTCCAGTCACCCCCCCATCCTCCCAGGAGTCCGGGGGCCGGTTCCGGGCGCCCGCGAACGGGGGGAATCCGACCGTGTCCCGACCGGTACCGCACATGCACGGGACTCGCACAGCACGGTTCCCTACGATGGCGCGGTGACCAGTACCGCGTCCTCCATGGACCTCCGGCAGGACCAGGCACCGCACGACCGGCGGCCGTCGTGGCAGCAGCGGCTGCGCCGATTCGGGTACGTACCGGCCAAGGACGCGCCCTCGGGCGACGTACGCGACCGGCTGGTGCCGCCGTACGCGGAGCCGAGCCCCCGGCTGTGGCGGGCGCTCGGCGCGTCGCCGGTCCTCGCCTCGCGGATCACCCGCTGGTCGGGCTGGGGCGGGCCGCTGCTGGTGACGCTGCTGGCGGGCGTGCTGCGGTTCTGGCACCTGGGCAGCCCGCGCGCGGTGATATTCGACGAGACGTACTACGCCAAGGACGCCTGGGCGCTCGTCCACCGCGGTTTCGAGGTCAGCTGGGACCAGTACGGCAAGAACGCCAACGACCTGGTGCTCCAGCGGCACGGCCGGCTGGCGGTGCCGGTGGACCCGGCGTACGTGGTGCACCCGCCGGTCGGCAAGTACGTGATCGGGCTCGGCGAGATGCTCTTCGGGTTCGACCCGTTCGGCTGGCGGTTCATGACGGCGCTGCTGGGGACGCTGAGCGTGCTGATGCTGTGCCGGATCGGGCGCCGCATCTTCCGCTCGACGTTCCTGGGCTGTCTCGCGGGCGCGCTGATGGCGGTGGACGGCCTGCACTTCGTGATGAGCCGGACCTCGCTGCTCGACGGCGTGCTGATGTTCTTCGTGGTGGCCGCGTTCGGGTGTCTGGTCGTCGACCGGGACCGGGCGCGGGAGAGACTGGCCGCCGCGCTGCCCGTGCTGCCGGACGGCCGGGTCCGGCCGGACGCGGACGTCGCCGACGCCTTCCGCTTCGGGTGGCGCCCCTGGCGCTGGGCGGCCGGCGTGATGCTGGGCCTGGCCGCCGGCACGAAGTGGAACGGCCTGTACGTCATGGCCGCGTTCTGTGTGCTGACGGTCCTGTGGGACGTCGGCACCCGCCGGGTGGCCGGCGCGCACCGCCCGTACCTGGCGGCCCTCAAGTACGACACCGGCATCGCCTTCGTGGCGACGGTCCCGGTGGCGCTGGTGGTCTACGTGGTGTCCTGGACCGGCTGGATCCTCTCCCCGGCCGACGGCACGGGCGGCTACTACCGCAACTGGGCGGCCACCGACGGCAAGGGCGGCACCTGGTCGTTCCTGCCGGACTGGCTGCGCAGCCTGTGGCACTACGAGCACGAGGTCTACAAGTTCCACGTCCACCTGGACCAGCCGCACACGTACCAGTCCAACCCGTGGAGCTGGATCGTGCTGGGCCGCCCGGTGTCGTACTTCTACGAGTCCCCCTCCCCCGGCGCGGACGGCTGCCCGGCGGACGCGGGCGAGAAGTGCGCCCGCGAGGTGCTGGCGCTCGGTACGCCGCTGCTGTGGTGGGCGGCCTGCCTCGCGATCGCCTACGTCCTGTGGCGCTGGGCGTTCCGCCGCGACTGGCGGGCCGGTGCCATCGCGTGCGGGATCGCGGCCGGCTACCTGCCCTGGTTCCTGTACCAGGAGCGGACGATCTTCCTCTTCTACGCGGTCGTCTTCCTGCCGTTCCTGTGTCTGGCGGTGGCGATGATGATCGGCGCGATCATCGGCCCACCGGGCTCCGGCGACACCCGCCGCCTGGTGGGCGCGGTGGCGGCGGGCGTACTGGTACTGCTGATCGCCTGGAACTTCATCTACTTCTGGCCCCTGTACACCGGCACCGCCATCCCCATCGACCAGTGGAGATCGCGGATGTGGCTGGACACCTGGGTCTAGCAGGGTGGACACGCGAGGACGGCCCGGCACGATGCCGGGCCGTCTTGGTCGTTGTTGGCCGTCGGAGGTCGTCGCTGGCCGCCCTCAGACGGCCCGGAGACGGCCCCGTCCCGCTGGCCTAGTTGGGAGATTCACAGACCGCGCGGGTAGTCCTTGCTGTCCAGCGCTAACGGTCTAACGCACCGGCGACCTCCACGTCTGCCCCACGGAGTGAGACCCAGACATGGCAAGATCACTCCCACAGGATGACGGCGTCAGGAGGGCTCCGTGGGAAGCCATCTACCAGACTTCATGCTGATCGAAGCCAGTTCTGCGATTTCTGCGATTTGCAAGTGCTGGCCCGGTTCGGCACTCACAGCGAAGCAGCCCACATCCGCGGCCTCGGTCGCCCGCTGTCCAGCCTGCTCGTTCTCTGCCCTAACCACCGAGTCCAGTTCGACGCACTCGCCATCTACGCGGACGCCGATGACACCGTCCGTGTGACCGCCGACGGCACCTTCAAGGCCGGCCCCGTCGGCACCCCGCTCACCGGATCAACAAGGCACATCTCCGGTATCACCA
Source organism: Streptomyces sp. SID486 (assembly GCF_009865385.1). Classification (GTDB taxonomy): domain Bacteria; phylum Actinomycetota; class Actinomycetes; order Streptomycetales; family Streptomycetaceae; genus Streptomyces. Next base: position 23,564 of record NZ_WWJT01000202.1, on the reverse strand, counting down.
TGCTCTTGGCGGCAGGGCCACGAGTAGCCGCACATGCCCCTTGGCCCTCGGCTAACGGGCAGCAGGCGCCAGCGCAGCAGCTGTACAGCGGACTTAGTTCACCACTACGACCTGCGGCTTTTCGCGTATGGCCTACCGTCGTGGGACACCTGGGGAAACAAGGGTCGGCCGAGGAATCTATTCAGGGGTCCAGCGCAGGCGATGGGGCCTCTTTAAGGCAAGCCTTAGATACTATTTTGTCCTAAACATGACCAACCTTGCTCCTACGTGACCACGCCCCTGCTAGCGTCAGCCGCGACAGTCACCAGAGGGAGGCTCGTTGTTACACGACAAAGTCCGCAAAGCAGTACAGGCGGCAGGCGTCATCGGTGCGGCCACTGTGCTAGGCCTTGCCACATCCACCTCCGCTAGCGCCCACGTCGTCTATCAGGACGAAGAGGTGTGGTCGAACTCCGACAGTTCAAAGTGTGAGTACACCTATTCCGAAGTCTCTCACGGCGGCCGCGGAGGCTACACGAAAACCCAAGGCCATGCCGGACAAAATGGAACCGGAATCGGCGGCTGCATTTTCCCCTACGAGCGCCCAGCCGGCAACCTCGAAGTGGGCTACCAATATATGAAGTACAACGGCAGTACATGGTACGTCTGCCGTGAGTATATGAGCGGCATCTACAACACCAAAAAGACCAGCATCCTCACAACCAGCTACGACTTCGGCGTATACCCCCCGTGTGGAGGCGGCGACTACGCCACCAAGGCGGGCTCCGGCCTCTACTACGGCGGCACTTGGTACGGCCGTAACGTCCCGATTTGGTCCGGATCCCACTTCATCGAACCGTAGAGCGGAAGGTGCCACATGAGCAAGATTCTTACCGGAGCCGTCGCCGCAGCAGCACTCATCATCGCCGGCGGGGCAGCAGCATCATCCGCGATGGCAACCGATACGGGGCACACGCCGCCGCCACCGCCGGCGTGGGTAAACGCTGACGGAACGACCGACGTCAGCAAGATTCCCGACAAGCTCCCCGTCATGGGATCGGATGGGAAACCCCTCAAAGACAGAGACGGTAAGCAGGTCTACGTGCCAAGCGGCCAACAGCCGTCCACGCCTGGATTAGGCCGTGCGGCGACAGACAATCCCGACGCCAAGCGCTGGACGGAGACCGACGGCAAGGGGCATACCATCGAGCACGTCGAAGTGGAGCCGACAGCTCCAGCTGCGGGCTGACACCGACTGACTGATGCGGAAGGGGAAGCATGCGCCCGGTCCTAACCCTGTGTGCATTGTGGTATTTCCTCCTCGGTGTCCTGCTGCTCGGAACTGGGCCCGCTTTCCTATCCGTCGTCGCCGCCGCCGCGCTGGGCGTCTGTTCGGCAACGCTGCTACGAGCAGTCGCTGCCTGGAAAAGTGACCGAGGCCGTGCCGTAAGCTCCGCGCGCCGTTCGTCCTGGGCGGTCCTAGCAATCTGCGGCATGTTCGCAGCGGTATGGGCCATCTCTGTCATGTCAGCCGGCGCATATCCCATGTTTTATGCAGCGCAAGCCAATGGAACGTTCCTCTCGCTCGGCGCCACAGCTTTACCTGCCCTTTTGGTGCTCATTTCCTCACGGGTTTCGCGATAACACAGGTCCACGTTTTCAGGTCACCAGAGTGCTCAGCGTGACGCCCTGCCGTACCGAGGACGATCAGAAGTCGAGTGCAGCCCCGACCGCCCGTCTCCAGCACGGACCGGGTGCTCGGGGCTCATATGCTCGGAGCCCATAGCGAGATGTCCCCACCTGGGTATGGCCGCGCGGACGCGCGAGGGCGGTTCCGTGTCGTGGCGGGCCGCCCTGCTGTGCGGCCTGGCTCTTCCGGCGGGTCCGGCGCACCGCACCTAGACTCGAGGGGACGGATCCCGCCGCGAGACCGCCCTGCCGGTGACCCGACCGTCGGTTTCGGTGCACAGGGTTGGGGATGTGCATGTCAGCTCCACGGAAGAGACGCGCGCGTATGGGGCTGGTGCCCCTTACCGCCGTCGCGGGTGGGCTGCTGGCCCTGCTGATCGGGCTCGCCTTCACGATGCTGCTGCGGTCGATCATCGGGCTCGGCGAGTCGGCGGCCGCCGGCCGCCACGCGCAGACGGCGCTCGCCCAGGCGAGGACGGTCGAGGGGCTCGTCGTCGACCTGGAGACGGGCCAGCGCGGCTTCGTCATCACCGGGGAGAAGCAGTTCCTCGAACCCTGGCAGACCGCCCGGACCACGTTCTCCGGCCAGGCGCGGCAGCTCGTGCGCCTCAGCACCACCCCCGGCCAGAAGATCCTGGCCCAGCAGATCCGGCAGGCCGGCGAATCCCTCATCCACGCCCACTCCATCCCGCTGGTGGCGGCCGCGAGCCGAGGGGATCCCCGGGCCCGCGGCGTGGCGGCGACGCTGGACGGCAAGCGGCGCGTCGACGCGCTCAGGAAGCAGTTCGACCGGTACGAATCGGCCCAGGAGGCGCTGGTCGCGACGCGGGAGAGCGCGGCCGACTCCGACGCCCGGGAGGCGGTCGTGGCGGGGTCGATCGGCCTCACCGGCTCGATGCTTCTCATCGCGGGCTTCGCCGGGTACGTGATCCGGGCCGTCGTCTGGCCGGTCCGCAAGGCGGCCGGCGTGGCGTCACGGCTCGCCGGCGGCGACCTCACCGTGCGGATGTCCGAGTCCGGCAGGGGTGAGATCGGTCAGCTCGGGACGGCGTTCAACACCATGGCCCGCTCGCTCGGGGAGAGCCGTGAGCAGGCCCGCAGCGCCCATGACCGCCTCGGGCTGCTGTACGAGGCCAGCATCGCCATCGGTACGACCCTCGACGCGCGGCAGACCGCACAGGAGCTGGTGCGCGTGCTGGTCCCGCGGTTCGCCGACTTCGTCACCGTCGATCTGGCCCTGCCGGTCCTGCTCGTCGACGAGCCGCTCGACGAGCACGGCGCGTGCGCTCGCCGCGTCGCCCTGGGCGGCGTCCGCGACGATCCCCCGCTCGACCCCGTGGGCTCGCGGATCGCTCTCGCGACCGCGACCGCGGCCGTCGTGCCGGACCTCCACACCTCCTGGGCATGGCAGGCCCGCCACGGCCGGCAGGCCGGCAGGCTGCTGGAGTACGGCATGCACTCGCTGATCACCGCCCCGCTGTACTCCCGGCGCACCCTTCTCGGCACGGTGGGCCTCTGGCGGGCGGACAACCCCGGCCCGTTCGCGGAGCACGACCTGTCCGACGCCGGGGAGATCGCGGCCAAGGCCGCCTCGGCGATCGACAACGCCCTCAGCTACGCCCGCGAGCACGACACGGCCCTGACGCTCCAGCGAAGCATGCTGCCCCACAGCCTCAGCCCTCCCGACGGCATCGAGATCGCCCACCGCTACCTGCCCGCGTCCGACGCCGGTGAGGTGGGCGGGGACTGGTACGACGTGGCCGCCATGACCTCCGGCAGGGCCGCCCTGTCCATCGGCGACGTCATGGGGCACGGCATCCCCGCCGCCGCCGTCATGGGGCAGATGCGCAGCGCACTGCGCGCTCTGGCCCGCCTTGACCTGGCCCCCGACCAGCTGCTGCACCAGCTCGACCGGACGATGCAGGATCTCGAGAGCCCGATCCTGGCCACCTGCCTGTACGGCGTGTGCGACACCGCGGCCAACCTCTGCCGGTTCGCCCGGGCCGGGCACCCCCCGCCCGCCCTGATCACCCCCGACGGCACCGCCCGCCTCGTCGACCTGCCCTCCGGCGCGCCCCTCGGCATCGGCGGCATCTCGTACACGACCACCGAGATCCCCCTCGCTCCCGGGACAGTGCTCGTCTTCTACACCGACGGGCTGGTCGAGGCGCGGGAGTACGACCTCGACGAGCGCCTGGACGAGCTCACCCGGCTCCTCGCCGGCGTCCATCCGTCCCTCGAGGAGCTGGCCGACACCCTCGTCGACCGCCTCGCCCCGGCCCCCGCGCAGGACGACATCGCCCTTCTCATCGCCCGGGTCGGCACCGCCACCCCCCGGTGAGCGCCCGGCCGCAGGGCGGGCGGCGGGACGGACTCGGCCCCACCGGCCCCCCCTACGCGGCCGGACACCCTGCCCGATCACGGTTCGACAACGCCTGCCACGACGGCACCGCAACCGCTTACAGTGCTCCCGGCACCTGCTTGAACATGTTCAACAGGGTGAACGGGAGGGGAGTCCGCGTCATGCGCAACGGGGTCAAGGCGGTCGTCATAGCCGGGGTGTGCGTCACCCTGCTGGGCGGTGCCGGATACGGGCTCTACAACTTCGCGTCCGCGGTGAACGGCGACGACGGCGGGGGCGCGGCCGCGGTGCGGACGGGTCCCCCGGACGGCTCCGAGGTGAAGGGTGCGACCGGGGCGTTCTTCGCCGCCTGGGAGAAGGGCGACGCGGCGACCGCGGCGTCGTACACGAACTACCCGGAGGCGGCCCAGGAACTGCTGGCGGCGTACGGCGGCGCGGCCCACATCGGCGCGGTGCGGATCACACCCGGCAGGGCCGCCGGTGACACGGTGCCGTTCACGGTGAAGGCGACGGTGTCGTACGCCGGCACGTCCCACCCGCTCGCCTACCGCAGCTCCCTGACCGTCGTGCGCGGCAGGACATCGCACCGCGCGCTGGTCGACTGGCAGCCCTCCGTGGTCCACCCGCGCCTGCGCACCGGGGACACCCTCACCACGGGTGAGTCGGCGGCTCCGGAGATCGAGGCCGTCGACCGTGACGGGAAGGTGCTGACCCGGGTGAAGTACCCCTCCCTCGGCCCGATCCTGGACGAGCTGCGCAGCCGTTACGGCGACCGGACCGGCGGCCGGCCCGGGGTGGAACTGGTGATACGCCATCAGGTGGCCGCGGACGGCGGCCGGACCGCGGACACCCCGCTCCTCACCCTGGCCAAGGGCAGGCCCGGAAAGCTCCCCACGACGCTGAGCGCGAGCGCCCAGGCGGTGGCCGAGGCGGCCGTCCTGAAGTACCCGGAGTCGTCCGTGGTGGCCGTCAGGCCGAGCACCGGCGAGATCCTCGCCGTCGCCAACAACCGCCGGGACGGCTTCGACGCGGCCCTCCTCGGCGAACGCGCCCCCGGCTCCACCATGAAGATCATCAGTGCGGCGACCCTGATCGACACCGGCAGGACCACCGCGGACGGACCCGCCCCGTGCCCGCCGTCGGCCGTCTGGCAGAGCCAGACCTTCCACAACCTGAAAGGCCTTCAGCCGGACGAGCACGCCACCCTCTCCGACAGCTTCGCCCGCTCCTGCAACACCGCCTTCGTGAAGTTCGCCGACGAGGTGAAGGTGGACTCCCTCACCGCGGAGGCCCAGGACCGGTTCGGGCTCGGGCGGAACAACTGGCAGATCGGGGTGCCGTCCTTCGACGGCCGGGTGCCCGCCTCCGGCGGCCCGGACACCGCGGCCGGCCTGATCGGCCAGGGCCAGGTGCAGATGAGCCCGCTGAACATGGCCTCCGTGACGGCGACCGCGAAGACCGGTTCCTTCCACCAGCCGGTGATCGTGCCGCTGAAGCTGGACGGCCGCGAACCGGCACGCGCACGCGGCCTGTCCTCCGGCACGAGCGGGCAGTTGCGCGCGATGATGAACCGCACCGCCCGCAGCGGCACCGCGGCCGGCGTGATGGCCGGGCTCGGCGGGGACGTCGGCGCGAAGACCGGTTCGGCCGAGGTCGACGGAGAGGCCAGGTCGGACAGTTGGTTCACCGGATACCGCGACGACGTGGCCGCGGCGGCCATGGTCCAGGACGGCGGGCACGGCATCGACGCCGCCGGGCCGATTGTCGCAAGCGTGCTACGGAACGCCGGCTGACGTCACCCGGGGAGGCGGGGACTTTAAGGTGATTGCCGTCGTTGGGGATTGTGAGGGCTGCGAAGACCCTGGGAAAGGCGCGGAGGAACGGAAACTGTGGGCAAGAGAAGGCGCGTCGCCGAGAGACGGAAGACCGGACCCGCGGTACTCGGCGGGATGATCGCCGTGGTGGTCGGCGGAGCCGGGTTCGGCGTCTACGCGCTGTACGACGGCGGGGCGGCGGCCGACGAGGGTTCCGCGGCCGGGCACAAGGCCGTGAAGACCGGCCCGCTCACCACGACCGAGGTCCGCACGGCCTCCACCCGCTTCCTCACCGCCTGGCAGCACGGCAAGGTCGCCGAGGCGGCGTCCGCCACCGACGAGCCCTCCACCGCCGGCAAGCTCCTCACCGGCTACGCCAAGGACGCCCACCTGAAGGACGTCACGTTCACCCCGGGGCCGGCGAAGGGCGCCGAGGTGCCGTTCGCCGTGCAGGCGACGGTGTCCTACCGGGGCTTCAGCAAGCCCTTGAAGTACGCCGGTTCGCTCACCGTCGTACGCCGCCCGGGTGACGGCGAGCCGCTGGTCGACTGGCACGCGGCCGTCGTCCACCCCGACCTGCGCGACGGCGACACCCTCGTGACCGGCGAGTCCGGCACCCCGCCCGTGAAGGCGCTGGACCGCGACGGGGGTGTCCTCGACACCGCCGACTACCCGTCCCTGGGGACGGTGCTGGACGGGCTGCGGGAGAAGTACGGCAAGCGGGCGGGCGGCACTGCGGGCGTGGAGCTGCGCGTGGTGCGCGGCAAGGCGTCCAAGGAGGCCAAGCTGTCCGACAAGACGCTGGTGGAGCTGAGCGAGGGCACCCCGGGCACCGTGCGGACCACCCTCAGCCCGGGTCTCCAGGCGGCGGCCGAGAAGCAGGTGGCCAAGCGCCCGCGTGCCTCCGTGGTCGTCCTGCGCCCCTCGACCGGTGAGATCCTCGCGGTCGCCAACAACGGGCACGGCTTCAACACCGCCTTCCAGGGCTCCCTCGCCCCCGGCTCCACCATGAAGGTCATCACGTCGTCGCTGCTGCTCGACAAGGGCCTGACCGCGCCGGACAAGGCGCACCCGTGCCCGAAGACGTTCACCTACGGCGGCTGGAAGTTCCACAACGACGACGACTTCGAGATCAAGGGCGGCACCTTCAAGGCGAGCTTCGCCCGCTCCTGCAACACCGCCTTCATCAGCCAGGCGAAGAAGCTGAAGGACGACGACCTGACCAAGCAGGCCCAGCAGGTGTTCGGGCTGTCGATGAACAACTGGGCGATCGGCGTGCCCACCTTCGACGGCTCGGTACCGGTGCAGTCGGCGGCCCAGATGGCGGCCTCGCTGATCGGCCAGGGCGGGGTGCGCATGAACCCGCTGAACATGGCCTCGGTCGCGGCGACCGTGCGGTCGGGCACCTTCCACCAGCCCTACCTGGTCGCGCCGTCCTTCGACCACCGCACGCTGGCCACCGCCTCACGCACCATGTCGGCCAGGACGCTGTCCCAGCTGCGCGAGCTGCTGCGGTACACGGCCGCGTCCGGCACCGCCGCGGAGGCCATGGCGGGGCTCGGCCCGGACTACGGCGCGAAGACCGGCTCGGCCGAGGTCGACGGCCAGAAGAAGCCGAACGGCTGGTTCACCGCCTACCGGGGCGACCTCGCCGCCGCGGGCGTGGTCGAGGCGGGCGGGCACGGCGGCGACACGGCCGGCCCCGTCGTGGCGGCACTGCTGAAGCTCGGGAGCTGATCAGGTCGGCACCGGCTCGGCGATGTAGGTCCGCACCAGGAACCTGAGCAGGGTCTTCGACTCGAACTGCACCACTTCCACGCCGTGGTCGGTGTGGAACTCGACGACGGCCTGGACCCGGCCGCAGGGCCACACCCGGACGTCGCCGCTCGCCGCCGGCGTCAGCAGACCCCGTTCGAGCAGCGCGCGGGAGAAGGTCCACTCGTGGGGACCGGGCAGGCCGACCCGGACCGACCGGGGATCACTGTCGGGGTCGTACCGCAGCACGACGGGTACGGCCCCCGGGTCCTCCTCGTCCGTGACGATATGGGCGCGCGCGTACTGTTCGACCACAGACATCGGACCGCCCTCTCACGCTCCGTGACCTAAGCGAAAGCTGTGCATCCGCTTTCCATCAAGCGTCGCACACTTTGCGGCACCCGCCCGGTGAAAGCCGAGAGCGCCTCTCTCTTGCAAACCATTCGCAAGACGGCTCTAAAATCGGCGGGTGCACGTACCTGACGGATTCATCGACGCCCCGACCTCCGCGGTCACCGGAGTGGTCGCCGCCGGCGCCCTCGCGGTGAGCCTGCGCGGCGCCCGCCGCGAACTCGACGAACGCACCGCGCCACTGGCCGGCCTGGTGGCGGCGTTCATCTTCGCCGTACAGATGCTGAACTTCCCGGTCGCCGCCGGGACCAGCGGCCATCTGCTCGGCGGCGCGCTGGCCGCGATACTCGTCGGCCCCTGCACGGCCGTGCTGTGCGTGTCGGTCGTGCTGCTCATGCAGGGCGTGCTGTTCGCCGACGGCGGCCTCACCGCGCTCGGCGTGAACATCACCGACATGGCGATCACCACCACCGTCGTGTCGTACGCCGTGTTCCGCGCCCTGCTGGCCGTGCTGCCCCGCAAGCGGCGTTCGGTCACGGTCGCCTCCTTCGTCGCCGCGCTGGTGTCGGTGCCGGCCGCCGCGGTCGTCTTCACCCTGATCTACGCGGTCGGCGGCACCACCGACGTCTCCATCGGCAAGGTCGCGACCGCCATGATCGGTGTGCATGTGCTGATCGGCATCGGCGAGGCGGTCATCACCGCGCTCACGGTCGGCGCCGTCATCGCCGTCCGCCCGGACCTGGTGCACGGTGCGCGCGGTCTGCGCCGGCGGCTCCAGTTGCGCGTCAACGGCGACCTGGTGGACGCCCCGGCGCTCGCACCGCCCACGGTGCCCGCGGCGCCACGCACCTCCCGGCGCACCCTGTGGGTGACCGGCCTGGTCACCTCGCTCGTCCTCGCCGGCTTCGTCAGCTTCTACGCCTCCGCGAACCCCGACGGCCTGGAGAAGGTCGCGCACGACAAGGGGATCGACAAGAAGGAGGAGAAGCACGCCTCGGCCGGCTCGCCGCTGGCCGACTACGGCGTCAAGGACGTCTCCGACGCCCGCCTGTCCGGCGGCCTCGCCGGGGTGATCGGCGTGGGCGTCACCGTCGTCGCGGGCAGTGCGGTGTTCTGGGCGCTGCGCAGGCGGCGCGACGCCGACGCGTCCCCCGTGAACACCGGCGTCTGACATGGGTGCCGGGCACGCGCACAGGCTCTACCGGCACGGGCACTCGCCCGTGCACGGCCTGCCGCCGCACACCAAGCTCGCCGCCGCGTTCCTGTTCGTGGTGGTCGTAGTGTCGACGCCGCGCGAGGCGATGTGGGCGTTCGCGGTGTACGCCGTACTGCTCGCGGCCGTCGCCCGCACCGCGCGGGTGCCGGCCGGCTTCCTGCTCAAGCGGCTGCTGATCGAGGTGCCGTTCGTCGCGTTCGCGGTGCTCATGCCGTTCGTGGCGGAGGGCGAGCGGGTGCACGCGCTGGGGCTGTCGCTGAGCGTGAACGGGCTCTGGGGCGCCTGGAACGTGCTCGCCAAGGGCACCCTCGGCGTCGCCGCCTCCGTGCTGCTGGCCGCCACGACCGAGCTGCGCGAGCTGCTGCTCGGGCTGCAGCGGCTGAAGCTGCCGCCGCTCCTGGTGCAGATCGCGTCCTTCATGATCCGTTACGGTGACGTCATCACCGACGAGATGCGGCGGATGAGGATCGCCCGGGAGTCGCGCGGCTTCGAGGCGAAGGGCGTACGGCACTGGGGCGTCCTCGCCAAGTCCGCCGGTGCGCTGTTCATCCGCTCCTACGAGCGCGGGGAGCGCGTGCACCTGGCGATGGTGAGCCGCGGCTACGCGGGCGCGATGCCGGTCATCGACGAGGTGACCGCGTCCGGCGCGCAGTGGCGGCACGCGCTGGGCCTCCCCTGCGCCGCCCTCGTCGTCTGTCTGCTGGGATGGGTCCTGTGAGTACTGCTACGCCCGCGTCCGCGCCCGTGCCCTCGCTGGAGGTCTCCGGCCTCGCCTTCGCCTACCCGGACGGGCACCAGGCCCTGTTCGGTGTGGACTTCTCCCTCGCCCGCGGCGAGCGGGTCGCCCTGCTCGGCCCCAACGGCGCCGGCAAGACGACCCTGGTGCTGCACCTCAACGGCATCCTGGGGGGCGGCACCGGCACGGTGACCGTCGCCGGGCTGCCGGTCGGCAAGGAGCACATGGCCGCGATCCGGCAGAAGGTCGGCATCGTCTTCCAGGACCCGGACGACCAGTTGTTCATGCCGACCGTGCGGGAGGACGTGGCGTTCGGGCCCGCCGCCGCCGGGATCAGGGGCGCGGCGCTGGAGGAGCGGGTGCGCACCGCCCTGGAACGGGTCGGGATGCAGGACTTCGCCGACCGGCCGCCGCACCACCTCTCCTTCGGGCAGCGCCGGCGCGTCGCGGTGGCCACCGTGCTCGCCATGGAGCCGGAGATCCTGGTCCTGGACGAGCCCTCCTCCAACCTGGACCCGGCCTCCCGCCGGGAGCTCGCCGACATCCTGCGCTCCCTGGACGTCACGGTCCTCATGGTCACCCACGACCTGCCCTACGCCCTGGAGCTGTGCCCGCGCTCGCTCGTCCTCAGCGACGGAGTGATCGTGGCGGACGGCCCGACCGGGACCCTGCTCTCCGACGACGCGCTGATGGGCGCGCACCGGCTGGAGCTGCCGTTCGGCTTCGATCCGCGCGCGGTGGCGCGGACGCCGGGGCGCTGACGGCACCCGCGGACGCCGCCAGGGGGTCCGCGGCGCCGAGGGGTCCGCGGTGCCGAGGGGTCCGCTGTGCCGAGACGCCCACGGTGCCGGGGCGTCCCACCATGCCGAGGCGTCTCCCCGTGCCGAGGCGTCTCCCCGTGCCGAGGCGTCCCCATGCCGAGGCGTCTCCCCGTGCCGAGGCGTCTCCCCGTGCCGAGGCGTCCCCATGCCGAGGCGTCTCCCCGTGGTGAGTGCCGAGGGGCCCCGGATGCCCCGAGGCGCCCCCCTTTACTGAGAGACATCTCACGCCCGTCCCGCCCCCCGCCGAGGAATCGCAGGCGGGAGGCCGCTGTTGCAGGCACTGTCTTGGGCGAGGGAAAGGGACGGCGGGCGTGGACGTGCACGGCACAGTGGCCGAGGGCTTCGAGCCGGTCAGGGAGGCGTTCGCGGCGAACTTCGCGCTGCTCGGCGAGCGCGGCGCGGCCGTGGCCGTCTACCGCGGCGGCCACCGGGTCGTGGACCTGTGGGCCGGAACCCGGGACGTGGACGGCGAGACCCCCTGGCAGCGCGGGACCGCGCAGATCGTGCGCTCCGCCACCAAGGGCGTCGCCGCCGCCGCGCTGCTGCTCCTGCACCAGCGCGGCGAGCTGGACCTGGACGCCCCGGTCGGCACGTACTGGCCGGAGTACAAGGCGGCCGGCAAGGAGCACACGCGTGTCTGGCACCTGCTCGCCCACCGAGCGGGCGTGCCGGCCCTGGACCGCCCCCTGACCCCCGCCGAGGCCGCCGACCCCGGTACCGGTGCCGCGGCGGTCGCCTCCCAGGCGCCGGCCTGGGAGCCGGGCACGGACCACGGCTACCACGCGCAGACCTACAGCTGGCTCACCGGTGAGCTCCTGCGCCGGATCACCGGCCGCCCGGTCGGCGAATGGCTGGCGGACGAGATCGCCGCACCCGTCGGCGCGGACCTGTGGCTCGGCCTGCCGCAGCCGCGCCAGGCGCACGTGGGCCGCGTCGGACCGGCCCGGACGCCCGAGACCGCCGGCGGCCTGAAGACCCGGCCCAAGCGCGCGGTGGCCGAGGCGTACGCCGACCCCGGCTCCCTCACCCGGCGCGCGTTCGCCGCGATCACCCCGCTCCCCGACGAGAACGCCCCCGCCTACCGGGCCGCCGCCCTGCCCGCCTCCAACGGCATCGCCACGGCCGACGGACTGGCCCGTCTGTACGCCTCGCTCATAGGCGACGTGGACGGCGGGACCCGCCTGTTCACCCCGCAGACCATGGAGCTGGCCCGCGCCGAGCGGTCCGCCGGAGCGGACCGCGTCCTGGTCGTCGGCACCCGCTTCGGCCTCGGGTACATGCTGCACGGCCCCGCGTCCCCGCTGCTCTCCCCCGGTTCCTTCGGCCACCCCGGCCGCGGCGGTGCCCTCGCCTTCGCCGATCCGGAGACCGGCATCGCCTTCGGCTACGTCACCAACGGGTTCCGGCAGAGTGTGACGGCCGACCCGAGGGCGCAGGCGCTCGTACGGGCCGTGCGCACGGCGCTCGCCTGATCCGACGGCGGCACCCGCGCGCCGGACGGCGTCACACGTGGATCGGGTGCGAGATCCGCCCGGAGTCCGCGTCGATCTCCTCGTGGGCCTTGGTCAGCAGCTGCATGGCGAGTTCGTTGAGCGCCCGGGCGCCGGCGATCTCCTCGCCGACCCGGGGCTGGTTCGCGTCGACGCGGTGCCTGCTGGCCCGCCCGTGCCCGCGTACCTCGGCGCCGTCGGGCAGGCGCACCATGGCCACCGCGCGGGTGTGCTGATCGTCCTCCATGAACTCCAGCTCGATGTGCCATCCGACAGGGGTGTGCATCATGACGACCACCTCCGACAATCGCTGCTTCCAGGGTGCGCCACCGCACCCCGGCCCGTCATGTCGGCACCGGGGCGGCGGTGCGGCGCCGCGCACGGCTGCGCGCGCCCTATCCGGGCCGCAGCATCAGCCCGATCCCCACGACCAGCAGGCCGGCCGCCGCGATGCGGGGAGCGCCGAAGCTCTCCTTGAAGAACAGCGCGCCGATGGCGGCGCCGACGATGATGGACGACTCGCGCAGCGCGGCGACCGGGGCGAGGGCGGCACGCGTCTGGGCCCACAGCACCAGGGCGTACGCGACGACGGACAGGGCGGCGCCGAGCAGGCCGACGGCCGCGTACGGGCGCAGCAGCCGTACCGTGTCGCCCCGCGCGCGTACGCAGAGGAACGCGGGGATGGCGGCCCCCTGGACGGCCATGAGCCACGCGGTGTACCCGAGGGGCGTGTGGGCGGCCCGTACGCCCAGACCGTCGATGACCGTGTAGGCGGCGACCGTGAGGCCGGTCGCGAGGGCCGCGCCGACGGCCGCCCAGTCGGGCCGGCTGCCGCGCACCCCCCACAGGCTGACGCCGGTCAGGCCGAGGCAGGACACGGCGATGCCGGCGCTCGCCCAGGCGCCGGGCACCTCGTGCGCGAAGACGGCCGCGAGCAGGGTGACCAGGAGCGGGGCGCTGCCGCGCGCGATGGGGTACGCCTGCCCGAAGTCGCCCAGCCGGAACGAGGTCATCAGCAGCGCGTAGTAGGCGATGTGCACGGCCGCCGAGACGAACAGGTACGTCCAGGCGGGGCCCGCCGGGAACGCCACGAACGGTGTCGCGGCGAGCCCGATCAGCAGCCCGCCGCCGGAGATCAGGGCGAAGCCGGCGAGCTTGTCGGTGACGCGGTGCGCGAGGGCGTTCCAGCCGGCGTGGGTGACGGCGGCGAGCAGTACGGCCGCCGCGACGAGCGGTGTCACGCGGTCCGCTCGCGCGACACCCCGTCCGCGCGGCCGTGCGCCCGCCGCGCTTCGGCGAACCGGGGACGGGACCGGGACCTCTCGGCGTCAGTGGCGGCTGTCGTCGTCATGACGGGCACGCTACGGCATCACCCGCGCGCGCTCACGGGGTCGGCGCTCGGCACGTCCCCCGGCCCCGGGAGGCCCCGCGACTGGGCCCGGATGCCCGCCGATGATCACACCGCTGAGATGATGACGACCTGACCATTGCCGGAACGCGGCCGAGTCACGCCCTGCCGTGCCGTCGGCCGGGCAGTCGGGGGATCACTCGTGAGCGAACAAGAAGCAGTACCCGGGGACGACAAGCTCCCCGAACCGGAACAGTCGAAACTGCCGCTGTCTCCGGACGAGATCGAACGGCACGGCGTCCTGCCGGGCTTCGAAGGGCACTACACGGCGCCGGCCGCCGACAGCACCGCCGATCCGCTGGACCGGCCGCAGTTCCGTCCGCCGCCCGGGTTCATCAAGCCGCCGCAGCCTCCCGCCGGCGCGGGGGACGATCTGAAGATCGCCCCGGGCGTGCTCAAGAAGGCCGCCGGCCAGGCCGACGCCATCCGCGACGCGTTCTACAAGCCGGCCGCCTCGCTGGAGGAACCGGCCCGGAAGGCCGCGCGGGCCCTGGGGACGCTGGAGTCCGCCCTGGCGGTCCAGCTCGCCCACCGGCAGTGGGAGCGGCAGGCCGGCACGGTGACGGCATGGCTCGCCCATATCGCCGAGAGCCTGCGGTCCAGTGACGGCACCTACACCAGGACCGACGTCGCCGTGGGGCTGACGGCGAACCAGGTGCGGATCAGGTCGGCGCTGGAGGACTACTGATGAGCGGCACCTTCTTCGAGGACCTGCTGGCCGCGGACCTGTCGGCCCTGGACGACCTGGCGGACCGGTGGGAGGACATCCACCGCGACATCAAGGGTCTGGGCAAGCGCATGCACGACGAGGTCCTCAGCCCGCTGCGCAACAAGGGCTACTGGGAGGGCGTCGCGGCCCCGTACGCCTGGAGGATGATCGACGACATCCAGCGTCAGCTGGAGGACGCCACGAAGGTGGCGGACGCCGCGCGACGCGTGGTCGAGGACGCGGCGGGCGATCTGAAGTCCGCCCAGAAGGACCTCAAGGACGCCGTCCGGCGGGCCGCGGAGAAGGGCCTCCACATCAACCGGGACGGCACCCTCGCCCGCGACGTCGTCGGCGGCGCCTGCAAGGCCACTCTCACCGAGGAGGAGAGCAAGACCATCGAGACGGCGCAGCAGGAGATGGCGCGGATCCTCGAACGCGGCGTCGCGGCCGATCGCAACCTGGCCTACAGCCTGGCGTCGGACGTCGGCCTCGGGCAGTGGTTCAACGACGACCCGAAGTTCACGGACATCGACTCCACGAAGAGGATCGGGGAGGACGAGTACAGCGCGCTCGGCCTGGCCATGCGGGGAGCGGACCCCTATCCGGCGCACAGTTCGGACGACCCGTACTCGCTCGGCTGGGACTGGGTGTCCGGCGACGGGTCCCGGCACCGCGAGTACCACCAGGGTGACGAGATGACCGAGCTGATCCGGTCCAGCGAAAGCATGAAGCAGCTGCGCCTGGACACGCTCGACCAGTTCCGGGAGAAGGGCCGGCCCGAGGGCGACGTGTCGTACTCGATCTCGTCGGGCGGCAAGCTGGGCGCGCTGAAGAAGCTCGTCACCACAGACATCCCCGCGATCGCCACCGGCGACGAGGACCATCTCGGCGAGGCGTTCACGGGTTCGTACAACCTGCACTACACGGTCAAGGGCGAGGATCCCGACGGCTCCCTGGTCGTCGAGTACCAGCTGCACAACAACACGAGCAACGAGTCGTTCCTGCACTACGTCGGCTACTACGACTGGCTCGAGAAGTTCAACCGCGACAAGGGTGTCTTCTCGTCCGTGGACCAGGAGATCGTCTGGACGGAACGCATTCCGGCGAAGGGGAAGTAGACAGGTGTCCCGAGTTCTCATGACGGGCGGGCGTCCGCGCCTGGTGACGGCCGCCGCCGCGCTGGGCCTGCTGACTCCGCTGGCCGCCTGCTCCTCCGCGTCCACCGCCGTCGAGGCGTGCATGGCCAGGCAGGCCGAGTCCGCCACCTCCGGGGAAGTCGCCGGCACCTACCGGGGAGAGGCGCAGGCCAAGGGCGCGACGATCACTCTCAGGGCGTCGGACAGCGGCACCGGCGGGACGGTCACCGTGCACGACTGGCCGACCGGCGACTGGTACCGGAGCGAACTCGGCGACACCTTCGACGGCTCCGGCACCTGGGACGTGGCGGGCGGTTACGGCGCCGGCGACCCGGGACAGGTCCGTCTCTCCTTCACCGCCCCGGAACTCTTCCTGCGCGGCTACACCGTCGACAGCCTGTCGATCGCCGCGGACTCCGAGCGGACGTACCTCTACGAGGACGACGACCCGGACGTCTGCCCGGCGTTCCGCCTGCGGCGCACCTGACGGCGGGTACGGAGAAGAGCCGGTGAGGGTGCGGCCCCGTCCCTGCGGGCACCCTCACCGGCCGTCCTGTTCCAGGCGCGGTACGTCAGGCGCGTACCAGCTCCTTCTCCTCGCCGACGTCGGCGAGGGTGCGCAGTCCCTCGCCCTCGACGTCCACGTTGGGCAGGGCGCGGTCCAGCCACTTCGGCAGCCACCAGGCCCGCTTGCCGAGGAGGGCGAGGACCGCCGGGACGATGGCCATGCGGACGATGAACGCGTCGAAGAAGACCGCGATCGCGAGGCCGAAGCCGATCATCTTGACCATCGACTCGCTGGATCCGATGAAGCCGGAGAAGACGGCGATCATGATGACGGCGGCGGCGGTGACGACCCGTGCGCCGTGCCGGAAGCCGGTCACCACCGCCTGGCCGGGCTTCTCGCCGTGGACGTACGCCTCCCGCATGCGGGTGACGAGGAAGACCTCGTAGTCCATCGCGAGACCGAAGACGACGCCCACCATGAAGATCGGCATCATCGACATGACCGGGCCGGTCTCCTCGACGTTCATCAGGCCGGACAGCCAGCCCCACTGGAAGACCGCGACGACGGCGCCGAGCGCGGCGAGCACCGACAGCAGGAAGCCGAGGGCCGCCTTCAGCGGGACCAGGACCGAGCGGAAGACCACGATCAGCAGGAGGAAGGCCAGGCCGACCACCAGGGCGAGGTAGGGCAGGAGCGCGTCGTTCAGCTTCTGCGAGACGTCGATGTTCATCGCCGTGGAACCGGTGACCAGCACCTGAGAGTCGGTCTTCGCGGCGATGTCCGCGCCCTTGTCGCGGATGGCGTGCACCAGGTCCTCGGTGGTCGCCGAGGACGGCTTGGAGTCGGGGACCACCGTGATGGTCGCGGTGTCGCCGGCCTTGTTGGGCGCGGCCGGGGTGACCGTGACGACGTCCTTCAGGCCCTTGATCTCCTTGCCGACCTCGTCGAAGGCGGCCTTGGGGTCGGTGCTGCCCTTAGCGTCGACGACGACCATCAGCGGTCCGTTGAAGCCGGGGCCGAAGCCCTCGGAGAGGAGGTCGTAGGCGCGGCGCTGGGTGGTGGAGACGGGCTGGGAGCCGTCGTCGGGCAGCCCCAGTTCCAGGGAGGTGGCCGGGAGGGCCGCCGCGCCGAGGCCGACCACGCCGAGCAGGAGGACGGCGACCGGGCGGCGGACGACGAAGCGGGCCCAGCGGGTGCCCATGTTGGGGCGGTCCGGGTTCTTCGGCGCACGGCCGCCGCCGAGCAGCTTGCTCTTCTGCCCGGCCGGCTTGACCTTGCGGCCCGCGTAGCCGAGCAGTGCCGGGATCATCGTCAGGGCGATGAGCACGGCGATGGCGACCGTGCCCGCCGCGGCGACGCCCATCTTCGTCAGCATCGGGATGTTGACGACGGACAGGCCGACCAGGGCGATGACGACGGTCAGGCCGGCGAAGACCACGGCCGAGCCGGCGGTGCCGACGGCGCGGCCGGCGGCCTCTTCGCGCTCGCGGCCCTCGGCGAGTTCGGCGCGGTAGCGGGAGACGATGAACAGGGCGTAGTCGATGCCGACGGCGAGGCCGATCATCGTCGCCAGGGTGGAGGTGGTGGAGCCCAGGTCCAGGGCGCTGGCGAGCGCGGTGATCGAGGAGACGCCGATGCCGACGCCGATGATCGCGGTCAGCAGCGGCAGCCCGGCGGCGAGCAGGGAGCCGAAGGTGATGACGAGGACGACCGCGGCGATGGCGATGCCGATGACCTCGCTGGAGCCGGTCTCGGGTGTCGCGCTGAGCGCGTCACCGCCGACCTCGACGGTCAGCCCGGCGTCCCGCGCGTCCTGCGCGGCAGCCTTCAGGTCGTCCCGGGTGGAGTCCGCCAGCTCCATGCCGGAGACCTTGTACTTCACCGAGGCGTAGGCGATGGTGCCGTCCTTGCTGACGGCGTGCCCGGTGTAGGGGTCGGCGACGGAGGCGACCTCGGAGCCGCTTCCCAGCTCCTTGACGGTCTTCTTCACGGTCGCCTTGGCGGCGGCGTCCGTCACCTTCCCGCCGCCGGGCGCCTTGAAGACGACGCGGGCGGTGGCGCCGTCGGCGCTCATCCCGGGGAAGCGCTGTTCCAGCAGGTCGAAGGCCTTCTGGGCCTCCGTGCCCGGTATGGAGAAGGACGTGTTGCCGGCCGCCGGCGCGGAGGCGGCGCCCACCCCCGCGAGGGTGAGCAGGGCGACCCAGACGAGGGCGACGAAGTGCCGTCGCCGGAAGGCGAGTCGGCCGAGTTTGTAGAGGAACGTGGCCACGGAGGCGTACTCCCGGTCAGGTCGTGGTTGCAGGGCAGGGGCGATCAGCCCGACGACGTGAGCGGTGACGTCAGGTGGAGGCTGGGTGAGGGGACTGCCAGGTGATCAGTCGGTGGGGACGCCGAGGGCGGGGAGGACCACGGCGTCGATGTACGAGATGAGGAAGGCCTGGGTGGGCGGCTGGTCGTCGAGCAGTGCCCGGGTGGCGAATCCGCCGACCATCATGTGCAGCAGGAAGTCGATCGCCGGGCAGTCCGGGCGGACCTCGCCCCGGTCGATCGCCCGTTGCAGGACCTGCCGGAACCCGCCCATCTCGGGGTCGATGAGCTGCTCCCGGAACGCTTCGCGCAGATCGTCGTTGTGGTGCATCGCCATCGCGACGCCCCGCATCAGCGCGGAGTTGCGCTCCATGGCGCAGTCGTCCTCGAGTGCCGTCAGGGCGTGCAGGTCGCCGCGGAGGGAACCGGTGTCGATGTCCTCGCCGTGGCCGGGTTTGCCGTGCCGCAGGGCCTTGACGACCAGCTGGGCCTTGCCGCCCCACTGGCGGTAGAGCGTGGCCTTGCTGGACCGGGTGCGAGCGGCCACGGCGTCCATGGTGAGGGCGTCGTAGCCGACCTCCCGGAGCAGGTCGAGCACGGCCTCGTACAGCTCGGCCTCGCGCTCGGGCGTGATCCGACTGCGGCGCGTCGCCGCGACAGCCTCGGTCATGCCCGTCACCTTCCCACTCCGGAGCCTTCTTCTTCGTACGTCCAAGAAGATACCCCGTCCGGCAACGAAACGAAACCGTTTCGTACGTGTGCTGGGTCACGAGTGTGAAGGCCCCGTAAGCCCCCGGCGCGCCCCCGCTCCCGCCGGGCCACGAGTTGCTGCGGACGTGGGCCCGGAAAAGCATGGGGAGGTGAGCTATCTGCGCCTTCCCCACCTCAACGGCGACCTGCTGTGCTTCGTGGCCGAGGACGACCTCTGGCTGGCCCGCCTCGACGCCCCGGACCGCGCCTGGCGGCTCACCGCCGACCGCACCAAGTCCGGTCACCCCCGCTTCTCACCGGACGGCCGCCGGATCGCCTACACGACCTGGCGCAGCCTCGTCCCCGAGATCCACCTCGTCGACGTCGACGCCGGCGGCCCCTCGCGCCAGCTGACCTACTGGGGCAGCCCCGACACCCAGGTGTGCGGCTGGACCCCGGAGGGCGACATCCTGGCCGTGGCCTCCCACGGCCAGCCCTTCTCCTACTTCACCTGGGCCTACAAGGTCCCCGTCGAGGGCGACCCGGACGGGCGGCTGCCCTGGGGCCCGGTCACCGACATCCAGGTCGCCGATCTCGACGGCCGGCACAAGACCCTGCTGCTCACCGGCACCCCGCCGCACGAACCGGCCTCCTGGAAGCGGTACCGCGGCGGCGCGACGGGCCGGCTGTGGCTGCACGGGGAGCGCCTCCTGCCGGACATCGGCGGCCATCTGGCCTGCCCCATGTTCGTCGACGGCCGGATCGCCTTCCTCTCCGACCACGAGGGCGTCGGCAACCTCTACTCCTGCGCCCACGACGGCACGGACCTGCGCCGCCACAGCGACCACGACGCCTTCTACGCCCGGCACGCCTCCAGCGACGGCGAACGGGTCGTCTACCAGTGCGCGGGCGACCTGTGGCTGGTGGACGACTTCTCCCCGGACGGCGAACCGCGCCGGCTCGACATCCGGCTCTCGGGACCGCGCACCGGCCGCCGCCCCTACCAGGTGCCGGCGGCGCAGAACGTCGACGGCATCTCGGTGGACGAGACCGGCCGGGCCAGCGCGGTCGTGGTCCGCGGCAGCCTGTACTGGCTCACCCACCGCGACGGCCCGGCCCGCACGATCACCGACACACCCGGCGTCCGGGTCCGGCTGCCGGAGATGCTGGGCTCCGGCCAGGTCGCCTACGTCACCGACGCCGAGGGCGCGGACGCCGTCGAGATCGCCCAGCTCCCCCGCGCCACCGGCGACCGCGCACCCCGCCGGCTGGCCTCCGGCGCCCTCGGGCGCGTGCAGGAGATGGTCTGCGACCCGCTGGGCGAACGGCTGGCCGTCGCCTCCCACGACGGCCGGCTGCTGCTGATCGACGTGACCGGAGGGGACCGGGGGGAGGAAGCGGAGAACGAAGGGGAGGAGAGGCCGGAGGGGGAGCAGCCGGAGGCGGCGGCGGTGAGCGGTGGCGGTGCCGGGACGGTGTCCGAACTGATCCGGTCCGCCAACGGCCCGGTCCGCGACCTCGCCTTCTCCCCGGACGGCTCCTGGCTGACCTGGTCGCATCCCGGCATCGGCCGCTCCCTGCGCCAGATCAAGCTGGCCCGCATCAAGGACCGGCTGATCGTGGACGTCACCAACGGCCGGTTCGAGGACGAGAACCCGGTCTTCACCCGGGACGGCCGCTACCTGGCCTTCCTCTCCTGGCGCGGCTTCGACCCCGTCTACGACGTCCACACCGGCGACCTGTCCTTCCCGCTCGGCTGCCGCCCGTACCTGGTCCCGCTCTCCTCGGCGACCCCCTCCCCCTTCGCCCTCAACCCGGAGGGCCGCCCGGCCGCCGGCGGGCTCGACCCGATGGAGGACGAGGAGACCGGCGAGGCCGGCACGGTGACCGTCGAGGTGGAGGGGCTGGCGAACCGGGTCACACCGTTCCCGGTCGTCGCCTCCAAGTACTCCGCGCTGTACCCGGTCGCGGGCGGCGGCCTGGTGTGGCTGCGCTGGCCGATCTCCGGCGCGCTGGGCGAGACCTTCGTCAACCCGGCCGACATCAGCGGCCGGCCGACCCTGGAGTACTTCAACATCTCCAAGGCGAAGAAGTCCGAACTCGTCGACCACCTGGACTGGTTCGCGGTGAGCGGCGACGGCAGCCGGCTGGTCGTGGTGGACGAGGGCGATCTGCGGGCGGTGCCCTCGAGCGAGGCCGGCGACGGCGGCCGGGGCGCGCCGCACGCGGCCGGGCTCGCGGGCGCGGACGACGTGGTCGTCACCGCCACTCTGTCCAAGTCGCTGGGCAGTCAGGGCGGGGTGGTGCTCGGTCCGGCCCGGGTGGTCGACCACCTCGTCAACGCAGCCCGGACGTTCATCTTCGACACCGGCCTGGCGCCGGCGGCGGCCGGTGCCGCGCTGGCGGCGCTGCGGCTGCTGGAGCGCGAGCCGGAACGGGCGGCGCGCGCCCGGGAGGTGGCCGCGGACCTGCACGCACGGCTGACCGCCGCGGGTCTGGAGGCGGTACGTCCGGACGCCGCGGTGGTCTCCGTGCGGGCTCCCTCCCCGGAGCAGGCGGTGCGCTGGGCGGCCGACTGCCGGACGGCGGGCCTGGCCGTGGGCTGCTTCCGTCCTCCCTCCGTGCCCGACGGCATCTCACGGCTGAGGCTGACCGCCCGCGCGGACCTCTCCGGAGCCGAGATCGAACGCGCTGTACGAGTCATCGGCGAAACGCGACCATGAGTCGGCGTGACACGGCCGTGTATCGCACGAGTGTGAGCGGGTTTTGATCGATTTTGATCAGAGTGTGGTGACGAAACCCGCCCAGCTGGCGGGGGAGAAGAGCAGCGCGGGCCCGGCGGGGTCCTTCGAGTCGCGCACGGCGAGCAGTCCGGCCGCGGGGCCGTAGCGTGGCCGTGCCGTCTCCACGCAGTTGTTGGCCCCCGTGCTGTAGCTGCTGCGCAGCCAGCGCACGTGAAGCAGGTCGGTACTGGCAGGGACGTTCCGAGGCAGAGCTGACATGGTGCCTCCTTACGCGCCGTCACCTATTCCGGCGATGTAGTCCAACGATTCCTCGGGGGAAAGGGCGTGGAACTGAAGAGTGCTGAAGGCCTCGGAGTAGGCCACCAGGTCTTCTTTCCGTTCCAGGTAGAGGCTACTCGTCAACTGGTCGAGAACAACTACGTCCAGATCAGATGTGCTCGGAAATGAGAAGATAACGAAAGGCCCGGTCAGGCCGACATGAGCCCCCGCCGCGAACGGCAGCACCTGGAGCCGTACCTGGGGCAGGCGGGCGGCCTCCGTCAGCCGTTCCAGCTGCCGGGCCATCACCCCGGGACCGCCGACCTCGCGCCGCAGCACCGCCTCGTCCAGCACGGCGCTCAGCACCAGCGGCGGGTCGGAACGCAGTACGTCCTGCCTGGCCAGACGTACCTCCACCAGTGTGTCCAGGCGGTCCTCGGCCAGGTCCTTCACCGCCGCCCGGGTCACCGCGCGGGCGTACTCGGGGGTCTGGAGCAGGCCGGGCACGACCGTCGTCTCCAGGGTGCGCATCACACTCGCCTGCGACTCCAGGCTGATGAAATCGCGGTACGTGGGCGGCAGTACGCCGCGGTAGGCGTGCCACCAGCGGTGCCGGCCGCCCGCGTCCTCGGCCCCCGCCAGCATCAGCAGCAACTCGCGCAAGTGTGCGTCCCGCACGCGGTAGGCGTCGAGGAGTAACCGCAGATCGGCCGGTTTCACGCCGCTGGCGCCGGTCTCGATACGGCTGACTTTCGACTGGTGCCAGCCGACGAGCCGGGCCGCCTCACCGCTCGTGAGCCCAGCGTCGGTGCGCAGCGTGCGCAGTTCGGCGCCCAGTTTCCGGCGGCGCACTGCAGGACCGTTCTGCATGGGCTCCTCCTTACTCTCCGAGGGCCGCCCGGATACGGTCTCGCGTCGCAGATTTCACCGCTTCGGGCGACAGATATATGCATATCTTGGTGGATCGCCCCCCGTGACGGGTCCGGTGGTGGCAGTCTGACGGGCAAGCACCAGTCCGGGACCGTACTCGAACCCTCCGCCGTATGTCGGACCGCGGTCCCGTGGGAAAGGGACGACGTCGACATGGCAGACCATCTGGAAGCATCCGTCACTCTGCCGAGCGATCCCGCCTCGGTCTCCGCCGCCCGCTCCTACGTCGTGGGCACCCTTGCGGAGTGGGGCCTGCCGTCGGACGCCGACGTCGCCGACACCGTGCGCCTCATCGTCTCCGAACTCGCCACCAACGCCGTACAGCACACCTTCGGGCAGTCACCCACCTTCACGGTCGACCTCGCGCTGCACCGCGACGAACACCTGCGCATCGGCGTCACGGACAGCCATCCCCGCTTCCCGAAGAGACTGCCCGCGGCCGTCCAGCAGGACAACGGGCGCGGCATGGTCATCATCCGGTGCCTCACCGCGGAGTGCGGCGGCAGGCTCCGTGTCCGCCCCACACGCGAGGGCGGCAAGACGGTGTCCATCGAACTTCCCTGGGCGCTCCCGCCGGCCCCGGTCGCGGCGGGCCGGCCGCAGGAGCCGTAGCCCACGGCCTGGAGCGCTGTGGCCGACCCGACCGCGCTCGGCGCGCAGG
>NZ_WWJT01000023.1 GCF_009865385.1 Streptomyces sp. SID486 | reverse complement strand
GGCCGGGCCGAGCGGGCCGAGGCCGCCAGGGCCGCGCAGGCCGAGGCGGAGCAGGAGCAGGCCGCCGCGGCCCCGACCGCCCAGGACGTCACCGCCGAGCAGGCGGCGGCGCGCCCGGTGCAGCCGGAGTCGGCGGCCGAGGCGCTGGCCGAGCCCCAGGCGGCCGAGGACCAGGTGGTCCCGGCGCCGCAGGCCGAGGAGCCGGCCGCCGGGGAAGCCGCACCCAAGGGCCGTACGCGGCGCCGGGCGACCCGGAAGGCGTCGGCCCCGGCCGGTTCTCCCGCGGGCGCCGAGGCGGCCGTGGTGACGGTGCCGGAGACCGCGCACGCGGCCGAGGCGCCGGCCGAGCCCGCTCCCGCCGCCGA
>NZ_WWJT01000201.1 GCF_009865385.1 Streptomyces sp. SID486 | reverse complement strand
GCTGCCCGTCTTCAACTCGCACGCGATCGAGAGCCGGCTGCACCACATACCGGGCCTGTCGGAGCACTACCTCTACTTCAACGACGACGTCTTCATCAACCGTCCGGTGGGGGCCGAGCGCTTCTTCCACGGCAGCGGCATAGCCCGCATCCCGCTGTCGCCGCTCAAGCTCGGGGTCGGTGCCCCGCACCCGCTGGAGCCGGCGCCGAACTCCGCGGGGAAGAACACCCGCGAGGTGATCCGCCGCTTCCACGGCAGGTTCATCACGCACAAGTCGCTGCACACCCCGCACCCGCAACTGCTGTCGGTCATGCGGGAGATGGAGGACCTCGGCATCGAGGAGCTGGAGCGGACGTCGTACTCCCGCTTCCGGTCCACCTCCGACGTCGCCCCGGCGTCGACGCTGCACCACCACTGGGCGATCGCGACGGGCCGTGCCGTACCGGCCGACTACAGCTTCCGGTACGTGCAGTTGGGCACGCCCGACATGCGCCGGCGGCTGGCGCGGCTCGCGGCCGGCGAGGACGTGGACTTCTTCTGCCTCAACGACGTGGACACCGACCCGAAGGACCGGGCGCCGGCCCAGGCGGCGATCCACGCCTTCCTGGAGCGGCGGTTCCCGTTCCCGAGCCGCTTCGAGCGGGTGCCGCGTACCACCGCGCACCCGGCGGAGCCGCGTGAGGTGTCCCACCGCCCCGCCGCACGGCGTGTGGGGCGGCGGCCCGGCCGGCAGGCGCGGCTCGCCGCGCCGCAGGAGGCGCGGCGGGTCGATTGACGCGACCTGTTAATTGACTGGCGACGCGAAACCCCCGTTTGTAAGTTGTGGCTGCCGCTTGAGCCACTTACAGACGGGGGATCGTCCATGTCACCGGCCGGTATGAGACGTGCTGTCCGGGAGTCCGTCTCGGGGCTCCCCCGCGAGTTCTGGTGGCTGTGGACCAGCACCCTCGTCAACCGGCTGGGCGCCTTCGTGGCCACGTTCATGGCCCTCTACCTCACGCTCGACCGCGGCTACTCCGCCTCGTACGCCGGGCTCGTCGCCTCGCTGCACGGGCTCGGCGGGGTCGTCTCCTCGCTGGGCGGCGGTGTGATGGCCGACCGGCTCGGCAGGCGGCCCACCCTGCTCATCGCCCAGACCGCCACCGCCGCGTCCGTGGCGCTGCTGGGCTTCATGACCACCCCGGCCGCCATCGCCGCCGTCGCCTTCGTCGTCGGCATGGCCTCCAACGCCTCCCGGCCGGCCGTGCAGGCGATGATGGCCGACATCGTGCGCCCCGAGGACCGGGTGCGCGCCTTCTCCCTCAACTACTGGGCCATCAACCTGGGCTTCGCCGTCTCGTCCATGGCCGCCGGGTTCATCGCCGAGTTCAGCTATCTCGCCGGGTTCCTGATCGAGGCCGGGATGACGCTGGCCTGCGCGGTCGTCGTCTTCGCCAAGCTGCCGGAGTCCCGGCCCACGGCAGCGGCCAGGCAGGCGGAGGCGGAGGTCAGGCTGGGCACGGTGCTGCGGGACGGGCGGTACATGGCCGTCGTCGGGCTGTCGTTCCTGGTCGCCCTGGTCTTCCAGCAGGGCTCGGTCGGGCTGCCCGTGGCCATGGGGCGGGCCGGGTACTCCCCCGCCGACTACGGCCTGGCCATCGCCGTCAACGGCGTCCTGATCGTGGCGCTCCAGATCCCGGTCACCCGGCTCATCGAACACCGCGACCCGCGCATGCTCCTGGTCGTCTCCTCGCTCCTGGCCGGCTACGGCTTCGGGCTGACCGCGTTCGCCGGGTCGGTCGGTGTCTTCATGCTGACCGTGTGCGTGTGGACCCTCGCCGAGATCGTCAACGCACCGACCCAGACCGGTCTCGTCGTCCGCCTCTCCCCCGTGCACGGCCGCGGGCGCTACCAGGGCATGTACACGCTGTCCTGGTCGGTCGCCGCCCTGGTCGCCCCGCTGATGTCGGGCGCGGTCATCGACCGCCTCGGCGCGCAGTGGCTGTGGGGCATGTGCGCGGCCGTCGGCACGGCGGCCGGCCTCGGCTACGGCCTCCTCATGCGCCGCCTGCCCCAGGAGCACCCGGTACCGGTGCCGACGGAGGCGGAGGCGGAGACGAAGACGGAAGCGGCGACGGCAACGGCAACGGCAACGGCAACAGGTGCCGGAACGCCGTAGCGCCGTAGCACCGGGGCTCCGCAGTGACGCGGCTCACTTCCGCCCATGTCACATTCCCCGGGGGCCGTCCGTCAGTGAGGTGAGAGCAACCGCGAAGACACAGGAGCAGATCTCATGGACGCACGGCTCAACCTTCACACCAACCCGGTCTTCGGCAAGATCTTCAAGCACTTCAACGCCGTGGGGACGGTGATCGCCGACTCTCCGCTGCCCGCCGCCACCCAGGAGCTGGTGAAGATCCGCGCCAGCCAGATCAACGGGTGCGGGTTCTGCCTCGACATGCACACCAAGGACGCC
>NZ_WWJT01000200.1 GCF_009865385.1 Streptomyces sp. SID486 | reverse complement strand
GGGGCGCTGCTGACGGGCCGGCTGTCCCTGCGCACCCACCCCTGGCTCGCCGGACACGCCGTACAGGGCACGGTCCTCCTTCCCGGGACGGCGTTCGTGGAGCTGGCGCTGCGCGCCGGGGACACGGTCGGCTGCGACCGGGTGGAGGAGCTGACGCTGGAGGCGCCGCTGGTGCTGCCCCGAGAGGGTGGCGTACAGGTGCAGGTGGTGCTGGACGGCCCGGATGCCGAGGGACGCCGGGAACTGTGCGTGTACTCGCGCAGGGACGGCGCTTCAGAAGCTGCCTGGACGCGGCACGCCTCCGGTGTGCTCGGCACCGACGGTGAAGAATCTGCGCCGGACGGTGACCTGAGCGTGTGGCCGCCGGTGGGCGCAGAGCAGGTCGAACTCGGCGATCTGTACCCGAGGTTGGCAGCCACGGGCCTGGTCTACGGCTCTGCGTTCCGCGGGCTGGGCGCGGCCTGGCGGCGCGGCGACGAGGTGTTCGCCGAGGTCGCCCTTGCCGAGGAGCAGCGTGCCGACGCGAGCCGGTACGGGCTGCATCCGGCGCTGCTGGACGCGGCGCTGCACGCCTGGCTGACGGACGGGGAGCGGGACTCCGGCACGATCCGGCTGCCGTTCGAATGGCGTGGGGTGTCGTTGTACGCGACCGGTGCCTCGTCGTTGCGCGTGCGGTTGGCGCCGGCCGGGGCCGACGGGATGTCGGTGCTCGTCACCGACGCGGCGGGTACGCCGGTCGCGAGCGCGGAAGCCCTGGTGACCCGTCCGGTCACGGCCGAGCAGGTGGCGGCTGCGGCGCCCGGAGGGGTGGGCGATGCGCTGTACCGCGTGGACTGGACCGAGATGTCCGGCGCCGTGGCCGCCCCGGTGGGCGCGGACGGCGGCTGCGCTGTCGTCGGGCCGCACTCCTCGGAGCTGGCCGGTGCCCTCAAGACGGCCGGCCGCACCCCCCAGGAGTACACCGACCCGGCCGATCTCGCCGAGCAGCTGGACTCCGGCTCCCCGGTGCCCGGACTGATCTTCGCCGCCGTCGCCTCGGGCGTCGAGGACGACGTCGTCACGGCGATGCGCGAGACGACACACCGGACGCTGGAGCTGCTGCAGGCGTGGCTGGCCGCGGACGGTCTCGACCGGGCACGGCTCGTCCTGGTGACCCGGGGAGCGGTGGCCACCGCTCCCGGTGAAGACGTGCACGACCTGCCGGCCGCCGCCGTGTGGGGACTGGTGCGGTCGGCACAGGCCGAGCACCCGGGCCGGTTCGTCCTGCTGGACGTGGACGACACCGATGCCTCGCTGGCCGTGCTGCACGAGGCGGCGCTGGCCGAAGAGCCCCAGCTCGCCCTGCGGGACGGCCGGGTGCGGGTGCCACGGCTGGCCGACGGAGTCGCCGAAGGGGTACTGGTCCCCGAGAGCGGCATCCCGGACGGCACACAGGCTGTCGTACCGGGCATGGCGGACGGTACACAGGCTGTCGTACCGGGCATGGCGGACGGTACACAGGCTGTCGTACCGGGCAGGGCGGACGGCACTCAGGCTGTCGTACCGGGCATGGCGGACGGCGCACCGGACGCCGTACCCGACGCCCGCCAGGACGGTGTCCCGGCCTGGCGGCTGACGGCCTCCGAGGACGGGACGCTGGAGGGCCTGCGGCTGCGGCAGGCACCGGACGCGACCCGCGAACTGGGCCGGCACGAGGTACGGATCGCCGTACGGGCCGCCGGACTGAACTTCCGCGATGTACTCCTCGCCCTGGGGATGTACCCCGACGCGGCCCTGATGGGCGGCGAGGGAGCCGGCGTGGTGGTGGCAACCGGGCCCGGAGTGACCTCGTTCGCCGTCGGCGACCGGGTGATGGGCATCTGGTCCGGCGGCTTCGGCCCGCTGGTCGTGGCCGATCAGCGGACACTGGCGCGCGTTCCGGAGCGCTGGACGTTCACCGAGGCCGCGTCCGTCCCCATCGTGTACGTGACCGCGCTGTACGCCCTGCGCGAGCTGGCCGCCGTACGTTCCGGCGAGTCACTGCTGGTGCACTCCGCCGCGGGCGGGGTCGGCATGGCCGCGGTGCAGCTCGCCCGGGCCTGGGACGTCGAGGTGTTCGCCACCGCCAGCCCCGCGAAGTGGGAGGCGCTGCGGACTCTCGGCGTGGACGACGCGCATCTGGCGTCCTCGCGCTCGCTGGAGTTCGCGAGCAGGTTCGGCGGTGACGGGGGCGGAGTGGACGTCGTCCTCAACTCCCTGGCCGGAGAGTACGTCGACGCCTCGCTGGGCCTCCTCCGCTCCGGCGGCCGGTTCGTGGAGATGGGCAAGACGGACGTCCGCGAGGCCGCCACCGTGGCGGCGGCCCACCCGGCGGTCGCATACCGGGCCTTCGATCTGGGCGAGGCCGGTCCCGAGCGGATCGGCCGGATGCTGGCGGAGATCCTCGACCTCTTCGCCCAGGGCCGGCTGCGGCTGCTGCCCACCCGGGTGTGGGACGTACGCCGGGCCCCGGAGGCGTTCCGGTACATGAGCCAGGCGCGCCATGTCGGCAAGCTGGTGCTCAGCGTTCCCCCCACCGGGCCGCTGCCCGACGGCACCGTCCTGGTCACGGGCGCCGCGGGCACACTCGGCAGGCTCGTCGCCCGCCACCTGGTCGAACGGCACGGGGTACGCAGCCTGCTGCTGGTCAGCCGGCGGGGGGAGGCCGCCGACGGCATGCCGGAACTCCGCGACGAACTGGCGGCGCTGGGCGCCACGGTACGGACGGCCGCCTGTGACGTCGCCGACCGCGACGCACTGTCGGCACTCCTGTCCGGCCTGCCGGACGGACACGGCCTGACCGGTGTGGTGCACGCCGCGGGCGTCCTGGACGACACCACGGTCGCGTCCCTGACGCCGGAGCGCCTGGGCACCGTACTGCGCGCCAAGGCCGAGGCGGCCTGGCATCTGCACCAGCTCACGCGCCGTTTCGACCTCACCCTCTTCGTCCTGTTCTCCTCGACGGCCGGTGTCTTCGGCTCCGCGGGCCAGGCGAACTACGCGGCGGCCAACACCTTCCTGGACGCTCTCGCCCAGCACCGCAACGCGCAGGGTCTTCCCGCCACCTCGCTGGCCTGGGGCCTGTGGGCCGAGCGCACGGGCATGACCGGCCACCTCAACCAGGCGGACCTGTCCCGCATGAGCCGCAGCGGCCTGCTGCCCTTCTCCTCACAGGAGGGCCTGGCGCTCCTCGACGCGGCGGGCGGTCTGGCCGAGGCCCTCGTCGTACCCGCCCGGCTGGACACGGCACTGCTGGCCGCAGAGGCCGCCCAGGGCGGCACCCCGCCGCCCGCCGTGCTGCGCGGTGTCGTACGACAGCCGGTGCCTGCCCGGAGGTCCCGTGTCCAGGAACCGCAACGCTCCGACGCACCGTCGCCGGCGCAGCGGCTGGCCGGGCTCGCCGCGCCGGAGCGGCGGCGGACGCTGCTGCGGCTGGTCCAGGAGCACGGCGCCACCGTGCTCGGACACGGTTCCGCGGTGTCCGTCGTCGCCGACCGAGGCTTCCTCGAACTCGGCTTCGACTCCCTCACCGCCGTCGAACTGCGCAACCGGCTCAACGCGGCCACCGGACTGCGGCTGCCCGCCACGCTGATCTTCGACTACCCGACGCCCGAGGCGCTCGCCGGACTCCTCGACGAGGAGCTGGCACCCGCCGCCCCGGCGGCCGAGGCGCCGGACACCTCTCTCACCGCCGAACTCGACCGCATGGAAGCCGCGTTGCGCGAGACGGTCGCCGACGGCGACACCGGCGCACGCGAGGTGGTGGCCGACCGGCTCCGGGAACTGCTGTCCAGCGTCTCCAGCTGGAGCGACGGCGGAACCCCGTCGGAGGCCGCGCCGGCCGCCGAACCCGACGCCTCGGCCGCCGTCGCAGACCACCTGGAGACCGCGGACGCGGACGAACTCTTCGCCTTCATCGACCAGGAGTTCGGCTCCGCGGAGGAGTCCTGATCCGCTTGACCGCTCCCGCGCCCACCGGTGCCGCCCCGCGCGCCGCCCTGCCCTTCCCGCTGTACGCCCAGCTTCCCAAGCACGTGAGGTCCTGATGTCGGAACAAGAAAAGCTCCTCGGTTATCTCCGTCGGGTCACGGCCGACCTGCATCAGACCCGCAACCGCCTGCAGGAAGTGGAGGCGGCGGCCCACGAGCCGATCGCGATCGTCGGAATGGGCTGCCGTTTCCCCGGCGGCGTCCGTGCCCCCGAGGACCTGTGGCGCCTGGTGTACGGCGAGGAGGACGCGATCACGCCGTTCCCCGCCGACCGCGGCTGGGACACCGACGCCGTCTACGACCCCGACCCCGACCGGCCGGGCACCACATACGCCCGCGAAGGCGGCTTCCTCGCGGAGGCCGGCGACTTCGACGCCGACTTCTTCGGCATCTCGCCGCGTGAGGCGACGGCGATGGACCCGCAGCAGCG
>NZ_WWJT01000199.1 GCF_009865385.1 Streptomyces sp. SID486 | reverse complement strand
GGAGCTGACCGGCCGGGTCCGTCCCGGGCGTCGGAGGTGACCGGCTCGGGTTCGTCTCAGGCGTCGGGGGCGGCCGGTTCGGGTTCGGGCAGGAGGGCGTCGGCCAGGCCGAGGCGCGCCTGTTCCTCCTCGACGATTCGGCGTGCCAGCTCGGTGTCCGAGACGTCGACCGCGTCCGGGGTGGCCTCGGCCACCTCGCTGCGGCGGGCGTACGCGTCGAACAGGCGGGTCTTGCGCTCCAGCATCCGCACCAGGCGCTCGTCCACCCCGCCCGTGGTCAGCAGGCGGTGCACCCGGACCGGCCGCACCTGGCCCATGCGATGGGCGCGGGCCACCGCCTGGTGCTCCAGGGTCGGCTTGATCTGGGGCTCGCAGATGACGACGACGGAGGCGGCCTGGATGTTGAGGCCGACGCCGGCCGCCTGGATCTGGGCGAGCAGCACCGCCGGGCCGGCCACGCCCGCGAACTCGTCCACCACGCTCTGCCGCTGCCGGGGCGGCACGCTTCCGGTGAGCGGGCCGAACACCGGGGCGGGCCGGTCCGGTTCACCCTGGAGGGCGGACCGCACCGTGTCCAGCACGTCCCGGAAGGCGGAGAAGACGAGCGTCTTCTGGCCGTTGTCACCGGCCTCCCGGACGATCTCCCGGAGCCGGCAGAGTTTGGCCGACGTCTCCGGGTCCCGGTAGGCGGCCCTGCGCATCGCCATGAAGTTCCCCGCGCGCACCGCGTCCCGGTAGGCGTCCTCGTCCGAGGCGCTCAGTTCCTCCCACTCGTCCGTGAGCTGGAGGGCGGGCAGTTCGGTGAGCACGTCCTGCTGGTTGCGGCGCAGGTAGACGGGCGCCACCGCCTTGCGGAAGGCCACGGGGCCGGCCATGCCGTCCCGGTCGTCGAGGCGGTCGGCCACCTCGCCGTCGAGCATGCGCACCAGACTGCGGAACTCCCCGACCCGGTTCTCCATCGGAGTGCCGGTCATGAACAGGACCCGTGCGCTGCTGTCCGCCCACTGCGCCACGGCCTGGGAGCGCAGGGCCAGCGGGTTCTTCACGCAGTGCGCCTCGTCCACCACGAGCATCCCGGTCCCGTCCCCGTCCGGGACCGGGAACCCGCGCAACGCGTCGAAGGTCGTCACGCCGACCCCGCCCCGCACCTTCCAGTCGGCGAAGGCGTCCTGCCGGTCCGGGCCGTGCAGCGGCAGCGCCCGCAGCGTGCTGCGCGCCTCGATCTCCCGGGTCCAGTTGACCAGGACGCTCGCCGGGCAGACGACCATGAAGTGGGTGTCCCCCGCGGCGGCGAGGTGCGCGAGCGCGGCGATGGCCTGGATGGTCTTGCCGAGCCCCATCTCGTCACCGAGGATCACCCTGCGCTGCGCGAGGGCGAAGCGCGCGCCGAACGCCTGGTAGCCGCGCAGCGACACGCGCCGCCGGGAGTCGTCCAGCCGCTGGGCCCGGACCCGTGCGGTGATGTCCTCGGGCAGGAAGCCCTCGGCGGCGGCCGTGTCGGGAGCGCGGCCGGAGATCTCGGCGAGCAGGCCGTAGTACTCCGCGGAGCGCAGCTCGAAGTCCACCCAGGCCGCGATGTCGTCCGACGGCCCCCGCAGCAGGTCCACCGACGCCTGCGCGAGCAACTCCGCGGTGCCCGCCCGGTCGGCCTCGGCCAGGACCGCCCGGAGCTGTCCGACGGCCTCCAGCGCGCGGGCCCGTGCGGCCCGCCCCGCGACCAGCATGCTCAGCCGGCCGGCCGCCGGCCCGGCGTCCGTGAGCAGGGGGTCGAGCCGCCGCGTCAGCGCGGCGGCCGTGTCGACCGCCCGCCGCGCGTCCGCGCCCGCCTCCACCAGCACGTGCAGCGCCCTGACGAGCGCGGTCGTACGCGGCTGCGGCCGGTCGACGTCGAGGTGCACGGCGACGGTCTCCAGCACCATCTCCGACAGCTGCTGCGCGGCGGCGACGATCTGGTCGACGGTCCGCTGCCCCACCCCCGGGATCTGCCGCAGCCGGTAGGGCCCGGCGTCCAGCACCTGCCGGACCGTGCGCAGGCCGCTCTTCTCGACGTGCGCCACCCTCAGCCGCCCGCCGGTGGCCTCCTGGAGCCGGGCCACGGGGATGGCGTCGAGGGCCTGCTCCACCGCCGCGTCCTGGATCGGCTTCAGCGCCGCCCGCACCGCCTCCACGGCCCTGCCGTGATCCCCGGCCACCGCCTGAGCCGCCTCACGCAGCCGCATCCCGCGCGCGACCGCGTCCCGCTCGCCCCGACCCATACGTCCCCCTGCTCGACTCGCTCGGGCCATCCTCCCAGCAGCCGGTACGGCGGGACGTGCGGCCCGGCGGCGACCGCGGTCCGAAGACTCCGGGCAGCTGCCGCTCCGACCGCCGCTCCCGGGCCGGATCCGTCCCTACCGTCAAGTCCCGTATCACTCTGCTGACTTGGGAAGGGGCTCAGATGAACAAGGGTCTTCGTACGGCGGCTGCGGCGGCGGCGCTGGTCACCGGACTCGTCACGGCGGCCGGCGCGCCCGCGGCGGCGGCCGGCCGGTCCGAGCGGATCACCTCGCAGGAGCAGCTGGCGGCGAACATCGCCAAGGCCGTCGCCGCCGAGCAGCACAACGGCGCCGTCACCGACGGCGTCGTGGGCGGCATCGTCGCCAACACCGGCAAGTCGGTCGTCCGCCCGGCCGCCTGCTAGGGACGCGGAGGTGAGCACCGTGGACGGTTCCGCGGGGCAGCGGCCCCTCAACTGGTGTCCCTCCGGTGACGCGAGTCGTCCGGAGAGCGTGGTGCTCGGCGTCCGTTCCGGAGACCGCGGCGAGGTCGTCTACCTCGCCGATCCGGTGCCGGTGGCCGAGGTCCTGGGCAGCATCCCGGAGGGCATCGCCCCCAACCGGGTGCTGCGGTTCGCCTCGCACTGCGTGTCGGACTGCGCGAACCGGGTGGGCGAGGCGTGCGGCCTGATCGAGCGCATACGGGCCGTGCCGCCGAAGGCCGAGGCCGAATCCGCGGCCGTGCCACGGTGCCACCTGCGTCCGCACTGCAAGTGGTGGAACCAGGTCGGCGTCGAGGGCTGCCGGCGCTGTCCCGCCGTCGTCACCCTCAACCCGCACGACGACGAGCTGAACGTGCTCGTCGCCGACCCCGGGACGACCTTGGAACAGCTGGAGAGCTGGATGGCCGCGGCGGAGTGAACCGCCCGGCGTGGCCGGACGAGAGGGGCCCCGGGCCGGGCGAACCGGCACGGGGCCCCTCTCGTGCCAGGACGCGGGCCCGGCTCCGCAGGAGCCCGGCACGGGCCCCGGAAGAGCCCGCGCAGAACCCGCGAGAAGCCCGTGAAGAGCTTCGGAAGAGAGAGGTACTTTCATGGACGGCTGGATACGGCGCTTCCACCGCGCCCCCGACGCCCCCGTTCAGCTGCTGTGCTTCCCGCACGCGGGCGGCGCGGCCGGCGCCCAGCACGCCCTGTCGGCCGCGGTCGCCGGTCCGCTGGAGCCTGTGGTGGTGCAGTATCCGGGCCGGCACGACCGTTTCACGGAGCCGTTCGCCGAGCGGATCGACGAGGTCGTGGACGCCGTCCTGGACGCGCTGCCCGCGGATCCGGCGGGCAGACCGCTGGCGTTGTTCGGGCACAGCATGGGCGCGCTCGCCGCCTTCGAGACGGCCAGGGCGCTGCAGGCGCGGGGCCGGGCGCCCGCCGCGCTGTTCGTGTCGGGGCACCCGGGGCCCTCGCTGCCGATCGCGTCGTACTGGCCGGGAGCGCCCTCGGACGACGAACTGCTGGCGGAGATGCGGCTGCTGGCCGGTACGGACGACAGCCTGCTGGCCGACCCGATGCTGCTGGAGGTCGCGCTGCCCGCCCTGCGCGCGGACTACGCGATGCTGTCCGCCTACTCCTACCGCCCCGGTCCCCCGCTGCGCTGTCCGGTGGTGGCGCTGACCGGGGACGCCGATCCGAGGGTGCGGGTGGAGGAGATGCCGACCTGGCGGCAGGAGACGCTGGGCCCGTTCACGACGCATGTCCTGCCCGGCGGGCACTTCTACCTGGACGATCACCTGCCCCGTGTCGCGCGGGCGCTGACGTCCGTCTTCGCGCGCACGTGAGGGCGGCCCCATGAGCGCCCGTGACGGGCCACTGACACCGTCCGTCTTCGCGCGCGCGTGAGGGCGTACGTCTCCCGCGCGCATAGGGGCGTCGTCCCCGCGCGCGGGACGGCGTGCGTCTCCCGCGCGCAAAGGGGCGTCCGTCCCGTGCGTGGCGGGGCAGGGGAAAGGGGCCGGTGACGATCACCGGCCCCTTTCCCCGTCGCTCATCGCCTCACGCGCCCTCGAACTCGCTGAGCAGCGCGTCCAGCGCGTCGTCCCCCTCCCGGGCCTCGACGATCCGCCGGGCCAGCTCGTCGAGCGTCAGCTCCTCCAGGAACAGGGTGAGCGGTACGTCGATGCCGAAGTCGTCGCGCAGGCAGCCGACCAGGTGGACGGCGGCGAGGGAGTCACCGCCGGCGGCGAAGTAGGTCATGCCCAGGTCACCGGCGCCGTCCAGGCCGAGCGTCTCGGCGAGGAGGGCGCGCACGGACGCGTCCAGACCGGCGGCGCCCGCCTCCGGTGCCGGGGAGTCGGGGCCGGGGGACTCCAGGCCCTGGGAGTCCGGGCCCTGGGAGTCCGGCCCCTGGGACTGCGGTCCCCGCGCGGACCCCGTGGGCAGGCGGAGCTGCCCGTAGCTCTCCCCGCCGAACGGGTACGTCGGCAGCGAGACCCGGCGGCCCCGCCGCGGCCACGGAAGCCGCTCGTCCCGCAGCCACGCCTCCCCGATCGCGCGCAGGTCGTCCGCGGCGGCCGGGACCGGCACCGTGCGGCCCGCCGCGAGTTCGGCGAGGCCGGTCGCGGCCTCCTCCCGGTCGGCGGCCGCCACGTAGGCGCGGACGGCGAGGGGGGTGCGGCCGAAGCGCAGGGTGTGGGCGGTGTCGGCGAGGCTGGGGGCCCCCGGGGCGCGCAGGGCGGTGGCCAGGCGGCCGGCGAGGGCCTTGAGGGCGTCCTCGGTGTGGGCGGACAGCAGCAGCACCTCCGGACCCGGTGATCCGCTCTCCGCGGGGCGGACCGGTGCCTCCTCCAGCACGACGTGGACGTTGGTGCCGCCGATGCCGACCGAGCTGACCCCGGCGCGGCGGCGGCCGTACTCCGGCTCCGGCCAGGGTTCGGCCTCGGTGACCACGTGGAAGGGCGAGTCGTCCAGGCCGAGTCCGGGGTGCGGCCGGCCGGCTCCGGCGGTCGGGGCGATGACGGCGTGCTCCAGCATCAGCACGGTCTTGACGACCCCGGCCACGCCCGCGGCGGCGTCCAGGTGGCCGATGTTCGCCTTCACCGAGCCCAGGCCGATGGAGCCGGTGCCGAGGGCGCCCTTGAACGCGGCGGTCGCGGCGGTCGCCTCGATGCGGTCGCCCAGCTCGGTGGCCGTGCCGTGCGCCTCCAGGTACTGGGCGTCGGCCGGGTCGAGACCCGCCGTCGTCCACGCCTCCACGATCGCTGCGGTCTGCTGGTCGACGCCCGGGGCGGTGAAGCCGACGCGGGCGGCGCCGTCGTTGGTGACGGCGCTGCCGCGGATGACCGCGCGGACGGGGTCGCCGTCGGCGAGGGCGTCGGCGAGGCGGCGCAGCACGACCACGCCGACGCCGTTGCCGGGCACGGTGCCGCCGGACGCCTCGTCGAAGGGCCGGCAGCGGCCGTCGGCCGAGAAGATCCCGCCCTGGTAGTGCACGTACCCGCGCCGGTGGACCGTGTCGACGGCGACACCCCCGGCGAGCGCGGTGTCGCAGTCGCCGAGGAGCAGTGCCTGGCAGGCGAGGTGGATCGCGGTCAGGGAGGTGGAGCAGGCGGTCTGGACGGTGAGGCTCGGGCCGTCGAGACCGAGGCGGTAGGAGATCCAGGGGGCGAGGAACTCGCGGTCGGTGAGGATACGGACCTGCAGCGCGCCGATCTGCGCGGCCAGCCGGGGGTCGGTCTGGGCGGCCAGCATGTGCTCGGTGACGCCGCCGCCGACGTAGACGCCGGTGCGGCGCGGTGCGCCGAGGGGGTCGTGGCCGGCGTCCTCCAGGGCGGACCAGGCGGTCTGCAGGAGCAGCCGGTGCTGCGGGTCCAGGGCGGCGGCCTCGGTGCGGTTGAAGCCGAACAGGGCGGCCTCGAAACGGTCGGCACCGGCGAGCACGCCCTTGGCCGGGACGTAGTCGCGACCGCGTATCTCGTCGGGATCCGCGCCGTCGGCGAGGAGTTCCTCCTCGGTGAAGTCGCTGATGGACGTCGTACCGCCGAGCAGGTTGTGCCAGTACGCGTCGAGGTCGGGGGCGCCGGGGAAGCGACCGCTCATCCCGATGACGGCGATGGCGGAGTCGAGGGCCTCGGAGGCTGCGGGGTCGGTCATCGGTGGGTGCCTTTCCGGGAGCGGAGACGTCGGGCGTCGGTACGCCGGTTGTGCCGTTCGCGGCCACGGGCCGCGGAGTCCGCGGGATCCGCCGGGTCTGCGGGGCCGGCGGGGTCCGCCGCCCGGGCCTGGTCGAGGCGGGCGGCGAGGGAGGTGACGGTGGGATGGCGGAACAGGTCGACCAGGGTGAGCCCGCCGTCCGCCGCGGCCTCGCGCAGACCGGCCAGCACCCGCATCAGGCGGACCGAGTTGCCGCCCAGGTCGAAGAAGTTGTCGTGGACGCCGACCCGGTCCATGGTCAGGACGCGGGCCCAGATCTCCGCGACCAGCCGCTCGGTCGCGGTACCGGTGGCCGTCCCGCTCGCGTCCGGGGCGCGGCGGGTGACCTCCGGCTCGGGCAGCCGGGAGCGGTCGATCTTGCCGTTGCCGTTGAGCGGCAGTTCCGCGAGGCGGACGAACACCTCGGGGACCATGAAGGCCGGCAGCCGCTCGGCGAGGTGGGCGCGCAGGGTGCCGTCGTCGGGTGGGGCGGCCCCGTCGCGGCACACCACGTAGGCGGCGAGCCGCTGTTCCTCTCCGGTGCCGCGCACGGCCGCCGCCGCGATCCGCACGTCCGGGTGGGCGGCCAGCAGCGACTCGATCTCGCCCAGCTCGATGCGCACCCCGCGCAGTTTGACCTGGAGGTCGCTGCGGCCCAGGTAGGTCAGCACCCCGTGCGCGTCGACCCGTCCGAGGTCGCCGCTGCGGTACATCCGGGTGCCGGGGGCGCCGTAGGGGTCGGCGACGAACCGCTCGGCGGTCAGGCCGGGCCGCTCGATGTAGCCGCGGGCGAGTCCGGCGCCGGTGATGTAGATCTCGCCGGGGACACCGACGGGGACGGGACGCAGCCGCTCGTCCAGGACGTAGCACCGGCTGCCCGCCACCGCGTGGCCGAGCACGACCGGTTCGCCGGGGGTCAGGTCGGCCGTGTGGGAGTAGACCGAGACCTCGCTCGGGCCGTAGGCGTTGACGATCCGCCGGCCGGGCTCGTGCAGCCGTTCGACGAGTTCGGCGGGGCACGCCTCGCCGCCCACCGCGACGGTGCGCAGGTCGGGGAG
Source organism: Streptomyces sp. SID486 (assembly GCF_009865385.1). GTDB lineage: Bacteria > Actinomycetota > Actinomycetes > Streptomycetales > Streptomycetaceae > Streptomyces. The sequence continues at coordinate 2,950 of NZ_WWJT01000199.1, read as the reverse complement.
CTGTCCCTTGATGTCGGGCAGCAGCATGGCGGCGGACGGCGGCAGGAACACGTAGGTGATGCGGGAGTCGCGCAGCCGGTGCAGCAGGCTCTCGCCGAGCCGTTCGTCCTCGGTGGGGACGTGCAGCTCGGCCCCCGCGACCCAGGGGAAGAACAGGTCGGACACCGCGACGTCGAAGCCGAACGCCACGAACTGCAGCACCCGGTCGGCCGCCGTCACCGGGAAGTGATGGCGCACGGCCGTGGTCAGGTTGACCAGGGAGCGGTGTTCGACGGCCACCCCCTTGGGGCGGCCGGTGGAGCCGGACGTGAACAGGACGTAGGCGAGGTCGTGGGCGCCGGGTGCCGGGCCGTCGGTGACGGGCGGCGGCTCGGCGGGACCGGTGCGGTCGACGCGCAGGCAGGGCACGCCGAGGCCGGCGCCCTGCCCGGCGGTGGCCTCGGCGGTGAGCAGCAGACCGGTGCCGGAGCAGTCGAGCATGTAGCGCAGCCGGTCGCCGGGGTGGGCGCGGTCCAGGGGGACGTAGGCGCCTCCCGCCCGCAGTACCGCGAGCGCGGCGATGCCCTGGTCCGCCGAGCGGGGCAGCAGCAGTCCGACCCGGCTGCCCGGGCCCACCCCGGCGGCACGCAACCGGGCCGCCAGCGCGTCGGCCCCCTCCAGCAGACGGCGGTAGCTGAGGCGTTCGGTGCCGTGGACGAGCGCGGTGGCGTCGGGGCGGGCGGCCGCGACCTCGGCGATCAGGTCGGGGACCAGGCGGTCGGCGGGGGCGGCGGCGCCGAGGCGGTCGTTCTGTGCGACGAGCAGCCGCAGTTCGTCCTCGGCGACCGGGGTGAGGCGGGAGAGCGGGGCGTGCGGGTCGGTGAGCAGGCCGTCCAGCAGGACGGTGAAGTTGCGGGTCCAGCGGCGCACGGTCTGCGCCTCGTACAGGTCACCGTGGTGGATGAACTGGGCGGCCAGGTCCTCCCCCCAGCGCTCCACGTGCAGGTGGAAGTCGAACTTGGCGGTGTCCAGGTCGACTTCGAGCCGCCGTGTGCCGGCTCCGGCGAGGTCCAGGGTGAGGGCGGTGTCGTCGTCGTAGGAGAAGACGACCTGGACGACCGGGTCGTGGCCGGCCTCGCGGGCCGGGGCGAGGGCGTCCACCACCGCCTCGAACGGGGCGTCCTGGTGCGGGGCGGCGGCGCGCAGGGCGTCGCGGACCCGGCCGGTCAGCTCGTGGAAGGAGGGGTCGCCGGCCACGTCGACGCGCAGGGCGAGGGTGCCCGCGAGCATGCCGACGGTGTGCTGGAGGTCGGGGTGCTCCCGGCCGGACACCGGGTAGCCGATGACGAGGTCGTCGCGGCCGGAGAGCCGGGCGAGGAAGGCGGCGTAGGCGGCGAACAGTGCCATGAAGGGCGTCGCCCCGCAGGCAGCGGCCGTCTCGGCGAGGCGGGTGCGCACGGTGGCCGGGATCGGGAAGCGCGCGCTGCCGCCGGCCGTGGAGCGCACGGCGGGCCGCGGCCGGTCCGTGGGCAGTTCCAGGGTGGCGGGCGCGCCCCGCAGTGTCTCCACCCAGTGTCGTACGGCCGTGTCGTACTCCCCCGCCGCCCGGCGTTCGCGCCGCCAGACCGCGTAGTCGGGGAACTGTAGCGGCTCACCCGGTGGGCTGTGCGGCCGTCCGGCGGCTTCGTCGCGGTAGGCGGCGCCCAGTTCGTCGAGTACGACGCCGAGCGACCAGCCGTCGCAGACCAGGTGGTGGGCGACGAGCAGCACCCGGTGGGTGCCGTCGTCGACGGCGTACACCGTGCAGCGCAGCAGCGGTCCGGCGGCCGGGTCGAAGGGGCGGGCGGCCTCCCGGCGCAGCAGCGTGTCCGCCCGGTCGGCGGGGACCGCTTCCCGGACGGTGAGCGTCGCGGCCGCGGCGGCCCGCACGCGCTGGGTCTGGGTGCCGTCCGGGGCGGTGCGGAAGACGGTGCGCAGCGCCTCGTGCCGGGCGACCAGCGTGTCCAGGGCCCGGCCGAACGCGGCGACGTCGAAGGGGCCGGTCACGGCGAAGGCCGCGGGCACGTTGTACTGCGCGGTGCCCGGGTTCAGCTGGTCGAGGACGAGCAGGCGGCTCTGCGCGTCGGAGACGGGGAACTCGTACTCCTCGTCGGCGGCCGGTCCGGCCGGGGCAGGGGCGTCGGTGGTCATGGGTCACTCCCCCCGGAGGGTGGTCTCGAGGACCGCGGCGACGCGTGCGGCCGGGTCCGGCTGAAGTACTCCGCTGTGGGTGCAGTCGAGTTCGTGCACGTCGAGGCCGGCGGTGACGGGCCGCCAGGCCGCCGCCTTCTCGGCGGTGCTCGCGTGGGTCTGCCGGGTCGCGGAGAAGAGGGTGGCGGGGCCGTCGTAGGAGGACGGGCGCCAGGCGCGGGTGAGGTGGATGTGGTGGGAGCCCGCGTCGGTCATGGCGTGCAGGACCCCGTCGCCGAGGGCGGCGAGCGGGCTGTCGGTGGCGCGGACCACCGCGAACGCCTCGGCGCGGCCGAACCGGCCGGGTGGTGCGGGGCGGTCGGGGGCGTGGCTGTTGAGCAGGATCCGCAGCGACTCCCGCTCCACCACGTCCGCCGGGAGCCGGGGGGTGCCGGGCGGGTGGGGCATCGAGTCCAGGACGGCCAGCAGCCGCACCTGCTGCCCGGCCCGGCGCAGGCACACGGCGATCTCGTGGGCGACGGGGCCGCCGAAGGAGCGGCCCAGCAGGGCGTACGGGCCGTTCGGCACGAGCGCGCGGATGCGCTCGGTGTACGCCTCGGCCAGCGCGGCGACGCTCGCCGGGAGCTTGTCCGCCCCCTCGGTGAGTGCCGGGCTCTGCAGGGCGTGCACCGGGCGGTCCGGGTGGAGGTGCGGGAGGAGGGCGGCGAAGGACCAGCCGAGGCCGAGGGCGGGGTGGACACAGAACAGGGGGGTGCGGTCGCCCGTGCGCAGGGTGAGGAGG
>NZ_WWJT01000198.1 GCF_009865385.1 Streptomyces sp. SID486 | reverse complement strand
TGGGGGCGCCGGGAATGCCCGGGGGGCCGCGCCGCCTGCGGACGGTGACGCGGGGAACGGCCGGGGAGCCGTGTCGCCTGCGGGCGGGGGTACCGGGAGCGGCCGGACCGCGACCGCCGCGCCGGGGGAACGGGCCGCACCCCGGCGTTCCCGGCCCCGCCCGAACCCGTAAGGGTCCCCGTCGCGGCGGTAGCCGCATCCCGAACCGGGCCCGTGCCCCTCCGGGGCGCTGACAAGGAGAGTGAATGAGCACGGAGTTCGACCTCGGCGCCCTGCTCGCCGAGCGCGGAGCCGAACGCTACGAGCTGCACGCCAAGCACCTCAACCCGCAGCTGCCGCGCATGCTGCACACCATCGGCTTCGACAAGGTCTACGAGCGCGCCGAGGGGGCGCACTTCTTCGACGCCGACGGCAACGACCACCTCGACATGCTCGCCGGGTTCGGGGTGATGGGCCTGGGCCGCCACCACCCGGTCGTCCGCAAGGCGCTGCACGACGTCGTGGACCTGGACCTCGCCGACCTCACCCGGTTCGACTGCCAGCCGCTGCCCGGCCTGCTCGCCGAGCGGCTCCTCACCCACAGTCCGCACCTGGACCGGGTGTTCTTCGGCAACAGCGGCACCGAAGCGGTCGAGACGGCCCTGAAGTTCGCCCGGTACGCCACCGGCAAGCCCCGCGTCCTCTACTGCGACCACGCCTTCCACGGGCTGACCACGGGCTCCCTCTCGGTCAACGGCGAGAGCGGCTTCCGCGACGGTTTCGCCCCGCTGCTCCCCGACACCGCCGTACCCCTCGGCGACCTGGAGGCGCTGGCCCGGGAGCTGGGCAAGGGCGACGTGGCCGCTCTGATCGTGGAGCCGATCCAGGGCAAGGGCGTGCACGAGGCACCGCCCGGCTACCTGCGGGCCGCGCAGGAGCTGCTGCGCCGGCACAAGGCGCTGCTCATCGCCGACGAGGTGCAGACCGGCCTCGGCCGCACCGGTGACTTCTACGCCTACCAGCACGAGGACGGTGTCGAACCGGACCTCGTGTGCGTGGCCAAGGCCCTGTCCGGCGGCTACGTGCCGGTCGGCGCGACCCTCGGCAGGGAGTGGATCTTCAAGAAGGTCTACTCGTCCATGGACCGTGTCCTCGTGCACTCGGCGAGCTTCGGCGCCAACGCCCAGGCGATGGCGTGCGGCCTCGCCGTGCTCTCGGTCATGGAGAACGAACAGATCGTCGCCGGCGTGCGCCGCACGGGCGACCTGCTCAAGTCCCGGCTCACCGCGCTGATCGCCAAGTACGAACTGCTCGCCGACGTCCGCGGCCGGGGCCTGATGATCGGCATCGAGTTCGGCAGGCCCACCTCACTGAAACTGCGCAGCCGCTGGACCATGCTCCAGGCGGCCCGCAAGGGCCTGTTCGCGCAGATGGTCGTCGTCCCCCTGCTGCAGAAGCACCGGATCCTCACCCAGGTGTCCGGCGACCACCTGGAGGTGATCAAGCTCATCCCGCCGCTGATCGTGGACGAGGTCGACGTGGAGCGCTTCGTGGACGCCTTCACGGCGGTGATGGACGACGCGCACAGCGGCGGCGGCCTGATGTGGGACTTCGGCAAGACCCTGATCAAGCAGGCGGTGGCGAACCGCTGACCGAGACGGTACGGGGCGAGGGGCCGGGCCCACCGGCCCTTTGCCTCTGAGGCAATAAAATTGCCCCTGAGGCAACCATCCGGCTCAATGGAAGCATGAACGCCTCAGACGCCTCGCCGCCGGCGGCTCCGGACGACGGTCTGCCCGCCGTCGCCCCGCAGCTGCGCGCTCTGCGCCGGCGCGCCGGGCTCACCCTGGAGGCCGCGGCGCGGGAGGCCGGCCTTTCGCCGGCCCATCTCTCCCGGCTGGAGACCGGGCACCGTCAGCCCTCGCTGCCGATGCTCCTCGCGCTCGCCCGCATCTACGGTACGACGGTCTCCGACCTGCTGGGAGAGGCGGTCGCCGACCGGGACGCGATCGTGCGCGCCGCCGACATGGAGCCGACCCGGGCGGGCGGATGGACGTACGTCCAGGCCGGGTCGCCGGGCCGAGGCATGCAGGCCCTGCGGGTGCGGGTGCCGTACGGCTCGCAGGGCGACATCGTGCGCGTCCACCCCGGTGAGGAGTGGCTGTACGTCCTCAAGGGGCGGTTGCGGCTGCGGCTCGGGGACACCGCGCACCTGCTCGGGCCCGGTGACAGCGCGCACTTCGACTCCCTCACCCCGCACCGCCTCGCCGCCGAGGACCACGACGGCGTCGAGCTGCTGTTCGTCCACACGCTGCTGCAGAGTCCCACGGCCACACTGTGCCTGGGCCCGTCGACCGGAGAGCTGCCATGACCGATCTGGAGACCAAGTTCCCCCGCGCCCTGTGGGTCCGGCTGCTCATCTACATCGCCCTCGGGCACATCTTCGCCGCGTTCCTCTACCTGCTCTTCGCGGTGGGCTCCAAGGGCTGACCTCGCCGGGCGGGCGGGACGCACCGGCGCGGGCCGGGGCGCCCGGCGTCAGTCCAGCAGACGTTCGCGCAGCTTGTCGCGGGTCTCCGGAGTGAGGCCCAGACCCTGCGCCAGATAGGTCTCGACGTCGCCCCACGTCTCCTCGATGCTCGCGAAGGCCGCCTTGAGGTACTCGGCGCGGGCGTCGAAGAGAGGGCTGAGCAGGTCCATCACCTCGGGCGTGTACGCGGACTCCGCGCTGCCGCTGCGGCGGACCTTGTAACGCCGGTGCTTGGCGTTGGACTCCAGGTAGTCGGCGACGATCGCCTCGCGCTCGACCCCCAGGGCGAGGAGGGTGACGGCGATGGAGATGCCCGCGCGGTCCTTGCCGGCCGCGCAGTGCATGAGCGCGGGGACGCTGTCGTCGGCGAGCGCCCGCAGCACCCGGGAGTGCTCCGCCGTGCGCTCCTTGACGATCTTCCGGTAGGAGGCGGTCATCCGGGCCGCCGCCTTGCCGTCGTCGAGGATCGCGCGCAGCTGGTCGAGGTCGCCGTCCCGGACCATCTTCCAGAACTCGGCGCCGTCGGCCGGGTCGCTCAGCGGCAGGTTCAGGTTCCGCACGCCGGGCAGCTCGACGTCGGGGCCCTCCAGCTTCTGGTCGGCCGCGTTGCGGAAGTCGAAGATCGTGTGCAGGCCCAGGGAGGCGAGGAAGGCCGCGTCCTCCTCGGTCGCGTGCGCCAGATGGCCGCTGCGGAACAGCACTCCGTGGCGCACCCGTCGCCCGTCCACGGTGGGCAGTCCGCCCACGTCACGGAAATTGCGGACTCCGGCCAGCTCCGGCTCGGTCGACGGGACCTGCTGCGTCACGGGGGGCTCCTCCCGGTCGGCCCCGCCGGCGCGGCTCGTCGGCGGGCACTCCGTCGACCATACGACATCGATTTCCTCGGGCAATGAGTTGTCCACAGGCATGGTCACGCAGGTCCGCGGCCCTCCGAGCGGTCGGCGCCGGAGCGGATCCACCGGCATCCGCTGCCGCCGGGCGCCCGCTCCTGCCCCGGGAGCCGTAGGCCGCCCCGGTCCTCGCGGAACCATGGAGGGGCGGCGCTCAGGGGAGACCCGGATGGGCGGTTAGTACAGCTGCGAGGGATACGTCGACTCTGTCCCGTATCGACTCCTTCATCGTAACTCCGCGCCATATAAAGGACTGTGGGGGAGAAGTGCGTGAGGAGCGTCATATTCGTGACCGTGCGTCGCATGTCATGGGCACGTAATAGTGGGTCCGATAAGGAGAGTCGACAATGACCGACGCCGGAATTCACTCTCGGTGACCGGGAATTCCCGCAAGCGATCATCCCGGACCGGAACAACGGAATCCCGGTGCTTGTTTCCGCGCGTCCCGCACGCTTACGTTCGCCCCCGATCCGGACGGAACGCCGAATCCTGCCGCCGACCGGAGCACCCACACACTTGACCCGCGTCGGCAGGAGCGGGGGACCCACCAGGTACGACGGCCTGTCCCGGTCTCCGCGACAGGCCAGGGGTGCAGCCGTGCGGTGCACGGCCGGGCAGCTCCAGCCCGAACCCGACAGCTGACCTCGCAGGCGCCGGAGAGGAACAGCGCCATGCCCGCCAAGGGTAAGCACCGACGCCCCAAGACCCCGCGTCTCTCCCGCTCCATAGCCGTCGCCGGGACCGGCGGCGCCGCTCTGGCCCTTCCGCTTCTCGGGGCCACCGGAGCACACGCGGCCACCCCCGCACAGCCCGCCTCCGGGAAGGCCGTGCGGACGCTCACGGGAACGGTGGAGAAGGCCGCCGCACCGTCGGCGTCAGGCGTGCGCGGCTACACCGTGCGCAGCGGCGACTGTCTCGCGACGATCGCCGAGCGCCGGCACGTCAGCGGTGGCTGGCAGCGGCTCTACGCCGACAACCGCCGGGCCGTCGGCGCCGACCCGTCGCTCATCCACCCGGGACTGCGGCTCACCCTCGGCGAGGCGGACGCACCGGCCGGCACCGGATCCGCCGCCCCGCACCACGCTCCGGCC
>NZ_WWJT01000197.1 GCF_009865385.1 Streptomyces sp. SID486 | reverse complement strand
CGGGCCTGCCGGCCCTGTCCCGCCGCCGGCTGTCCGGCGGCCTGCGGCGCGGGCGAGGAGCAGGCCGCGGCGAGGAACAGGGTCGTCACGGCGAAGGCGGGCAGCAGGGCGCGCCCGTGCCTCATGGGTCTGCGCAAGATGGTTCCTGTGTGGAGTGGGGGGGTGGCGGGGAGCTACCGCCACCGGATCCGCGTGCGGGCGGCCCGGGGACTACTCGTGGGTAGAACTGATCGGTAACTCGTTGACGAGCCATGAGCATGCCATCCGTCGCGCGCGGGTCGCGCACCAACCGGCCACAACTCAACGTGACGTGTGACACGAGGAGTTGGGGCCGGCAGGGCTCAGCTTCCGGACAGGCCCGTACCGCCGAGGCGGGTCAGCAGATCCGCGAGGCCCGTGACGTCCGCCGCGGGCCATGCCGGACCGGTGAAGATCTCGGCGGCGGTCTCCTCCGCCGTGGCCAGCATCTCCGTCAGCCGCTGCCGGCCCGTCGCGGTCAGGGCCGCGTACGCCACGCGCGCGTCCCGGGCGTCCGGCTCCCGGCTGACCAGCCCGATCCGCTCCAGCGGAGCGAGCCCGCGGGTGACCCCGGAGGCGGTCAGCCCCAGCGCCTCGGCCAGGTCGACCCGGCGCATCCGGCCCCCGGGTGCCTGGCCCAGCCGGAGCAGCAGGGTGAAGTCGGCGAGGCTGACACCGTGCAGCCCGCCCAGCCGGGCGTCGAAGCGTCGTACGAGCGCCGTCTGGGCCCGCACCAGCCGCAGCGCCGTGTCCAGTGCCTCGCTCATCGCCGTTGCCTCCCGGTCTTCCGGCGCCCCTTGCGAGGGCTCTCCTTGCGAGGACTCTCCTTGTGGGATCCTTGACTGCTCAAGTTCTGGGCCGGGTTCATGAGCCGGTCGTACGGGCGGCGCGGCGCTGTCGCTTGCCCAAGGGGGCCTGCGAGAGATCCTCGGCGGTGGTCCGCAGGTGCTTGAAGCCGTAACCGCGCTCGTCCAGCCAGGACTTCGCCGCCTCCTCCGCCAGCTCCGTCGCCTCCAGGATGTCTTCCTCTTCCTCTCCCGTGGCGGAGAAACGGAAGACGAAGGCGGGCCGCGCGGCGATGTCGTAGGTGAGGTTCCCCTCGGGGGTGAAGGCGGCGCGCAGGAGGTCGTGTTCGGCAGCGTCGGCCGACAGAGCGGCGCGCTGGGAGTCGGTGAGGCCGTCGAAGGTGCCCCGGACGGTGATGCGGAAGGTTCGGGTACTCATCCCGCGACCTTAGGCACAGCCGGGGCGGGGCCTCCACCGGGTTTCCGTCCCCGCGGCTCCCGCCCGCGCCGTCCGGCACCGCGAGGGGCGGTGCGGCGAGAAGCGGGGCGGTGCGGCAGGGATTGGTGCGGCGGGGTCGGGGCGAGGTGTGGTGAGGGGCGGTGCGGCGGGGAGAGGTGTGATGAGGGGTGGAGCGGTGCGGCGGGGAGAGGTGCGAGGGGGGCGCTGTGTGAGAGGTTGCGGGCCATGACGAAGCACATCGCGCTGCTGCGCGGGATCAATGTCGGCGGGCACGCGAAGATCGCCATGAAGGACCTGCGCGGGCTCTTCACCGGGATGGGTTTCGAGGCCGTCCAGACCTATCTGCAGAGCGGGAACGTCGTGTTCGGCGCCCCCGAGCCGCAGACACCCGCGGAACTCGCCGCGCGCATCGAGGAGCGGATCGCGCAGGAGCTGGGGGTGTCCCTCACGGTCGTGCTGCGCTCCGCCGGCTCGCTGGCGCGCACCATCGCCGCGAACCCGTACCTCGGCCAGGAGGACGACCCGGCCAAGCTGCACGTCACCTTCCTCGCCCGCGAGCCGAGCGCGGAGCAGGCCGCCCGCCTCGAGGTGCCGGCCGGTGAGAGTGCCGTGTTCACGCTGGCGGGCGACGAGATCCACCTGCACGTTCCGGACGGGTACGGCAGGACCAAGCTCAACAACGCCTTCATCGAGCGCCGCCTCGGCATCCCTGCCACCACCCGCAACTGGAGGACGGTCGGCGCCCTGCACGCGCTGGCCGCCGACGACTCACCCCCGACGTCTGGCCGCTGACGACGGACCCTCGACGTCTGGCTGGCGACGACGGGCCCTCGACGTCTGGCCGCCGCCGACGGGCCCTCGACGTCTGGCCGGTGACGACGGACCTCCGCCGTCTGGCCGGCGCGACGTACCCCCGATGACTGAACCCCGACGACTGACCGCGGCCCCACACGCCGCCGCCGCGCGGGTCCGCCGTCGCGAGGCGGTCGGGCCGGGGACGGCGTGTGCGGGACGGCATGTGCGGGGCCGCGAGTGGGGGACGGCGTGCGGGGCGGCGTTCGGGGCGGTGCCGGCCCGGGTCAGCCGGTGTAGGCGGCGAAGACCCGTGTGTAGTCCCATGCGGACTGGCTCACGCCGGAGCAGCTGTCGGCGGGACCGCCCGTGCAGGGCCGGTCCCGGTTGGCCGACCAGAAGGTCAGCCGCGCCAGGTGGTGCTGCTGGGCGTAGGCCAGGATGGTGCGGAAGTCGGCCACCGTGACGGTCTCGTTCTGGTCGGTGATGCCGTTCATGGACGAGATGCCCATGTCCCGGTACGCCTGGTCGTCGCTGTAGTGGTAGGCGTTCTTCAGCGCGTTCTTCAGGCCCTCGGCCGCCTGCACCGTCAGGTTGCCCATGTTCTGGCCGGCGCCGCCGAAGTCGAACGGCATGATGGCCCAGGCGTCGACGGTCAGGCCGGACGCGGCGGCCCGGTTGATGAGGCTGGTGTCGGGACCGTTCTGCCCCGTGCCGATGGTGATGTACACCTTCAGACCGGGGTTGTTCGCCTTGACGGTCTTCAGCGCGTCCACCGTGCGCTGCTGGACCGTCCCGTTGCTGTAGGCGTCGGCTTCCAGGTCGATGTCGATCGCCTTCAGGCCGTAGGCGTTGACGACCTTCTGGTACGCGCCGGCGAGTTCCCCGGCGCTGGAGCAGGAGCTCTCCAGCTTGTTGCCGCTGTAGCCGCCGAAGGACGGGATGACGTCGCCGCCGTTCGCCCGCACGGTGTTGACCGTCTGCTGGTCCACGCCCCCGGTGAGCGGACGGCCGCCGTCCCACTGCGGGTTGCAGTAGCCGTTGCTCAGTACGAAGGCGAGGGTGAACCACTTCACGCCGGTGGCCTGCGTGATGGTGCTCGGGCTGGGCGGGCTGCCCCAGCCGTTGTACAGGTACGGCGCCACCGCCATCGGCGCGGCGGGCGTGCCGCCGCCGGCCGCGGGCGCGTTCCACTTCTGGTTGGCGCCGCCACCGCAGCTCCAGATCTGTATCCGGGTGCCGTTGGCGGAGTTGTTGTCGGTGACGTCCAGGCACTTGCCGGCCTGCGGGTTGACGATGTCGTGGGCGGCGGTGACCGTCCACTTCTGGTTCGCGCCGCCGGTACAGGTCCACAGCTGCGCCTTGGCGCCGTCGGCGGTGGAATTGCCGGTCACGTCCAGGCACTTGCCGAGGGCCCGGATGGTGCCGTCGCTGCCGACCGTCCACTGCTGGGCGTTCGTTCCGTTGCAGTCGTAGAGCTGCACGGGAGCGCCGTCGGCGGAGCTGGCTCCGGCGATGTCGAGACACTTGCCGGCGAGGCCGGTGACGGCACCGGTCGCGGCCTCGGCGGGGGACGCCGTGAACAGGCCGGTGGACAGGGTGAGCACGGTGACCGCGAGCGCGGTGGACGCGGAAAGTGTCCTGGCTCTGGGCATGTCGGGGGACGCCCTTTCGTGGGGGGTGGGAGGTCGCCCGGTGAAACTAGAGGTACAGACCACTTCCGTCAAGGTGTGAAGTAAGAAGTGAGAGAAGCGGAGAGGGGGCGTGCCGCACCCCGGTCGCTGGCCGGAAGTCGTTCACCGGCGCAACGGCGGCCTCTAAGCTCGACGCGTTCGATGATCACGATCCGTCTCGGTGAAGGAGCCTGAACAGCAGTGGAGGACAAGCGCGTTGTCGTCGTGACCGGCGGAGGCTCGGGCATCGGGCAGGCCACGGCCCGGATGCTGGCCGGGGAAGGTCACCATGTCGTCGTCTCCGGCCGGCGGGCCGAGCCCCTGGAGCGCCTCGCACAGGAGACGGGGGCGCTGGCGCACCCGTCCGACGTGGGAGCCCCCGACGGGGCCGAGGGCCTGGTCCGGGCGGCCCTGGACGCTTACGGACGGCTCGACGGAGTCGTGCTGAACGCGGGCATCGGGCGGGGTGGAGCCGTGGGCGACATGTCGCTCCAGGAGTGGGACGAGGTGATGCGGACCAACGTCACCGGTCCGCTGCTCCTGCTGCGCGCCGCGATCCCGCACCTGCTGGAGTCGAAGGGGGCGGTGGTCGCCGTCGCCTCGGTGTCCGCACTGCGCAACGGCACGAGCAACGCCCCGTACGCCACGTCGAAGGCGGCGCTGCTCCAGCTCTGCCGTTCCGTCGCCGTCGACTACGGGCGCCAGGGGGTGCGGGCCAACATCGTGTGCCCGGGCTGGGTGCGCACCGAGATGGCCGACCGGCGCATGACGCGCTTCGCCGCGGAGGCCGGGCTCGGGGACGGCGGGATGGAGGCCGCCTACGAGGAGGCGACCAGGCTGCTGCCCCAGGGACGCGCGGGCGAGCCGCGCGAGGTCGCGGAGGCGATCGGCTGGCTGCTGTCACCGGCGGCGTCGTACGTCAACGGAGCGGTGCTCACCGTCGACGGCGGAACGACGGCCCTCGACCCCGGGACGCTCGCCTTCGACTATCACATCGCGCCCCGCGGAGCGTAGGGCTCCCGCCGCCGAGCCGAGCCGAGCCGAGCCGAGCCGAGC
>NZ_WWJT01000196.1 GCF_009865385.1 Streptomyces sp. SID486 | reverse complement strand
CCCCGCCGACGGGCTGGGGCCGGGGGCGGTGCCGCCCGCCGGCGGGCCGCCGCCCAGGCCGCTCAGGTCCAGCGGCGTGGACGTGGCGGTGGGCGGCGGCGTGAGCACCACCTCCGGCTGACCCGCGGGCGGGGCCGGCGGGGTCAGGTCGGAGGAGGGCAGCTTCGGCGGGGTGGTCTGGTTGAAGATGGTCTGGTCGAAGTCCACCAGACCGGTCTTCTCCATCACCGTGATGTGGTCGAGCACGGTGTCGTTGGCCTGGTCGGCGAGGGCGCGGACCAGCGAGTTCTTGGTCGTGGAGCGGATCTTCGCGATGGTGTTGAAGATCGATCCGTGCGTCATCCGCAGGATGTTGGCGAAGTCGGTGTCGAACTGCTTGCCGCTCTCGGCCTGCAACTGGCTGACGAACCCCTGCTGCTGCGGGCTGGCCACGTTGGGCAGGGTGATGTTCAGCATCGGGGCGATCTTGCGGCAGGAGGCGTCCAGTGCCGCGTGTCCGTCGACCAGGTGCTCACTGGCCGTCCTGACGCCCTTGGAGGAGCCCTTCTGGAGCCCGATCTGACCGAGCGGGTACTCCCACAGGCCGGCCGCCCTCACCTTGACGACGAAGTCGCGGTCGCCCTCGGTGAGCGGGCCCCACTGGGTCTGCGCGACGATCCGCGTCTGCGAGCTGGAGACGGTGTCCAGCCCGAGCATGCCCGGGTAGGCGAGGGCCGCGAGGGTGAGGGTCATCGCACCGCCCACGAAGAGAGTTCCCGTCGCGTTCCGCGAAAAGCGCACCGTGCCTCCTGCCCGGTCGTGGATCCGCCCGCGATGACGACGTGGGCGGTTCGGACGCACAGCAGTACGGATGCGGAAGCGGTTCGTCTCTGCCGTGCGGGTAAAAACTCCGTACGGGGTGCCGCGCACGTCGATTGCCATCCATTGGTGTACATGACAGACGGTTGCCGAAACGTTGACCATCGGCCGGGAGAAGGCGGCCCCGGCCGGTCCTAGATTCGCCGCATGCCTCCACAGCCCCCGCCACGCCCGCCCGCCGCGCTGCCCGTCCTGCCCTACCGCAAGCCCACCAAGGGGCGTGACTACTGGGTGCTGGACGACGTCCTGCCCGACGTCGACGCCGTGCGGCAGCGCTGCCTGGCCAAGGACGACTGGGTCGAGGGATACCCGTACACCTCCGAGACCTGGCCGGGCCTGCGCGCCATGCCGGGCCTCGCGCCCGCCGAACTGGCCCGCGTCGAACGGCTGGTGAAGAAGGCGACCGGGGCGAAGGACCTCTGGGTGCAGCGGACGCCCGGCGGGGGCACCCTCAACCACAACTGCGTCCAGGTGGTCGGCGAGGGCGAGAGCGAGCCCCGCCCGCACACCGACTCCCGTGCCCTGTGCCGGTACGCGGCCGTGCTCTACCTCAACCCGGCCGCCCCCAAGGACTGCGGCACCGCCTTCTACCGCCAGTCACTGCCCGGCGGCCGGCTCGGCGGCAACCTCGTCCAGGCCCCGCACAACAACCTCGTCGAGGCCCTCGGCACGCGGTTCGTACCGGCGGACCACTTCGAGGAGGACGTACGGGTCCCGCACAAGTACAACCGCCTGCTCCTGTACAACGCCAACCTCGTCCACAGCGCGACCGGTTACACCGGCCGGACACTGGAGGACAAGCGCATGACGGCGGTCTTCTTCTGGATGGCCTGAGACCGGCCCGGTGAGCCAGGATGAGGGCGTGACCACGGAGACAGAGCAGGCCCTGGGGCCTTCGTCGGAGGACCGGGCCGTCGGGACGGCGGCCTGGCCGGCTGTCGGGGGACTGCTCCTCGCCGGACTCGCCTGGGTGGCGCGGGGGGTGTGGGAAGCGCGGCTGGCGCTGGCCGGGGAACCGGCGTCGGGTCCGCCGGACCAGGGGGAGGGAGTGCACCGGCCGCTCAACTCCCTGGAGGACTCCTACCACTTCGTCACCGCCGTGGGCGGCGTCGCCGCCCTGGTCTGCGCGATGCTGTTCGTCTCCTGGCTGCTGCGGCTGCGGGACAACGCACGCGCACTGTCGGGGGAGGCCCCCAGGTACGCCGGGATCTGGGTGTACCTGGGCTGGGTCGTCCCGGTCGTCAACCTGTGGTTCCCGCGGGGGATCGTCGCCGACGCGTACCGGCGCAGCGTCCCCGGACGCAGGCTGCCCGTCAGCGTCGACGTGTGGTGGGGGCTGTGGCTGGCCGGCATGCTCAGCGGGGTCGGGATCGTCTCCCGTGACTCCACCGACGAGATCATCGCCCGCGCCTACACCGGTGTCTGGCCGCTGCTCGCCAGTGACGCCGCCGTCGTCGGCGCGGCCGTCGCCGGGGTGTTCGCGGTCCGGGCCGTCACCGCCGCGCAGGCGGAGCGGCTCCGCCCGGGCCCGCGGGACGCCTGACGCGCCGGCCGGTCCCCAGGGGGCTTGACGCTACGGCCGGTCCGCAGGGCGCTTGACGCTACGGCCGGTCCGCAGGGTGGCTGACGTTTCGGCCGGTCTCCAGGGTGGCTGATGCTCCGGCCGGTCCGCCGGGGCCGTCGTGGCCGGTGTGAGCCGCGCGCGTCCGCGGTACGGATGGTGGGCATGAGCAGTGTCGCCATCGTGGGAGCCGGGCCCGGACTCGGCGCCGCCGTCGCGCGGCGGTTCGGACGGGAGGGGTTCGGTGTCGGACTCATCGCCCGGGACCGGGGCCGCCTGGACGTGATCACCGAGAGCCTCGCGGACGAGGGGATCACCGCCCGCGGGTTCGCCGCCGACGTGCGCCGGCCGGAGCAGCTCGCCGTGGCACTGCGCGAGCTGGCCGACGCCCTCGGGGCCGTCGAGGTGCTCCAGTACAGCCCGGTGCCGCACCGGGACTTCATGCGGCCGGTGCTGGACACCGGGCACCGGGACCTGGTGGCGCCGATCGAGTTCTCCGTCTACGGCCCGGTGGCCGCCGTGCAGCAGGTGCTGCCGGGCATGCGGCGGCTCGGGCGCGGCACGATCCTGTTCGTCAACGGCGGCAGCGCCGCCGTGCCGCACCCGGAGCGGGCCGGCACCTCGATCGCCTTCGCCGCGGAGAGCGCCTACGGCCATCTGCTGCACGAACGGCTCGCGGCGGAGGGCATCCACGTCGCCCAGCTGGTGATCCCCGGCGCGATCACGGCGGGGCACGCGCGCAAGGATCCGGCCGTCCTCGCCGAGACCCTGTGGTCCCTGCACCGCGAGCGGCACGGGTTCCGGCACTACGCCGACGACCTCGACAGCTGACCCCCGGCTGTGCGCGGCTGAGCGGGTCCGGGGAACGGTCACCCTGCGGGGAGTGACTTTGTGAGCCAATATGGGGACATTGGGCGCATCGCTCTCTTCAAAGGGGGCCTCCATGGCTGTGGAAATCCCTGCACTCGTCAAGACGTCCCGTCTCAGGAGCCGGGGCGGTCTGCTGGGCGAGTGCCTGGCGGAGTTCCTCGGAACCCTCGTCCTCATCGCCTTCGGCTGCGGTGTGGTCGCGATGGCGGTGGCCGCGCTGCCCGGTTCGGGCCGGGCCGCCACCCCCACCACGATCTTCCTCGCGGCGGGCGACTGGCTGCTCATCACGTGGGGCTGGGCCTTCGCGGTCGTGTTCGGCGTCTACGTCGCCGGCGGCGTCAGCGGCGCCCACCTCAACCCGGCGGTGACCCTGGCGATGGCCCTGCGCCGCGGGTTCTCCTGGGCCAAGGTCCTGCCGTACTGGTTCGCGCAGGTCGTCGGCGCCCTCACCGGGGCCGCGCTGGTCTACCTCGTCTACCACGACGCCATCAACACCTTCGACAGCACCGTGGCGGGGCCGAAGGTGAACGGGCACACGAACACCACCTTCTCCATCTTCGCGACCTTCCCGGCCGCGTACTTCCACGGTGGCGTCTGGGGACCGCTGATCGACCAGATCGTCGGCACGGCCTTCCTGCTCATGCTGATCGCCGCCGTCATCGACCTGCGCAACCAGGCGGTCAAGGCCAACCTCGGACCTCTGGTGATCGGCTTCGCCGTCGCCGCCATCGGCATGTCCTACGGAGCCAACGCGGGCTACGCCATCAACCCGGCCCGCGACTTCGGGCCGCGCCTGTTCACCTACGCGGCGGGCTGGGACAGCCTGGCGTTCCCCGGAAGCGTGTCCGGGGCCTTCAGCGCCTACTGGTGGATCCCGATCGTCGGGCCCCTGGTGGGCGGCGCCATCGGCATCCTCGTCTACGACCTCTTCATCGGCGACGTCCTGATCGTCCGGTCCGAACTGGCCGAACTGCCCCCGCCGGGCCGCTCGAGGCCCGTGCACACCCACGACGAGGAGTGAACCGGGCGGGCCGCACCCCCGGCCGGGCAGCGGCGCCGGGCGTCACGTCCCGTCGCCGGTGATCGTGACCTTGGCGCCGACGACGGTGTGCTCGTACAGCCAGCGCGCGTCGGCCGGGCGCAGACCGATCAGGCCGAGCGTGGACGGGCGGCGGCCGGGGACGTCCACCGTGGGGCCGGCGCTGTAGATGAAGTGCGGCTCGCGCTCGGGACCGCTGAAGGACAGCACCCAGTCGTGCCCCTCCACCACGCCCGTCGGCACGGAGCTGAACCGCACGCGGCGCAGCCGCTCGGTGACCCGGGCCACCGCGTCGCCCTGGAACGGCCGGTTCATCCCCGGTGCGGAGACCGGGAACGTCACCGCTCCCGCCCGCAGTTCCAGACTGGTCAGGTCGATCCTGATGTCGTGGACGGGTGAGTCGTCGGGCGCCGGCGGCGCCGGAGCGGTGGTGGAGGCGGTGGCCGCGGGCGGGCGCGCCGGCCGGTCGGCGGGGTCCAGCAGGACCGTACCGGCGAAGACGGCCGTACCGGCGGCGACGAGCCCGGCCGACATCAGCACGGCCCGGCGGGTACGGCGGCGCCGTACGGCCCGTCGCCGGACGACGGCGCCCGGGGCGGGGGCGAAGCGCCGCCCCTGGCCGGCCACCTCGCGCAACGCCTCGGTGAGCCGGTCGGTGCGTTCCCCGGGCACGGCCGGCCCCGACGGGTCATGAGGCATGGGTGGCCTCCTTCGTCCCGGTCATGGTCTCAGCCTCCTCGGGCGACAGGTGACGGGCGAGCGCGGCGCGGCCGCGGGCCAGACGCGCCTTGACCGTGCCGACGGGGGAGCCGGTCTCCCTGGCGATCTGATCGACGCTCAGGTCGCACACGTGGTACAGCACCACGGCCAGCCGCTGGGCCGCCGGCAGTTCGCGCAGGGCGGCGACCAGGGCGACATGCTCGGGCCCCGGGCCCGGGGTCTGGTCCGGCGGCGTGTCCGCGCGGACGAGTTCCAGCCAGCGCCGGGCCCGCCGGAAGCGGCTGACCGCCAGCCGGGTGGCGACCGTGCGGATCCACGCCTCCGGCGCCTCGGCCGCGTCGAACGCCGTCCGCCTGTCCCAGGCCCGGACGAACGCCTCCTGCACCACGTCCTGTGCCTCGGCGTGATCACCGGTGAAGGCGTACAACTGCCCCACCAGCCGCGGGAAGGCAGCCGTGTAGAAGGCGTCGAACTCCTCCTCCGTCATCCGGTCCCCCCGTGTCCCCCGTTCCGGAGAGGCGATCCTACGGGGCGGCCGGGGCCGCCGGCCCCCGTCGTCGGCCCCTGCGGATTTCCCCGGGCCCGGATGCAACCCGGGCCCCGTGCGGTGCGTAGAGACGATGACCGCACACGACCCAGGGGGAAAATCCGTGTTCACGCCCGTCTCGACCGGCCGCCGTCCGCGCCGCCGTCAGCGCTCCGTCGCCGCCGCCCTCGCCGCCTGCGCCATCGTCCTCGCGGCGGCCGGCTGCACCGGCGGCACCCCGTCGGCCGCCACCGAGCGCACCGGTACGGCTGCCCGGGGCGCGCACCGGCCCAGTGCCGCGCCCAGCCGGACCGCGCCCGCCGTCCCCGAGCCGGCCGCGCTCGCGGGCGCCCGCGTCAACGTCGGCGAGGGCGCCACCGTCGGTGTCGGCATGCCGATATCCGTCACCTTCCCGCACCCGGTCCCGGAGTCCCAGCGGGCCGCGATCGAGCACTGGCTCACCGTCGGCACCGAACCGTCCGTCACCGGCGCCTGGAGCTGGGTCAAGGACCGCGACCTGTCCGACGGACAGCGCGTCGACTACCGGCCGCCGGCGTACTGGAAGCCCGGTACCCGTGTCACCCTGCGCGTCGGCACCCACGCCGTACGGCACTTCGGCATCGGCCGCTCCCTCACGGCGACCGTCGACGTCGGCAGCCACACGATGACCGTCGAGGAGGACGGCGAGCCCACCACCCGCATCCCGGTGACCGCCGGCCGGCCCGGCCTGGACACCTGGAACGGGACCATGGTGGTGCTGGACAAACAGCCCCAGGTCTACATGGACTCGCGGACCGTCGACCTCGGCGACGCCTACCGTGGTTACTACGCCTGGGCCGTGCACATCACCACCTCCGGCACCTACGTCCACCAGAACCCCAACGCGGACACCTATGCCGGCCGGTCCAACGTCACCCACGGCTGCGTCGGTCTCGCCACCGACGGCACGGCCGAACGGTTCTACCGGCGCGTCATCCCCGGCGACGTCATCCGCGTCACCGGCTCCAAGGACACGGTCGAGGCCGGAAACGGCTACGGCGACTGGAACCTGACCTGGTCCGCGTGGCTGTCCCACAGCGCGTCCCGGAAGGGCGCCACCGCCGCGTCCCCCCGGCCGTAGCGCCCCGGCGCCCGGACGGCCGGCCCCGCGGGGACGGCCGGACTCACATCAACGCCCGCACGACTCTTGCCGGTTGGCGGCAGCGGCCCTAGGTTAAGCGCGCAGTTAAGTACATTTAATCGGCTACTTAAGTGGGGGCGCCGTGCCGTACCGCGCGAGACCGCGTATCCGTCCGATCTGCGCCGGTGCCGCCGCAGCCGCCCTCCTCGCCGTGGCGGCGCCGGCCGGTGCCGCGCACGCGGGGCCCGCCCGGGCGGC
>NZ_WWJT01000195.1 GCF_009865385.1 Streptomyces sp. SID486 | reverse complement strand
ACCCCCGGCCCCGCCTCCCGGTCGTCCGGTTCGTCAGCCGGTCCGCGTCCCGGCGTAGTTGCCGCTCCGGGGACAGCCTCACCGGGTGGACGCCGCCCGCGGCCGCCCCGGTGTGATCTCCCTCCTTGCGGCCGTGCTGCCGCTGCTGGGAGCTTCCTTCTCGAACGACTTTCCGAGGAAGTGTTATCGGCACCGCGCCGAGCGGTCTCCCAGACACAGGGAACGGACAGCATCGTTCGGCGTCGACGACAGGGAAGCTCTGATGAGGACACAGCACACGGTGGACACGGCGGCACTGGTGAACGCCGCCCGAGCGGGGGACCCGGCGGCCCAGGACGCCCTGGTCAGTGCTTATCTCCCGCTGGTGTACAACATCGTGGGGCGGGCCCTGAACGGTTCGGTCGACGTCGACGACGTGGTCCAGGACACCATGCTCCGGGCCCTCGGGTCGCTCGGCGACCTGCGCACTCCGGAGAGTTTCCGCTCCTGGCTCGTCGCCATAGCGATGAACCGGGTGCGGGCCCACTGGCAGGACCGGCAGCTCGCGCCGGGTGCCGTCGAGGAGGCCGCCGACGTCGCCGATCCGGGCGCCGACTTCGTGGATCTGACCATCGTCCGGCTCCAGTTGTCGGGTCAGCGCCAGGAGACCGCGCGTGCCACGCGCTGGCTGGAACCGGACGACCGGGAGGTGCTGTCGCTGTGGTGGCTGGAGTGTGCCGGTGAGCTGATTCGGACCGAGGTCGCCACGGCCCTCGGGGTGTCGCCGCAGCACACGGCGGTACGGGTGCAGCGGATGAAGGCGCGGCTGGAGGCGGCCCGCGTGGTGGTACGGGCGCTGGACGCGCAGCCCCCCTGCGGGGAACTGCGCGGACTGCTGGCCACCTGGGACGGGCTGCCCTCGGCCCTCTGGCGTAAACGGATAGCCCGGCACGCCCGCGACTGCGTGCGCTGTGGCGGTCTGTGGAGCGGCCTGCTCCCGGCGGAGGGTCTGCTGGCCGGGCTGGCGCTGGTCGGGGTGTCCTCGGCACTGCTCGCGGCGACCCGGTCCACCGTGACCGGCATGGCCACGGCCGGCTCGGCCGTCCCGCTCCTGCCAGAGACCACGACGATGCCCCTGGTCACGGACACGGGCGCCGCCGGATCCGACGCGAGCGGCGCCGGTTCGCGTGCGACGACCGGGCCGGCCGGGCTGCGTGCCTCCCGTCGTCGTACGACCGCACGGGACGAGGCGCGGCGACGGCGGCGGAACCGGCGCCGGGCCGTCGGCGGCGCCGTGGTGGCCGCCTGCGTGGCGGGCGGCGGTCTGTGGTATCTCGGCCCCGGTTCCGGATCGGACGCCGTCGAGGCGACGGCGTCGCCGGCCGCCGGTGCCGCTGTCGCGGACCTCGCGGTACCCAGTGCCGTCGCCACGTCGTCGTCGCCCTCGGCGTCCACGTCCCCCTCGGCGTCGGCGTCGGCGTCACCCTCGCACTCGAAGAAGCCGAGCCCCGCCAAGAGTCCCCGCGCCGCCCGGAAGAGCAGCGCCCCCGAGCCGGAACGGACCGTGCGCGCCGCGCCGCCGGTCTCCCGCGCCCCGCAGGCCCAGCCGGCGCCGACGGGCACGGTGGCGCAGGTGATCGCGCTGGTCAACAAGGAGCGGGCGTCAGCCGGTTGTGGTCCGGTCACCGAGGACACGCAACTGGACCAGGCCGCCCAGGGCCTCTCCGACGACATGGCGGCCCGCGGCTTCTTCGACCACACGGACCCCGACGGCAACGGCCCCGGCGAGCGCATCACCGCGACCGGTTACCGCTGGTCCACGTACGGCGAGAACATCGCACGGGGCCAGCAGACCCCGGAGTCGGTGATGGACTCGTGGATGAACAGCCCCGGCCACCGCACCAACATCCTCAACTGCTCGTTCAAGAACATCGGCGTGGGCGTCCACAACGGCTCCGGCGGCCCCTGGTGGACCCAGGACTTCGGCGCCAAGTTCTGACCGCGAGGCCGCTCGTCGTGCCCGGCCGGCGGCCGAACTCCCCGTCTGACGGCCGAACTCCCCGTCTGACGGCCGGACTCACCGTCTGGCGGCCGGCCCCCCGTCCGGCGGGCGGACTCCCGGGCCGGCGGACCACTCCGGCCGCCGGGCGGACCGCCGGCCGGAGAGGGTGGTCACCTGGCCGTGCCGAAGTCCTGCGTCCAGTAGCTGCCGGGCTGCGCGAGACCGACACCGATCTCCTTGAACCCGCAGTTGAGGATGTTGGCCCGGTGGCCCGGGCTGGACATCCAGCCGTCCATGACCTGCTGCGCCGTGGAGTAGCCGTAGGCGACGTTCTCCCCGTAGGTGCTCCAGGTGTAGCCCGCGCGCGTGATGCGGTCACCCGGGGACGATCCGTCGGAGCCGGTGTGCGACATGTTCTTGTGGGCCGCCATGTCCGCGCTGTGCGCCTGCGCCGCCTTGGTCAGCGTCGAATTCAGGGTCAGGGGCTGGCAACCGGCCTGCCCGCGCTGGGCGTTGACCAGCCGCAGGATCTCGGCGGTGACCCCTGACGGCGCGGCGGCGGGCTTCGGGGTGCCCGCAGCGGTGGGTGCGGCGGACGATGTGGAGGGGGCGGGAGCGGGGGCGGCCGGGGCGGCCGTCGCCCTGGGAGCGCCGGCTTCGGTGGACTGCGCGGGCCGCGGGGCCGTGACCTTCTTCTTCACGTGCTTCTTCACGTGCCTGGCCTTGTTCCCGCCCGGATGAGCCGTGACAGGGGGAGCGGCCGGAGCGGCGGTCTGCGGTGCGGTCGCCTCGGGCGCGGCCGTCCCCGGCACGGCGTTCCCGGGTACGGCGCTCCCCGGTGCGGTGGTCGTGGGCACCGCGGTCGTCGGTACGACGGTGGTCGGTACGGCGGTCTCGGCGCCGTTGCTCGGGTGATGCCCGGTGCCGTGCTGCCACCCCGCCACGGGTGCGCTCTGCACGGCGGCCTGCGGCTGCCCCGGCGTGCCGGAGGGCCACTCGGAACAGGCCAGGGCGACCGAGGGCACGCCCACGGCTCCGATGGCGGCGGCGGTGACGATTATCCGCCGGTGGTGCTTCGTTTTGCGGTGCTGGCCCATACGTCAACCTCGCTCGGTGATCGCGGAGCACTCATTCTTGGGACGGCCTCACGAGGAGCGCAAAGAAGCGACCCTACTATCGCGCTTCGTAGGGCTGTGGGGTCCTTGTCAGGCGCCCCGAGAAATGCCGACTTCGCGATCGCGATGTTTGCTGTACGCCGTCGGGGCGTCAGGAACGCGTGGCTGACGACATATACGGCGAGAAGTCGAACGGCCGTCCTGGCGGTACCCGGACGACGGCCGACGCCCACGGCAAGCCGGACAAATCCCATATGTCGAGGATGGGGCATCTACTATGCCGCCCGGGTAGTACTCGCTTCGGCTGTGATGTATGTCACCAATTGCCGAGTTCTGGAACCTCTGAGGCCGAGATGGCTCCATCGCGGCGCGGGGTACCCGGGCTGGGACAGGCGCGGAGTCCCGCGCAGGGCGCAGGGAGGCGTCATGGGTACGGCACACACCAGCGTCCCGGAGGTGCTGGACGCGCTGAAGGACGTGACCTATCCGGCCGGCAAGGACCGGCTGGTCTCGGCCGCGCGGGAGGCGGGGGCCCCGGACGGGGTCGTCGACGCCCTGCGCGGGATGCCCGACGAGCAGTACACCGGCCGCGCGGATGTGGAGGGGCCGCTCCGGACGGCTCTGGAAGCACACTCCGGTCACGGATTCGCGCGGCGGATGCGGCAGGCCCCGCACGGCGGCAGGCCCGGCGTCGCCCAGCACCTGTGGGAAGAGCCGAAGACCCCCATCCACGAGGAGTTCGACCGCTGACCACGGTCGAGGATGTACGACGCCGGACCCCCGGCGCCGTCACCGACTTGCCCGGCCCGCTCGTCGGCCATGCCCTGGCTCGCCCGGCCCGCTCGCCGAGCGGTGTCACCGGCCTGCTCGTCGGCCATGCCCTGTCATCGGCTCGCCCTGCCCACTCGCCTGCCGAGTCCCGTCACCGGGGCTTGCCCGGCCTGCTTATCGGCGATCCCCGTCACCGACCTGCCCGGCGCGCTCGCCGAGCGGTGTCACCGGCCTGCTCCCCTCCCCCCGCCGACGCGTTGACCTCCGCCTCGGTGAGCGCTTCCGTCTCCGTCCGCTTCCGTCCGTTTCCTTCCGCTTCTCGTCCCCTTCCGGCTTCCCGGGCCGCCGCCGCACCTGCTGCCTGTCCCTACGCATGCGCCGGACCCCACCGGGTACGCGAGGCGGGAGCCCGCCCGGGCGCCAGTCCGCCCGGGCGGCCCGTAAGACAGCCGCTACCTGGGGATCTGCCATGGAGACACCCGCACACGACGACCTGCCGACGCCTGCCCAGCAGGCCCTGGACGCACTGGTCGTGAACGCCGAGGACCAGGCCGCCCTGGACACCCTCGCCCACAGCGACGTACTCGTTCCGGTTCCGGACGACGCGCTGGACGGGGAGGGCGCCGACGCCACGACGGTGGCCCTGCCCATCCTGGAACAGCCCGGAGGCGACTCGGTCGTCCCGGTGTTCACGACGGAGGGTGAGATGGCCGAGCTGCTGCCCTTCGTCTCGCGCTACCGTCTGATCCCGCTCGGCGCGCTCGCCGCGCAGTGGCCCGACGAGAATCTCTCCCTGGCCATCGACGGCAGCTCCGACCACTCGCTGACCCTCACCTCCCAAGGGGTGCGCACGCTGCTGGCCCGCTGACCGCGCCGTACCCCCGTCGGCCCGCGACACCGGTCATTCCCTCGCACCGGGCGACAGAATGAGTTCATGGAATACATCGCGGGCGCGGCCGGGGTGCTCGTGCTGGGGCTGGTCCTGAGCAGCATCCTGCGCACGCTCGTGGTCCCCCGAGGTCTGTACTCCGGACTGGTCTTCCGCCTCTGGTGGCTGCTGCGCAGGGCCCTGCGGGTCACCGCCCTGCGCGGTGGCTACGAGGCGATCGACCGGGCCCAGACCTGGCTCGCGCCGCTGATGCTGGTCGGCATGCTCGCCAGCTGGCTCGGCGGCGCCCTCCTGGGTTTCGGACTGCTGCTCTACGCGCTGTCCCCGCTGTCCTGGGGCACCGCGTTCCGGGAGGCCGGCTCCAGCCTGTTCACGCTCGGCTTCGCCAGCGGCGCCCGGCTGAAACTGTCGGTGATCGACTTCATGGCCGCGGCCACCGGACCGGTCCTGATCGCCCTCCAGATCGCCTACCTGCCCACCCTGTACGCCGCCTACAACCGCCGTGAGCTGGAGGTCACCCTGCTCCAGGCACGGGCCGGCGAGCCCGCCTGGGGTCCGGAGATCCTCGCCCGGCAGTGGCTGGTCGACACCGAGACCGCGCTGCCCGAGCTGTACCGGGCCTGGGAACGGCTCGCCGCGGACATGGGGGAGAGTCACTCCACCTACCCGGTTCTGCTGACCTTCCGCTCTCCGCGCCCGCACCGCAGCTGGCTGGTCGGACTGGTCGCCGTGATGGACGCCGCCGCGATACAGCTCGCCCTGAGCCCGGGGCTCGCCCCGCCGGAGGCGCGGCTGGTGCTGCGCGCCGGATTCACCGCCCTGCGGGACATCGCCCGCGCCCTGCGCTTCCCCTTCGACGCCGACCCCTCACCGAGGGCCCCCGTCCGGCTCGGATTCGCCGAGTTCGACGCGGCCGTCAGCATGCTGGAGAAGGCCGGATTCCGCTCCCGGCGCACCGCGCAGGAGGCATGGCCGCACTTTCGCGGCTGGCGGGTCAACTACGAGTCGATCGCCTACGAGCTGTGCCGCCGCTGCGACGCCGTACCCGGCCTGTGGACCGGGCCCCGTGACTTCCCGGGCGACCCCATCCCGCCGTTCCGGCCGACCGACCGGCGGCCCGACGAGGAGCACCCGGCACCGCCCCCGCCCGCGGGGTAGCCGGTGGCCGTGACGCCGGACGGCTGCGGGGGAGCGTGATCGACATGCCGGAGCGAGGCGGCGGAGCCGGCGGCCGTCCTGGCGGACGGGGCCGCGTCGGCGCTCCGGCTAGTGCTCCGGCTCGGCCAGCATCCGCCGCAGCACGGCGCGCTGCAGGGGCAGCACCTCGGCGTGCAGCGCGCGGCCCCTGGGGGTGAGGGCGACCCACACCCCGCGCCGGTCCTCCGCGCACACCGAGCGCTCCACGAGGCCGTCCTTCTCCAGCCGCCCGATCAGCCGGGACAGGGCGCTCTGGCTGAGATGCACCCGGCCGACCAGGTTCTGCACCCGGCACTGCTCACCCTGCTCGGGGCGTTCCGTCGCCAGGATGTCCAGCACCTCGAAGTCGCTGGCGCCCAGCCCGTGCGGGTGCAGTGCGCGGTCGATCTCGCACATCGTGCGCGCGTGCACCGCGAGGATGTCCCGCCAGCGTTCTTCGAGCCGGGCTTCGGCCGTTGTGACTGCCATACCGGCACCGTAGCACCGAACCGGCCAATCGTTGACTGTGCAACTAGTTGGGGGTGAGGGCGGTCCCCGGACCTCAGGCCGCGGGATCCTGGAGCAGTCCGACGAGGTTCCCGTCGGTGTCCCGCACGGAGGCGATCAGCCGGCCGCCGCCGACGTCCTGCGCGTCCTGCAGCAGCTGCGCGCCCGCCTCCAGCAGCGCCGCGAGCCGCTGCCGCAGATCCGTGACGTGCCAGTACGGCACCGGCCCGGTCATGCCCTTGGCGTGCCCGTTCGGGTCGAGGCCGACGTCCTGGCCGGCGGCCTTGTAGCCGACGTAATAGGGCTCGTCCGCGTACGGTTCGACCCCCAGCAGGGCGCCGAAGAGGGCCTTGGCGGCGTCCAGGTCCTTCACCGGGTAGATGATCGTCTGCAGCCCAGCGGTCATGGGACTCGCTCCTTCGAGATTCGAGATGTGGGATTTGGGATTTGGGATTTGAGATACGTGGTCCGACGCGGGTCCTGGGAGGGTTCCTCGTCGGTCCTCTCACGCTAGGGCCGGGAAGCCCCCGGAGGCTTCTCCGATCCTGACCGGTTCGCCGTCGCACGCCGTCCGGCACCCGACCGGGGGGTTGTCCTCATGACGGTTTCGGCCGCGACGGCGGCGCTGTCCGTGAGGCGGTTCGGTCGCGACGTGGGGCGTTGCCCATGACGCGGTTCGGTTGTGACGGGCGGCGTTGCGCCTGAGGCGGTTCGGCCGTGACGCGGAGCGCTGTCCATGACGCGGTTCGGCCACCGCCGGGCCCTCCGTCACGGGCCCGCCGGACCCGCGAGCGGGACCCCGCCGTGCTCTCGGGGCGGTCGGGCGGCCTTCCGCGGCCGGAGCGCCAACCGGTACCGGACAACGGCCGCCGAGTCGGGGACGCGGCGGCGTCGTCCGGGTCACAGTGGGGACAGTGCGTACGAGGAGGCCGGGAACGGGAGGCGGACGGATGACGGTAACTCCCTCGGGCCGGATGCGGCAGGCCATCCTGGAGTGGCTGAAGGACCCGGCGGTCCACTTCCCGGCCCCGCCCCGCCGCGACCTCGCCGAGACCGGCGTCACCGCGCGGGCCGTCGCCGCCAAGCTGGGGGTGTCCCGCCGGACCGCCCTCGCACACCTGCACTTCCTGACCCGCCTCGGCGTCCTGCGCACCCGCCGGATCCGCTGCCGCGTCCACTATCGTCGCGACGAGATCCGCATCGCCGAGGTGACCAGGCTGTTCGAGAAGGGCTGGTGACACGGGCGCGGACGGGCGACCGACGGAAGGGACCGCACATGGACCGGGCCACGGAACTCGTACCGCTGCACTACGTCTCCCTGGGCGCCAAGGGCCCCGAGGACGTCATATCCGACCCGCAGGGACGCGTGCTGACCGGGGTGGCGGACGGGCGCATCCTCCGCCTCCACCACCCCGGCGACCCGCGCACCGCCCGCGTGGAGGTGCTGGCCGAGACCGGCGGCCGTCCCCTCGGTCTCGAACTCCTGCCGGACGGCGACCTGTTGGTGTGCGACGCGGAACGCGGCCTGCTGCGGGTGAGCACCGCCGGCGACGGCGCCGTCCGCGTCCTCGCGGACTCCGTGGCGGGCGAACCGCTCCGCTTCTGCAGCAACGCCGTCGCCCTGCCCGACGGCAGCGTGTACGCCACCGTCTCCAGCCGCCGCCACCCCCTCGACCGGTGGATCGCCGACATCGTCGAACACACCGGCACCGGGCGACTGCTGCGGCTCGGCCCCGACGGAAAGGAGCCCGAAGTCCTGCTGGAGGGGATGCAGTTCGCGAACGGCCTCGCCGCGAGCGCCGACGGGTCCTTCCTGGTGATCGCCGAGACCGGTTCCTGCCGCCTCACCCGCTACGGGCTCAGCGGCCCCGGCGCCGGCCGGGCCGAACCCTTCGCCGACCTCCCCGGAATGCCGGACAACCTCTGGCGCGCGGGCCCCGACGGCCCGATCTGGGTCGCCCTGGCAAGCCCCCGCGTCCCCCCGCTGGGCCTGCTGCACCGCACCCCGCCCGGCGTCCGGCGGGCCGCCGCCCGCGCGGCCGTGCACGCTCCGTACCGACCCAGCGGCACCACCGGTGTAGTCGCCGTCGACGACCGGGGGCGTACGGTGCACCGCCTCACCCGCCGCCGGTCCCGGTTCCGCATGGTCACCAGCGTCTGCGTGACCGGCGACCACCTCGTGCTCGGCAGCCTCTGGGAGCGCGGTGTGGCGGTCTGCGCGCTCCCCGCCGACGGCTGAGCCGGCGGTACGCTGATCCCGGCCGTGATCACCCGCCGGGGCACGGTCGAACAGGAGGCGTACGACCATGACAACGCCGGAAACCCGGACGCCGGGCATCCGCCCCGCGCCCGGCCGGCACTCCGAGTGGCGCGCGCAGGCGCCCGTGGTCACGGTCGTCGCGGTCGGCGGGGCACTCGGCGCGGTGGGCCGCTACGCCCTCACCCTCGCCTGGCCCACGCCCCCCGGAAGCTTCCCGTGGGCGACCTTCTGGACCAACGTCTCCGGCTGCGCGGCCATGGGCGTCCTCATGGTGCTCGTCACCGACGTGTGGGCCGCCCACCGCCTCCTGCGGCCGTTCCTGGGCACCGGCGTCCTCGGCGGCTTCACCACGTTCTCCACCTACGCCGTCGACGTCCGCGCGCTGGCGGACGCCGGCCGCCCCGGCACGGCGCTCGTCTGCCTCGCGGCGACGCTGTGCGCGGCTCTCGCGGCGGTGTGGCTGGCCTCGGCCGCCGCCCGCCTGGTCTTCACCAGGAGGCAGCGATGACGTCCCACACCGGCCGGGCCCTGCGGCTGACCGTCCACGTCGGCGAGAACGACACCTGGCACCACAGGCCCCTCTACTCGGAGATCGTGCACCGCGCGCACGCCGCCGGACTCGCCGGCGCCAGCGTCTTCCGGGGGATCGAGGGCTTCGGCGCCTCCTCCCGCATCCACACCTCCCGCCTGCTGTCCCTGAGCGAGGACCTGCCGGTCGCGGTGGTCGTCGTGGACGCGGAGGAGCGGGTGCGGGCGTTCCTGCCGCAGGTCGGCGAGGTCGTCGGCGAGGGGCTGATGACGCTGGAGGAGTGCGAGATCGTCCGGTACGGGTCCCGTGCCCACCGGTCGGAGGGCACCGGTCCGCAGGGCACGGGACCGGAGGGCATCGACCCGGAGGACACGGGGCCGGAGGGTGAGAAGTCGTTGTGAACTGGCTGCTGGTCGTCGCGGGGGCGGTGATCGGCGCGCCCGTGCGCTACCTCACGGACCGCGCCGTGCAGGGCCGCCACGACTCGCTCTTCCCGTGGGGCACGTTCGTGGTGAACGTGGTCGGCTGCCTGGTCCTCGGGCTGCTCACCGGCGCCGTCTCCGCCGGGGTCGCCGGGCCCCAGCTGAGGCTGCTGGTGGGCACCGGGCTGTGCGGTGCGCTGACGACGTACTCGACCTTCTCCTACGAGACCCTGCGGCTGACCGAGGCCGGCTCGGGCCTCTACGCTGCGGTGAACGTCGTGGCCAGTGTGGCGGCGGGGCTCGCGGCGGCGTTCGCCGGTGCCGCCCTCGCCGGCGCCCTGTGGGCATAGGCGCTTGCCGCACGCCCCACCACGATGAGTACTGTCTCAGCACTGTCGACCAATCCTCCTCAGAACTGGATCCCATGAGCGCCATCTCCGTCGGTCAAGCCGTCGTCCTCGGAGTAGTCGAGGGGGTGACCGAGTTCCTCCCGGTGTCCTCCACCGGCCACCTCAAGATCACCGAAGGGCTCATGGACATCCCCGTCGACGACAAATCCGTCGTCGGGTTCTCCGCCGTCATCCAGGTCGGTGCCATCGCCGCCGTGCTCGTGTACTTCTTCAAGGACATCAAGCGGATCGTCACCGCGTGGTTCCGTGGTCTGGCCAACCGGGAGGAGCGCTACCACCACGACTACAAGTTCGCCTGGTGGGTGATCGCCGCCACCGTTCCGATCGTGGTGGTGGGCCTCGCGGCCAAGCCGCTGATCGACGGCCCGCTGGCCTCGCTGTGGGTGGTCGCCGGTTCGCTGATCGTCGGTTCCGGCGTGATGTGGGCCGCCGACCAGATGGGCCGGCACAAGCGCGGTGAGGACGACACGTCCTTCAAGGACGCGATGTGGGTCGGCTGCTCCCAGATCCTCGCCCTGCTCTTCCCCGGCTTCTCGCGTTCCGGCGCCACCATGTCCACCGCGCTCATCCTGGACCTGGACCGCGTCGCCGCCACCCGGCTGTCCTTCTTCCTCGGCATCCCGGCCCTCACCGGCGCGGGCCTGTACGAGCTGAAGGACGCCCTCGGCGCGGGCGTCGGCGCCGCCCCGCTGGCCGTCGGCACGGTCGTGTCGTTCGTCGTCGCCTACGCCTCGATCGCCTGGCTGCTGAAGTTCGTCGCCAAGCACTCCTTCAACGCCTTCGTGATCTACCGGATCGTCGTCGGCGTGCTCCTGCTCGGCCTGCTCGGCACCGGCACGCTCAGCAGCTGAGCCGGCGCGCCGCCGGCCGGCCTCGGGGTGCGGACGCCTGTGACCGGGCGTCCGCACCCCGTTCCCGTGCCGGGACCCGTTCTCGTCCCGGCACCCGCCCCTCTGTCGCGGACCTGCCCCCGCCCCGGACCCGTCCCCACCGTCCCGGACGAGCCCCACCGTCCCGGATCCGTCCCACCGTCCCGGATCCGTCCCACCGTCCGGGACCCGCCCCCGTCCCGGACCCACCCCCCGTCCCGGCACCCGCCGCTTGACAGTCCCCGCCCGCAGCCCGCAGGATCGCTCCCGTGAACCTGTCAGACAGCCAGACAGGTGGTCTCGTACCCCGGCGTGTCAGCGCCATGGAAGCGGTGCTCGACCACCTCCGCGGCGCCATCGAAGGCGGCCGGTACGCCATAGGCGACAAGCTTCCCTCCGAGGCCGAGCTGTGCCGCACCCTGGAGGTGTCCCGGCCGGTGCTGCGCGAGGCGCTGCGCGCCCTGCAGACGATGGGGCTCACGATCTCCCGGACCGGGAAGGGCACCTTCGTCGTCGCGAGCGCCGTCGAGGACCCCACCTTCGGCGACTACGCGGCCAGCGACCTGCTGGAGGTGCGCCGCCACATCGAGATCCCGGTCGCCGGCTACGCGGCCCTGCGCCGCACCCCGGAGAACCTGGACCACCTGGCCCACCTGCTCGACCGCATGGAACGGGAGACGGACACCACCGCCTGGGTCGCGATGGACACCCTCTTCCACCTCGCCGTGGCGGAAGCCGCCCAGAACCCCGTCTTCCGCCGGGTCATCGAGGAGATCCGCGACGCGCTGGCGCGTCAGTCCGCCTTCCTCAACGAGCTGGGCGGACGCCGTGAGCAGTCCAACCGCGAGCACCGGGCGATCGTCGAGGCGCTGGCCGACGGCTGTGAGCAGGACGCGGTGGAGGCCATGAGCCACCATCTGGACCGCGTCGAGACGACCCTCACCGACATCGTCCGTCCCCAGCGGACGGACGAGCCGACGCGGGGCGGACCGGCGCCGTGAGCGAGCTCACCCGCGCCGCCGCCTCCGGCGCGCCCACCGGCGTTCCCGCCCTCGCGAGCGCCTCCGGTACGCCCACCGGCGTTCCCGCCCCCGTGACCGGCGCCGGCACATCCGCCGGCGTCCGAGCCCCGTGACCGGCACCGGTACACCCACCGGTGTCCGTGCCGGCACGGACAGCACACCCGCCGGCGCCCGACGCGTCACCCGCGTTCCGGCCGCCCCCGACCCCCTGATGCAGGCAGTGATGTCCCACGTTTCCCCCGCCGACGCCCCCGTCGTCCGCGAACCCCTCCACGCCCCCGTCGCCCACCTCGTCCGCGGCGGCGTGATCGAGGGCGTCCACCACGGCTCCGTCGTCGTCCTCGGCGCCGACGGCAAGGTCCGGCTCCAGCTCGGCGACATCGAGGCCGCCTTCTACCCGCGCTCGGCCCTCAAGCCCCTCCAGGCCGTGGCCATGCTGCGGGCCGGGCTGCCGCTCGACGGCGAGCTGCTGTCGCTGGCGGCCGCGAGCCACTCGGGCGAGGAGCGCCACCTCGCCGGCACCCGGCGCATCCTCGAACTCGCCGGCCTCGCCGAGGACGACCTGCGCAACGTGCCCGACATGCCGTACGACCCGGTCGTCCGCGACGGCTGGGTCCGCGCGGACCGGCAGCCCTCCCGCCTCGCCCAGAACTGCTCCGGCAAGCACGCCGCCATGCTGTGGACCGCCCGGCTCAACGGCTGGACCCTGGACGACTACCTGGACCCCGCACACCCGCTCCAGCGGGCCGTCGCCGCGACCGTCGAGGAACTGACCGGCCAGCGCATCGCCCGGGTCACCGTGGACGGCTGCGGCGCCCCGCTGTTCTCCGTCTCCCTGCACGGCCTCGCCCGTGCCCTCGCCCGGATCACCACCGCCGCCCCCGGCACTCCCGAGGCACGGGTCGCCGACGCGATGCGCGAGCACGCCGAGATGGCCTCCGGATCCGGCCGGGACGTCGCCGCGCTGATGCGGGCCGTGCCCGGGCTGCTCGCCAAGGACGGCTTCGAGGGCGTGCAGGTCGCCGCGCTGCCCGACGGCAGCGCCGTCGCCGTGAAGATAGCCGACGGGGCGAACCGCGCCCGCATACCGGTCGCGGCGGCCGCCCTCGCGCGCGCGGGAGTGGATCCCGCGCTGCTGACCGGGTTCGCCGGGGAGCCGCTGCTCGGAGGCGGGCGGCCGGTGGGATGCGTACGGCCGGTGCGCGCCCTGGACCCCGAGTCGCTCACCGCCTGCGCGTAGTCCCCCTCCAAGGGGGCTGTCCCCCCGCACCTCGGAAAGAGGCCCGAACCTCATGACCGCCGCCACCCGCAGCGAGCACGACCTGCTCGGCGACCGCGACGTACCCGCCGACGCGTACTGGGGCATCCACACCCTGCGCGCGCGAGAGAACTTCCCCATCACCGGCATCCCGATCTCCGCCCACCCGCACCTGATCGAGGCCCTGGCCGCCGTGAAGGAGGCCGCCGCCCTCGCCAACGAGGAACTCGGTCTGCTGGATCCGGTGAAGGCCGCCGCGATCACCGCCGCCTGCCGCGAGATCCGGGCCGGCAAGCTGCACGACCAGTTCGTCGTGGACGTCGTCCAGGGCGGTGCCGGCACGTCCACGAACATGAACGCCAACGAGGTCGTGGCGAACCGCGCGCTGGAACTGCTCGGCCACGCCAAGGGGCAGTACGCGCACCTGCACCCCAACGAGGACGTCAACCTCGGCCAGTCGACCAACGACGTCTACCCGACCGCCGTCAAGGTGGCCACGGTCTTCGCGGTGCACGGACTGCTCAGGGCGATGGCCGTACTGCAGGACGCCTTCGCCCGCAAGGCGTTCGAGTTCCGTGACGTGCTCAAGATGGGCCGTACCCAGTTGCAGGACGCGGTGCCGATGACCCTCGGCCAGGAGTTCTCCGCCTTCGCCGTCATGATCGAGGAGGACCGCAGCCGGCTCGCCGAGGCCGTGGAGCTGATCCACGAGATCAACCTCGGCGCCACCGCGATCGGCACCGGTCTCAACGCCCCCGCCGGCTACGCCGAGGCCGCGCGCAAGCACCTGTCGGCCCTCACCGGGCTGCCCCTGGTCACGGCCGCCAACCTGGTCGAGGCCACCCAGGACTGCGGAGCCTTCGTCCAGATGTCCGGCGTCCTCAAGCGGATCGCGGTCAAGCTCTCCAAGAGCTGCAACGACCTGCGCCTGCTGTCCTCCGGCCCCCGCGCGGGACTCGGCGAGATCAACCTGCCGCCGGTGCAGGCCGGTTCGTCGATCATGCCGGGCAAGGTCAACCCGGTCATCCCCGAGGTGGTCAACCAGGTCGCCTTCGAGGTGATCGGCAACGACGTCGCCATCACCATGGCCGCGGAGGCCGGACAGCTCCAGCTCAACGCCTTCGAACCGATCATCCTCCACTCCCTGTCGGAGTCGATCACGCATCTGCAGAGCGCCTGCCGCACGCTGGCCGAGCGCTGTGTGTCCGGCATCACCGCCGACACCGAGCGGCTGCGCGCCACCGTGGAGAACTCCATCGGCCTGGTCACCGCGCTCAATCCGCACATCGGCTACACGGCCGCGACCGACATCGCCAAGGAGGCCCTCGCCACCGGCCGCGGTGTGGCCGAACTGGTGCTGGAGAAGGGGCTGCTGCCGGCCGGACGGCTGGCCGACCTGCTCCGTCCCGAGGTCGTCGCAGGCAGCGCCGCCCCGGCTGCCTGACCTGCGGCGAAGCCCCCACGATTACGCCTGGGGACCGGCCGGGAGGCACAATGGCGATCATGACGACGACGTCGGCGCACAGCTTCCTGCCGGTCCTGGAGCGCATTGCCGAGGAGGTCAGCCGCACCCCCGGGCGGGGCCGGCCCGCCGACTACATCCCGGCCCTCGCGGCCTGCGATCCGCGCAGCTTCGGCATGGCCGTCGCCGAGCTGGACGGCACCGTGTACGGGGTGGGGGACTGGCAGCAGCCGTTCTCCACGCAGTCGATCACCAAGGTCTACACGCTCGCCCTGGACCTGGCCCGCGAGGGCGACGAACTGTGGGAGCACGTGGGCCGAGAGCCCTCCGGCAACCCGTTCAACTCGCTGGTGCAGCTGGAGTACGAGAACGGCATCCCGCGGAATCCTTTCATCAACGCGGGCGCCCTCGTCGTCACCGACCGGCTGCAGACCCGTACCGGGGACGCCGCCGGTGAGCTGCTGACCTTCCTGCGCACCGAGAGCGGCAATCCCGGCCTCGGTTTCGACCAGGAGGTCGCCGCCTCCGAGACCGCCCACGGCGACCGCAACGCCGCCCTCGCCCATTTCATGGCGTCCTACGACAACATCGACAACGACGTACCGGTCCTGCTCGACCAGTACTTCCGGCAGTGCTCCATCGCCGCGTCCTGCGCCGACCTCGCCCTGGCCACCGGCTTCCTCGCCCGGCACGGCATCCGCGCCGACGGCAGCCGGCTGCTCAGCCGGAGCCAGGCCAAGCAGGTCAACGCGGTCATGCTGACCTGCGGCACCTACGACGCGGCCGGTGACTTCGCCTACCGCGTGGGCCTGCCCGGCAAGAGCGGGGTCGGCGGCGGGATCATCGCGGTCGTACCCGGGCGGTGCACGCTGTGCGTGTGGAGCCCGGGTCTGGACGAACGCGGCAACTCGGTGGCCGGCGTCGCGGCCCTGGACCGGTTCACCACGCTCACCGGCCTGTCCGTGTTCTGACCGCGTCCGAGCGCTCCGGCCGCTCCAGCCACTCCAGCCGTTCCGGCCGCTCCAGCCGTTCCGGCCGCTCCAGCCGTTCCGCCCGCTCCAGCCGTTCCGCCCGCTCCAGCCGTTCCGCCCGCTCCAGCCGTTCCG
>NZ_WWJT01000194.1 GCF_009865385.1 Streptomyces sp. SID486 | reverse complement strand
CTGACCGCGGGTTCCGGGTCCGGGCGCCCGGGCCCGGCAGGACCGGGAGGAGTCACGGCATGAAGAAGTTCGTCAACGACCCGAAGGACTACGTCGCGCAGATGCTGGAGGGACTGGCGCTGGCCAACCCCGGCACGCTGAAGTACGTGCCCGAGTACAACCTGATCATGCGCTCGGACGCCCCGCAGCGGAACAAGGTCTCGATCGTGCAGGGGTCGGGGTCCGGTCACGAGCCGGCGCATGTGATGACCGTCGGCAGGGGGATGCTCGACGCCGCCTGTCCGGGGGACGTCTTCGCCGCGCCGCCCGCCGACTCCGTGTACGAGACGGTCAAACTCGTCGCTTCGCCGAAGGGTGTGCTGCTGCTGGTCAACAACTACACCGGGGACCGCATGGCGTTCGAGATGGCGGAGGAGCTGTCCCAGGCCGAGGGGGTGACCGTCCGTACTCTCTTCATCGACGACGACGTCGCCGTACAGGACTCGACCTTCACCGTCGGCCGGCGCGGGGTGGCCGGGAACTTCTTCGTGATGAAGGCCGTCGGTGCGGCCGCCGAGCGGGGCGCGGATCTCGACGAGGTGTACCGGATCGGGGAGAAGGTCAACTCCGTCACCCGCACCATGGGCATGGCGCTGACCGCCTGCACGCCGCCGGCGAAGGGTTCACCGCTGTTCGACCTGCCGGCGGACGCCGTGGAGATCGGCGTGGGCATCCACGGCGAGCCGGGCCGCAGGCGCGAGAAACTGCAGCCGGCGGACGCGCTGGTGCGCGAGCTGGTCAGCGCGGTCGTGGACGACCTGCCGTTCTCCTCAGGTGACCGCGTGGCACTGATGGTCAACGGCCTCGGCGGCACGCCGATCGGCGAGCTGTACCT
Source organism: Streptomyces sp. SID486 (assembly GCF_009865385.1). Taxonomy (GTDB): domain Bacteria; phylum Actinomycetota; class Actinomycetes; order Streptomycetales; family Streptomycetaceae; genus Streptomyces. Next base: position 8,688 of record NZ_WWJT01000194.1, on the reverse strand, counting down.
GGTGTACGGACTGGCTCACAAGCAGCTGGCCGAGCGCGGCATCGAGGTCGGGCGCAGTTACGTGGGTGAGTACTGCACCTCGCTGGACATGGCCGGCGCCTCCGTGACGCTGGTCCGGCTGGACGAGGAGATCTTCGATCTGCTCACCGACCCCGCCGAGATCCCGATCCGGGTCTTCTGACGGGCCGGGGAGCGTGCCGGTGGGCCGGCGGCCGGGGCGGGAGTGTCACCGCCCCGCGTGTCGGGTCGGCCGGCCGCTCAGTACGCGGAGTTGACGTTGTCGATCGAGCCGTAGCGGTGCGCGGCGTAGTTGGCGGCGGCGGTGATGTTCGCGACCGGGTCGGTGACGCTGTGCGCGGTGCCGGCGACGTGGTACGCGTTGAAGGTGGGGTCGATCACCTGCAGCAGGCCCTTGGAGGGAATGCCCTTCTGCGCGTTGACGTCCCAGTTGTTCTGGGCGCTGGGGTTGCCGCCGGACTCACGCATGATGTTGCGGTGCAGGCCCTCGTAGCTGCCGGGGATGCCCTGGGCCTTCATGATGGCCAGCGACTTCTTGATCCAGCCGTCCAGGCTGTTCGTGGCGCCGGCGGCACCGGAGCCGGTGTGGGTGTCCTGCGCGGGGGCGGTGACGCTGTGGGCGGTGCGCGGTGCCTCGGCGGCGTGTGCGGAGGCCGGCATCAGGGTGATGGCGGCGGCCGCGGCGCCGGTCGTGGCGATGCCGGTCAGGGCGAGGGAGCGCAGGCGGGCGAGGCGGCGGGGGGTGGTGATCGCAGTCATGAGGAAGGGTCTCTCCTGTAGGACGTCTTTCGAGGCGCCGGCCGGATTCACCGGTCGCGGCCCGCAGGGCGTCGGGGCGGCCCTGTGCTGCACGGCTGCGGGGTACGTGAGGCGCTCCGGCGCCCGACCGGCCCTGCGGCTTGCGGCAACGGACAACATGGTTAGCGGCCCGCCCGGGCCCGGGCAAGAATGTGACGTACTATCCCGAGCAGTAGAGAGTTCATAAATCGGTCATTCCGGGGCTTGGCGGGCTGGCCGCAGCGGTGCGCGGGGTACGGCCCCGCTTAGGACGTGATATGGCCCCTATGGGCTGCGTCACCCGCTTTTCCGCGAAAACCGCCCCTTCGGGAGGTCGCGGCCGGTCCCGGAGGCGCCGTGACGGCCCGGCCGGGTCGCCACGCTCCGCCACGGGACGTCGCGGTGCGCATCGGCCCGGACCGGGCAGGTCGGGGCAGGCCGGGCAGGTCAAGGCAGGCCGGGCAGGTCCGGGCACAGCCCGGCTTCAGGACGCGAGGTGTTCGCGGTCCCCCATCACGACGACGGGCTGCCGCGCCGGGTCCAGGGTGCGCAGCAGGGTCTTCATGCCGGACTCGGGGACGGTGACGCATGCCGAGGTGCCGTCACCGTGGTCTTCGTGGAGCCATATCCCGCCACCCCTCTCCACCCCTTCGGGGCGGCTCCAGTCGAACGGCGGCGCGCCTTGGAGCCGGTTGTAGTCGATGGCGATGACGTAGTCGAAGTCATGGGTGTGGGCCTGGCCAGGGGGCAGCATGGTCACGTAGGCGTGGTCGTCGTACCAGTACCTCAGCCGGCTGCCGGGGTCGGCGAGGGAGCCTCCCGCGTCGGTGAGCGTGAACACGCCGACAGGACTGCGTTCGTCGTCGATGCGGTGGTCCTCCGTCCAGCCCAGCCTGCCGTTGTGTCCGGACCAGCTCGCCGACCGCACCCACGTCGATTCCCGCTTCTCGTAGAGCACGACGAGGCTGTCCGGGGAATCGGGGCGTTCGCCGTACACGACCACCGCCTGACCGGTGCCGGCCGGCACCTGGCTCCACATGCGGTCCCCCACGCCCGGCAGGCGCAAGCCCACGGCCTCACCGGGATAGGCGGAGGCCGCGCCGGGCGCACCGCCGGAGACCTTCCGCTCCGCGCCCTGGCCGCAGGCCGTGGCCCCGGCCAGCAGGACGCCGCAGACAAGGGCCGCGGATATGGCATGACGCGCACCGCCGCGCCGCACCGGCCGACGACAGGACGGGGTCACCGAGAGCATCCACATGGTCAGGATCTTGTGACGAAGCGGCTGCGGAGCGCATCCGGACGCGGCATCCGGCCCAACTGCGCAGCACCCCCAAGGCCGACAGGGCGGACCGGCGCACCCGCCTGTACGGGTGACCACCGGGACCTCCCGATCTTTGTGGCTTCCGCCAGTACGACGGCCCGCCCGGCTTCGTGGAGACTGCCGATCGCAGGCCGAGGGCAGCCCACGGAGGGCGCCAGGCCCGGCCCGCACCATGTCGGAGCACGGGGAGGACGGCGTAGTGAGCGAGCAGCAGTACGACGAGATCGGTGAGGCGTTCGAGGGGTTCAAGGCTCTGCCGCTGGAACGGTACGCGGTGGTACCCAGTTTCCTGGCCATGGTCGGGGACGTGCGCGGCAAGTCGGTCCTCGACCTCGCCTGCGGCACCGGCTTCTACAGCCGGGAGTTCAGGCGCCGAGGTGCCGCGGACGTGCTCGGCATCGACATCTCCCGCGAAATGATCGGCGTGGCGCAGGCGTTGGAGGAGCGCGAGCCGCTGGGTGCGCGCTACGAGGTGGGCGACGCGTCCCGGCTGCGCAGCGTCGAGGACCGTTTCGACATCGCCTTGGCCGTCCAGTTGATCAACTACGCGGATGACATCGCCACGGCGGAACAGATGTGTCGCAACGCGCACCGGAGTCTGAAGCCAGGCGGTGAGTTCTTCGTGCTCAACCAGTCCCCCGACTTCCGCTTCGACGGACCGCCCCCGGACCGGTACGGGTTCCGCAGCGAACTCACCGGCGAGCAGGCGCAGACGGGACCGAAGGTGCGGACCACGGCGCTGCTGGACCCGCCGGTCTCCTTCGTTGCCAACCGCCCGCGGCGCGAGGTCTACGAGCAGTGTCTGCGGGCCGCCGGTTTCAGCGACGTGACCTGGGTTCCGCTGACGGTGTCGGAGGCCGGCATGCGCGAGTTCGGTGCGGACTTCTGGGCCGACTTCCACGCCAATCCGCCGCTGGAGATGCTGCGCTGCCGCGCCTGAGGGGGTGGGGCGGGGCCGCCACGGGGCTCTGGTGTCACCGGGGCCCGGCGACGCTCACTCCGTGATCACACGGGCACGGTCGTGATCCGCGACGCCGTCGTCGTGGTCGCGTCCGTACACTGAGGGTCCCACGGCGCCCGCCCCGCCGGGAGTTCGGAGTTCCGGCAGTGCTTTTCGACATCACCCGCAGCCGACTCGCCGACGTCTTCGGCGAGGAGCGGCTCGCGACCCTGCCCGCCACCGCGTTCCCGCCCTGCGCCGCGGGCACCGAGGGCGCCCGCCTCCTGCAGACGGTCGGCGTCCCCACCGGCACGCTCACGCTGCGCGAGCCGGACGACGACACCGGAGCACTGCCCGTCGTCGGGGACGTCGTCGACGCCGGGGACTACGCGGACGTGTCGGCGGGCGCCGGCGACTGGCCCGTCATCGGCTGGCTGCTCAACGCCCATCTCGCCCTCGACCCCGGTTCCGGCAAGGTGTACGCCTTCGACGCCGACGAGGAGAGCGTGCAGGAACTCCACGCCGACGTCTCCTCCCTCGTCCAGGTCACCGTCGGATTCCAGCGCGTGCTCGACGAGTTCACCTTCGGCGGCGACACCGACGACGAGGAGGCCGACTTCGAGCGCCTGGAACGCGAGGTCGAGCGTGTCCGTCTGGAGACGAACAGGCTCGACCCGCTTCCTTTCCGGCACGACGAGACGGTCTGGTCGGTGGTGGGCGACGAGATCGCCGCGGGCCAGCGTTTCAGGGGCGACAGCCCTGGAGGCCGCTCGCTCCACGGGTGACCGGCGGCCCCGCGTGTTCCGCACTGTTCCGCACGGCCGGCCGGTCGTCCCCCTCGCCCCCTGCCGCCGGCGCCACGGCGGTCACTTCCCGCCGACGCCCTTGTCCCCGATGTGGAAGATCTTGTGGCTGCCGCGGGTCATGTCGACGACGAGCGTGGTCGTGCTGGACTTGCTCCACGTGAGCGTGACCACCGCCTCCGTGTGGTCGGCGGTGCCGTTGTCGGTGACCTTCCAGGCGAGGGGCACGTTCTGGGCGCGCAGGACACCGTTGGCGTGGTTCTTCTCCTCCCAGGCGTTCAGTTCCTTCTGGAAGCCGGCGGTGAGGTAGTGGCTGCGCAGGGCCTCACCGAGGCGGCCGCTGTCCTCGTCGGTCACCGCGTCGATGTAGGCGCCGTAGAAGTCCGCGATGCGGGTGATGTTGTCGGACGGCTTGCCGCTGACGCTGCGCGGGGTTCCGGCGGCGGCCTGGACCGCGCCGAAGCCGAGGGCCACGGCGAGGACGCCGGCGGTGAGTGCGCTGCGGGTCTTGGTGTTCATCTCTGTTCTCCGTATCCGAGTGAGCAAATGGTCGGGCTGGACCGAGGTCGTCGGTGACGGGCCGCCCTCCCGACCCCCGTGACGGGAGGGCGGCCCTGGCCGCGTGGTCAGCGGAGCTTCGTCACGGCCCTGACGGCCGTCTTCTTGAACGCCTTCACCGGCGCACCGTCGAAGCCGCCGAGCTGAGCCCAGTCGACCACCGTGACGGTGCGGCCGTCCCGGCCGACGGACAGCAGGCGGACGTCGCTCGCGCCCCAGGAGGTCCCGGTGTGGACGCCGTAGACGTGGGCGCCCTCCTCGACGGACAGCTTCCCGAAGTCCTTGCCGGTGGCCTCGGTGTCCGGGTCGTGCTGCTCGATGCGGGCCGCGCAGGACCTGATGTCCTGGTTCAGCCGCGAGGTCAGCTGCTGCGCCGCACGGGATCCGGGCAGTACGACGGTGATCTGCCGGGCGTTCGTGTCGAGGTCGGTGCCGAAATCGCGGTGCCAGGCAGGGCCGCTGCCCGGCAGCGCCCTGAGGCAGGTGTCCCAGGTCGTCCCCTCGGGCACGCCGGCCGTGACCCTGCCGGCCGTCCAGGACGAGGTGGGATGCGGTGGCAGGTCGGCGGCCGTGAGGAAGCCGGGCGCCCGCGGGGCGGCCGTGGCCGGTCCCGCCAGCGCCACGGTCAGCCCCGCGGCGGCGACTGCGAGGAGCGCGCCTGATCGGGTGCGCTTGGGCATGGGTGTCCCCCGTGAATAGGTGCGGTGAACGCATGAGCACAGTGCATGCGTGTCGGACGCCGCCCGACGCCACGCGGCCGGTCCGGCCCGGGTCGGTGCGACACCAAGAGCATCGCCGGTCACCCGGGGCGGTGCAACGACTGCCGCACATCCGCCGACGGTGGAACCATCCCAGCCCATCTGACGTGCAGGTACATGTGTGCCTGGGATACGGGATCGCGGGCGGACGACGGGGGAACGGTGTCGAGTCGAGACGATGTCGAGGAGTTCGCGGCGCTGCTGCGTCGGCTGAAGGACCGCACGGACCGGAGCTACGGCTCCCTGGCCCGCCGCCTCAGCATGAACACCTCCACGCTGCACCGGTACTGCGCGGGTGAGGCGGTGCCCCAGGACTTCGCGCCCGTGGAGCGGCTCGCGGCCTTCTGCCAGGCGACACCGGCGGAGCGGCTGGAGCTGCACCGGCTGTGGCTGGCCGCGGTGGCGGCTCGGCAGCGGGTCCGTACGGCCGGCCCGGCGGAGGCGGTGGTTCCGGAACCGGCGCCGAGGTCGGGGGCGACGGCGGGGGCGATGTCGGCGTCAGGGGCGGCGTCGGCGTCAGAAGCTGCGCCGGCGTCGGCTTCCCCAACGGACGCGAGCGAGGTGCCCGGCGAGACGGACGGACCCGCGAGGCAGCCCGCCGACAGGCCCGACCCGGCCACGGCCGAGCCGGACACTGCCGACCCGGACGATCCCGAGCCCTTACCCGCTCCGCGGCCCTGGTACCGCCGCCGACGGGTCCTCGCGTCGACCGCCGTCGTCTGCGCGCTGCTCGCCACCTCGGCCATCAAGTCCGTCCTGCCGGACGACCGCTCCCCCGAGGCGGACGTCCATCGCGCCCGGGGCCTCCGGACGACCGCCACCGGCACACCCCACCGCCCGGTGCGGCCTTCGGCCTCCGTGTCGGCCTCCCTCTCCCCTTCCCCTTCCTCCTCCCGCGCCTCCGCGTCGCCCCGCCCCCGGAAGCAGGTCCTCGGCCCGTCCGCCGCCGGCAGCGCCCCCTCCTCGGGCACCGAGCCGGCCGGCGAACTGCCCCCGCCCCTCGCCTGGAGCGCCGACTCCCAGGTCTGGAACATGGGCTGCGGCCACGACTACGCCATCGACCTGCCGCCCTCGCAGGTGCCTCCGCCGCCGGTCCAGCAGGACGCCGGGGCGTGGGCGGCCACACAGGGAGCGGTACACGGGCGGCAGACCATGGTGCAGATCTCGGTGCAGGGGAGGTCGTCCACGGCCGTGGTCCTGGAGGCGCTCCGCGTCCGCATCGTGAGCCGCGGCACTCCGGCCGCGGGGAACGCGTACGCCATGGACCAGGGGTGCGGTGGCGAGCTCACGCCCAGTCGCTTCACCGTGGACCTGGACGTCGACCGCCCCATCGCCCGGCCGAAGGACGGCGCGGACAGCGAACACACGATCCCGGCCGTGCACTTCCCGTACCGGGTCTCCGCCGAGGACCCCGAGGTGCTGCTGGTCGACGCGACCACGCTGGCCTACGACGCCCGTTGGTACCTCGAACTCGACTGGTCCTCCCAGGGCCGCACCGGCACCGTCCGCATCGACGACCACGGCCGGCCGTTCCACACCACCGGCATCAAGGGGATGCCGCGCTACTGGTACGGCACGGACGACGCGGGCAACCGTGCCTGGGTCCCCTACGGCAGCTAGGGCCTCCGCGTCCGCCGGACCGGGCGGCCCGTCTCTCAGAAGCCGCAGTACACGTCGCTGCCGAAGTCGCTCATGGTGTCGGTCCGCAGCCACCCTTCCACCCCGGTGCGGGTGTTGCGCGCGTACGTCCAGGCGTAGCGCTGCTCCCCCTGCCAGGGGCCCCAGGTGTAGCAGTGGTAGTCGAGCACGTCGCCGCGCGCGGCCAGTCCGTTGATGGAGCATCCGGTGCTCGAACCCGAGCGCATGTTGGCGCCGTTGGCGGTGGCGTGCCAGGAACTGCCGTCCTTGTCGGCGGCCTTCTTGCCGCAGGGGGCGACCGCGTGGGCGGCCCCCGCGGTGACGGCGGGCGTGAGCACCGCCGCCGCGACGGCGAGCGTGGCGGCGAGGACGCGTGGCTTGGCGATGCGCATGGGAAGTACCCCCGGTTGACTGCGCGGGCGGGTGTGGTACACACCCGACTCCTGCGGACCGTTCGTGACGGGTCGATACGTTACGAAGGTCTCGTACGCGGCACGTCCACCCGGGGGTTGAGGTCCGGTAAACCTCGGCGGTAGTCACCGGGCGGAGGTGCGGCCGTCGGTACGAGGGGTGCGGCCGGTCGAAGCGAGGGCGGCGGCCGGTCGGTGCGAGGGCGGCGGCCGTCGGTACGTGTGCGGCGGTCGGTCGGTGCGAGTGTGGCGGCCGGGGAGGAAGACCGCCGCCACACTCAGCGGGACGTGCCCGTACCCTCACGGCTCTCGCCGCGCGGGATCGGATCAGTCGTTGACGCAGGTGTTGCCGAAGGCCGGGTTGAGCAGGCCGATGACGTTCACGCTGTTGCCGCAGACGTTGACCGGGATGTGGACCGGGACCTGTACGGCGTTGCCGGAGACGACACCGGGCGAGTTCAGCGCGGCACCCTGAGCACCGGCGTCAGCGGCCGCGAGGCCCGCTCCGCCCATCACTACGGCACCGGCAGTGGCAACGACCGCAAGCGTCTTCTTCATGGTGATCACAACTCACTTTCAAGGCAAGGTGGGGACGGACCCCACACGGAACGGACGCCGTCCCGGCGAGAGGAGCACCCGCCTCGCCCGGACGACTGCCCCGCTCAACTTGCAAATCAGCCGCAGGTCACGACTTTTCCCGCAATTCACCCGGCACATCTGCGGCACGCCCGCGCCGACGTGGTCATGAGCGCCCCGTCGGACTCCGCGCCGTGGCGGTCTCTCCGGTCGGCCGGGGTGGCCGAAAGGGCGCCGTGCCATGCGCCGATGCGGTCTGCGGGCGTGGCCGGGGGCGGCACCAGGATCCCTGGTGCCGCCCCCGGTCGTGGTGGTGCGGACGTCAGCCGACGTTGACCGCGGTCCAGGCCGCGGCGACCGTCTTGTACTCCGTGCTGTCGGCGCCGTAGAGGTCCGATGCGGCCTTCAGGGTGCCTTCGCGGGCCGCCTTGTAGTCGGTCGTCGACGTGAAGTACGTCGTCAGCGCCTTGTACCAGATCTGCAGGGCCTTGTCGCGGCCGATGCCGGTGACCTTCGAACCGTCGTGGGTGGGCGAGTCGTAGGAGACGTCGTTGACCGTCTTGGCGCCGCTGCCCTCAGCGAGGAGGTAGAAGAAGTGGTTCGCGACGCCGGACGAGTAGTGCACGTCCTTGTCGCCGACGTCCGCCGACCAGTAGTCGGCGGAGCCGCCGTCCTTGCTGGGCTTGTCCATGTAGCGCAGCGGGGTGCCGTCGCCGTTGATGTCGATCTTCTCGCCGATGAGGTAGTCACCGACGTCGGAGGAGTTGTTCGCGAAGAACTCGACACCGGTGCCGAAGATGTCGCTGGTGGCCTCGTTCAGGCCGCCGGACTCGCCCGAGTACTCCAGCCCCGCGGTGTTGGAGGTGACACCGTGGCTCATCTCGTGGCC
>NZ_WWJT01000193.1 GCF_009865385.1 Streptomyces sp. SID486 | reverse complement strand
GCCGCCGGGCGCGGCCCCGCCGCCGGGCAGCGGGTGGCCGTCGGCACTCAGCAGCGGGTGGGCGCCGCCCGGTTGAGCATCTCCCGGGCGACGGGCAGGGCCTCGGCCCGGTCCTCGGGGACCAGGCCGATGCGGGTGCGGCGGTCCAGGAGGTCCGACTCGTCCAGTGCCCCCTCGTGCCGCACCGCCCACAGCAGTTCGGCACGGGTGACGGGGTGGCCGGGCAGCACCGGCTCCGCCAGGGCCGGGTCCTCGGCCGCGAGGGTGTGCACCGCCACGGCCTCGGTGCCGTAGCGGCGGACCAGCCGGCCGGGCACGGGCAGGGCGCGCAGCCGTCCGGGGGCGGCGGCGCCGATCAGGGGCAGGGCGGCGGTGGGGGAGGGGCCGGTGCGCAGCCCCCTCACCCCGGCCGCGGCGTCCACGGCGTCCTGCGCCATGCGCCGGTAGGTGGTGAGCTTGCCGCCGACCACGGTGATGACACCGTCGGGCGAGGTCAGCACCGCGTGCCGGCGCGAGACGTCCGAGGTGCGCGTCGGCTCGCCGTCCCGGCCGTCGTGCGCGGAGGTGTCCAGCAGCGGGCGCAGCCCGGCGAAGGCGCCGACCACCTCGTCCCGGGAGACGGGGGTGTCCAGGACCGAGCCCAGCACGTCCAGCAGGAAACCGATGTCGGTCTCGGGGACCTCCGGCACGTCCGGGATCCCGCCGTCGACCGGCTCGTCGGTGAGCCCGACGTAGACCCGCCCGTCGCCCTGCGGCAGGACGAGCACGAAACGGTTGGTCTCGCCGGGGATCGGGACGTGCACGCCGGCCGGCAGGGCACCGAGCCGCTCCGAGCGCAGGACCAGATGGGTACCGCGCGACGGGCGGATCCGGATGCCGTCGGCGAGCTCGCCCGCCCACACCCCGGTGGCGTTGATCACGGCCCGTGCCCTGATCTCGGCCTCCTCGCCCGTGACCTCGTCACGGATCCGGGCCCCCGAACCGGTCAGCTCCAGGGCCCGTACCCGGGTCAGCACCCGGGCGCCGCGGGCGGCGGCCGTCCGGGCCAGGGCGGTCACCAGGCGCGCGTCGTCGGTCACCTTGCCGTCCCAGGACAGCAGACCGCCGCGCAGCCCGGACGCGCGGACCGAGGGCGCGAGGTGCCGGGCCTCCGTCGCCGACAGCCGGCGCGGAGCGGGCAGGACCTGGCGGGGGGTACGGGCAGCCAGCCGCAGCATGTCGCCGGCCCGGAACCCGGCCCAGGCCAGCGAGGCCTGCGCCCGGGACACCAGCGGGGTCAGCGGCAGCACGAACGGCTGGGCGGCCACCAGGTGCGGGGCGGTGCGGGTCATCAGCACCCCCCGCTCGACCGCGCTCTCGTGGGCGACGTCGAACTGAGCCGAGGCGAGATAGCGCAGCCCGCCGTGGATCAGCTTCGAGCTCCAGCGGGAGGTGCCGAAGGCCAGGTCGTGGGCGTCCACCGCGACGACGTCCAGTCCGCGGGCCGCCGCGTCCAGCGCGGCTCCGGCGCCCGTGGCGCCGAGCCCGACGACCAGGACGTCGGCCACCCGGCCGTCCGTGGCCTCGGCCAGTTCCCGGCCGCGCCGGTGTGCGCTGAGGGACGAGCCGGGCGCGGCCTCGGTGTGGCTCATGGCGTCAGGGTCCTCTCCAGAAGGGTGCGCAGCTCACCGAGGAACGCGCCGGAGTCCAGCTCCGGATCGTCCTCGTCGGTCATGGTGCGCAGGGACAGGGTGAAGGACTGCACGGTCAGCAGCAGGGCGCGCGCTTGCCGTTCGGTGTGGCCGGGCCGCACGGACCCGTCCGCGTGGCCCTCGCGCAGCGCGTCGCCCAGCAGCGCCAGCAGCGCCTCCTGGCTCGCGCCGCGCCGGTCCAGCACATACGGCAGGAGCAGTTCCGGGTCGACGTCGACGATCTTGCGGAAGAGGGGGTGCGAGCGGAACGCCTCGACCCCGGCGACCAGTCCGTCCACGATCCGGGCGCGCGTGCCGACACCGGGCGTGGGTGCCGGTATGGCCCGGGAGGCCACGCCGATCCACTCCCGGGTCATCAGATCGCCCACAAGGGTCTGCAGGTCGGGCCAGCGCCGGTACAGCGTCATCCGGGAGACCCCGGCACGGCGGGCGACGTCGGCGAGGGTGGTGCGCCGTACCCCGACGGCGAGCACACAGTCGCGTGCCGCGTCGAGCACGGAATCGCTGTCCGAACCGTTGTGACGAATAGGCGTCATGTGTCACAGTGTAACGCCCCGGGGCCGGGACGGAAGCGGTCCGGCCGCCGGGACGGCAGCCGAGCCGCGCGAACCGAGCACACCGACCTGTGAGGACGACCGTTCAATGGACATGCTGTGGAACGGCTGGGGCGACCCGGCGAAGGCGGCACCGCTGCCCGACTCGGTGACCGGTCTGCTGCGCGACCTGCTCGGCGTCAAGCCGCGCAGCGCCCCCGCGCTCGCCCTCCAGGACCTCCGCCTGCCCGACGCCGCGCCCGACCCCGCCGCACTGAAGGCGCTCGCCGAAGCCGTCGGCGGTGACGAGCACGTCCGCACGGACGCCGAGAGCCGGATCCGGCGCACCCGCGGCAAGTCCACCCCCGACCTGCTGCGCATCCGTGCCGCCGACTTCAGCGACGTCCCGCAGGCCGTCGTCCTGCCCGCCGGCCACGACGAGGTCCTCGCCGTCCTGCGGGCCTGTGCCGCGCACCGCCTGGCCGTCGTGCCGTTCGGCGGCGGCACCTCCGTGGTCGGCGGACTCGCCCCGCAGCGCGGCGCGTTCGTCGCCCTGGACCTGCGACGCATGAACGGCCTGCTGGAACTGGACCCCGTCTCCCGCACCGCCGTCCTCCAGCCCGGCCTGCGCGCGCCCGAGGCGGAAGCCCTCCTCGCCGAACAGGGCTACACCCTCGGCCACTTCCCGCAGTCCTTCGAATGGGCCACCATCGGCGGCTTCGCAGCCGCCCGCTCCAGCGGACAGGCGTCCGCCGGATACGGCCGCTTCGACGAGATGGTCCTCGCACTGACCGTCGCCACCCCCGAGGGCACCCTGGAGACGGGCCGGGCCCCGCGCTCCGCCGCCGGCCCCGACCTGCGCCAGCTGATCCTCGGCTCGGAGGGCGCCTTCGGTGTCATCACCTCGGTCACCGTACGCATCCGCCCGCTGCCCGAGTCGCGCGTGTACGAGGGCTGGCGCTTCGGCTCCTTCGAGGAGGGCGCCGCCGCACTGCGCCGGCTCGCCCAGGACGGTCCCCGGCCGACAGTGCTGCGCCTGTCCGACGAGACCGAGACGCTCATCGGCCTCGCCCAGCCCGACGCGATCGGCGCCGACCTGGCGCAGGGCGGCGCCGGATGCCTGGCCATCGCCGGGTACGAGGGCACGGCCGAGGACACCGCGCACCGCCGGGAGCGGGCGGCGGCCGTCCTGACGGACTGCGGCGGCACCCTGGCGGGCACCGAGCCCGGCGAACGCTGGGCGCACGGCCGCTACTCCGCGCCCTACCTGCGCGACGCCCTGCTCGACGTGGGCGCCTTCGCCGAGACATTGGAGACCGCGGCCTTCTGGTCCCGCATCCCCGACCTGTACACGGCCGTCCGCAGCGCGCTGACGGACACCCTCACCGAGGCCGGCACCCCGCCCCTGGTCATGTGCCACATCTCCCACGTGTACGAGAACGGCGCCTCGCTGTACTTCACCGTCGTCAGCGCCCAGGGCGAGGACCCGGTGGCCCACTGGACGCCCGCCAAGCACGCGGCGAACGAGGCCGTACTGGCCGCCGGCGGCACCATCTCCCACCACCACGGGGTCGGCACCGACCACCGCGACTGGTACGTCCGCGAGGCCGGTCCGCTCGGCATCGCGGCCCTGCGCGCCGTCAAGCGCCGCCTGGACCCCGAGGGGCTGCTCAACCCCGGTGTCCTGCTGCCCACCGACTGACCCACCGATCCGACCGCCTGCCCCGGAGGCACACCGATGCGCCACTTCACCGCCGTCGTCAACCCCACAGCGGGCGGCTCGACCGGGGCGGCGACCCTGCTCCAGCTGGCCCGGCTGCTCCGCGGGGCCGGCGCCGGGCTGGAGACCGAGTACAGCCACAGCCTCACCCACGCCCAGGACATCGCCCGCAAGGCCGGCGAGCGCGGCCGGATCGTCCTGGCCGTGGGCGGCGACGGCATCGCCGGGGGCATCGGCGGCGCGCTCAGCGGCACCGGCACCGTCCTCGGTCTCGTACCGGCCGGACGCGGCAACGACTTCGCCCGCGCGCTCGGCCTGCCCGCCGGCCCCGAGGCGCTCGCGGACATCCTGCTGCACGCCGAGCCACGGCCCGTCGACACCATCGAGGTGGAGTCGGCGGTCCACCCGCGCACCGTGGTGCTGGGCAGCGTGTACGCCGGGGTCGACGCGCTGGCCAACCGGCACGCCAACAACGCGCGTCTGCTGCGCGGCGCCGCCTCCTACTACGCCGGCGGCCTGCGCGCCGTCACCACCTGGCGGCCGGCCGACTACCGCGTCACCGTCGACGGCGAGGAACACACCCACCGCGGTTACACCGTCGTCGCGGCCAACTCCCCCTACTACGGCTCCGGCCGCCTCATCGCCCCCGACGCGCGCGTCGACGACGGGCTGCTGGATGTCGTGATGATCCGCGAGGCCCCGCGCCGGCTGTTTTTCGCCCTGATGAACGAGCTGAAGACCGGTGGGCACGTCCGCCGTCCCGAAGTGCGTGTCCTGCGCGGCCGGGAACTGCGCATCGAGGCCGACCGGCCGGTCCCCTACGGCGCCGACGGCGAGGTGGACGCCACCCTCCCCGTGACCCTGCGGGTACGGCCCGGCGACCTGCCGGTGCTGTACTGACACGGCGTCTCTCCACACCCGGCACCCCGCCCTGGAGGTCGTACGACCTGCCGTGCGGGCCGAGGCGCGCGATGCTGGTGCGGAAGACATCTCAGGAGGCGGATGCCCCGTGTCCGAGCCGCAGCCCGTCATCGTTCCGCCTGCCAGGGCCGCCGTGTTCCTGGTGGTCACGCTCGCACCAGGGGGTAAGGGCCGGGTCCGGGACCTGTTGGAGGACGTCTCCGCCCTGCGCCGCTCGGTCGCCTTCCGTGAGCCCGCCGAGGAGCTGAGCTGCGTCGTCGGCATCGGCTCGACGGCCTGGGACTGGCTGTTCAGCGGGCCCCGGCCCCGCGACCTGCACCCCTTCGTCGAGCTGGCGGGGCCCCGGCACCGGGCCCCCGCCACCCCCGGCGACCTCCTCTTCCACGTCCGCTCCCAGCGCATGGACCTCTGCTTCGAACTGGCCCGGCGGCTGGGAGAGGGTCTCGACGGCGCGGCCACGGTGGCCGACGAAGTGCATGGCTTCAAGTTCTTCGACGAACGCGATCTGCTCGGTTTCGTGGACGGCAGTGAGAACCCCGAGGGGCAGCCGGCGGCCGACGCGGTGTTCGTCGGGGACGAGGACCCGGAATTCGCCGGTGGCAGCTACGTGACGGTCCAGAAATACCTGCACGACATGACGGCCTGGGACTCGCTGCCGACCGAGGAGCAGGAAAGGGTGATCGGGCGTACCAAACTGGCCAACATAGAACTCCCCGACGAGACCAAGCCCGTGGACTCCCATGTCGCGCTGAACACCGTCACCGACGAGAAAGGGGACGAGCGCAAGATAGTACGGGAGAACATGCCGTTCGGCAGTGTCGGAAGAGCCGAGTTCGGCACCTACTTCATCGGTTACGCCCGTACGCCGGACGTCACGGAGGAGATGCTGCGGAATATGTTCCTCGGCCGCGGGCCGGGACGGCACGACCGGATTCTCGACTTCTCGGTCGCGGTCACCGGTTGCCTCTTCCACGTGCCGACCGTGAGCTTTCTCGACGACCTCCCGCCCGCCCCCTCCGCTTGCGGTGCCGTCCGCACAGGGGTTGAGTGATTAAGGACCCCGTGGGACCCCGGCCCCAGTGGCCTTTCGTGCTGCCGACCTTTTCCGTGAGCGACCTCCCCGTCACCAGCGTTCCGTTCCGCCGCTCTCACGCGGCTGCCCCCGTGTGCATGCCCCTTCGCGGACGTCCCTCGCGGACGCCCCCTCGGGGATCGCCGACCCCTCGCGCGCCAGGAGCTGTCATGTCGATGTCGTTCGGTGCACCGTTCGGTTCGTCGGACCCGTTCAGCGAGCTGCTGAATCGTTTCTTCGGTATGTCGCCGGCCTCCTCGCCCCCCGCTGTGCAGCGCGTACCCATCGGCCGGCTGCTGACCGAGTCGTCGCAGGAACTGCTCAATCTGGCCGCGCAGCGAGCCCTGGGGGACGGCACCTCCGATCTCGACACCGAGCACCTGCTCTGGGCGGCCACCCAGGTGGAGCCGTCACGCCGGCTGCTCACCCAGGTCGGCATGGACCCCGACGCGCTCGCCGCGGAGCTGGCCAAGATCCTGCCCCGCGAGTCAGGCGAGCCGTCCGCGCAACCCGGCCTGACCCCGGCGGCCAAGCGCACCCTCGGCGCCGCCTACGCCCAGTCCCAGGCGGCCGGCGTGTCCTACATCGGCCCCGAGCACATCCTCGGCGCCCTGATCGGCGACAGCGACACGGGCGCCGCCCGGATGCTGCGGGCGGAGGGTCTGGACACCCGGCGCCTGGCCGGCATCGCTGAACAGTCGGCGGCACGCTCCGAGGCCGCCCCCGCCGAGCGCAAGACGCCGGCCACCACCCTGGACGAGTTCGGCCGCGACCTGACCGAGGAAGCCAAGGCGGGCAGGCTCGACCCGGTCGTCGGGCGGAGCGAGGAGATCGAGCAGACCGTCGAGATCCTCTCCCGGCGCACCAAGAACAACCCCGTGCTGATCGGGGAGCCCGGCGTGGGCAAGACCGCCATCGTGGAAGGACTCGCCCAGCGCATCGTCGCCGGTGAGGTCCCCGACACACTGAAGGACAAGCGGGTCGTCTCGCTGGACCTGTCGGGCATGGTGGCCGGGGCCCAGTACCGCGGACAGTTCGAGGAGCGGCTGAAGAAGGTCATCGAGGACGTCCAGGCGGCCGGCGGCGACATCATCCTCTTCATCGACGAGCTGCACACGGTCGTCGGTGCCGGTGCCACCGGCGAGGGCTCCATGGACGCGGGCAACATGCTCAAGCCCGCCCTCGCGCGCGGGGAGCTGCACGTCGTGGGTGCCACGACCATCGACGAGTACCGCAAGTACATCGAGAAGGACGCCGCCCTGGAGCGCCGCTTCCAGCCGGTGATGGTCCCGGAGCCCACCGTCGAGGAGACGGTGCAGATCCTCGAAGGGCTGCGCGACTCCTACGAGGCACACCACCAGGTCCGCTTCGACGACGCCGCGCTCGCCGCCGCTGCCGAACTCTCCGACCGGTACATCAGCGACCGGTTCCTGCCCGACAAGGCGATCGACGTGATGGACCAGGCCGGTGCCCGGGTACGGCTGCGCAGCGCGGCCCGCTCCACCGAACTCGTCAGCCGTGAGGACCGTATCGCCAAGCTGCGCCGGGAACTCGAACAGGCGGTCGCCGCCGAGGACTTCGAGAAGGCGTCGGAGGTGAAGCGGCAGATCGCCGAGGCGGAGGGCGAACTCGCCGGCATCGAGGAGCGCCGCGAGGGCGTCGTCTCCGTCACGGCCGACGACATCGCCGACGTCGTCTCCCGCCGCACCGGCATCCCGGTCTCCCAGCTCACCGCCAGCGAGAAGGAGAAGCTGCTGCGGCTGGAGGAGGAGATGCACGCGAGGGTCGTCGGCCAGGAGGGGGCGGTCACGGCGGTCTCCCAGGCGGTGCGCCGCAACCGCGCCGGGATGGGCGACCCGAACCGCCCGGTCGGGTCCTTCCTCTTCCTCGGTCCGACCGGTGTGGGCAAGACCGAACTCGCCAAGACCCTCGCCGCCCTGCTGTTCGGCGAAGAGGACCGCATGATCCGGTTCGACATGAGCGAGTTCCAGGAGAAGCACACCGTCGCCCGGCTGGTCGGGGCGCCTCCCGGCTACGTGGGCTACGAGGAGGCGGGCCAGCTCACCGAGAAGGTCCGCCGGCAGCCCTACAGCGTGGTGCTCTTCGACGAGGTGGAGAAGGCCCACCCCGACATCTTCAACACACTGCTGCAGATCCTGGACGACGGACGGCTGACCGACGCCCAGGGCCGCACCGTCGACTTCCGGCACTGCGTCATCATCATGACGTCCAACATCGGTGCGCACCGCATCCTCGACCACAAGGGCGATGTGTCCGAACTGAAGGACGAGTTGATGGCCGACCTGCGCACCCGGTTCCTGCCGGAGTTCCTCAACCGGATCGACGACATCATCATCTTCCACAGCCTGACCGAGGACGACCTGAGCCGGATCGTGGACCATCTGCTGGACCGGAGCAAGCACCGGGTGCACGCCCAGGGCATGGGCCTGGAGGTCACCGAAGCCGCCAAGAAGCTGCTCATCGCCCACGGCCACCAGCCGGAGTTCGGCGCCCGTCCGTTGCGCCGCACCATCCAGGCGGAACTGGACAACCGCATCGCCAGCCTCCTGCTCGGCGGCGAGGCCGGCCCCGGCGACACGATCGTCGCGGACGTCCAGAACGACTCCCTGCACTGCTCGGTGCGCAAGAACGACTCCGGCGCGCCCGGGGCGCCTTCGGAGTCCGGCGCGCCTTCGGAGTCCGGGGCTCAGTCCGGCAGCGGGACGCCGTCCGGCGGCTGAACGGGGGCCACGCTACGACGGCGCCGGCCCCTCACCGATCGCCTCCACGACCGCCGTCGCCGGCCCGTCCGGGGTGCCGTAGTGCACGGTGTCCCCCGGCCGGTGTCCCAGCAGCGCGTGACCGAGGGGGCTGTCGGCGGTGACCAGTGTCTGGTCCAGTGCCTCGGCCGTCTCTCCGACCTGGAGGGTCTCCACCGAGCCGTCCGGGAAGCGGACGGTGACCGTACTGCCCACCCCCACTTCGTCGGTGGGGGTGGGGCCGGCCGACACCGCCTGGCGCAGCCGTACGGTGATGTCCTCGATCCGGCGGTCGAGACGGTCGAGCTGGTCGGCGCGCTGCAACTCGTCGGCCTGGTCGGCCTGGTCGCCGACCGAGGGGGAGTCCTGGAGCGTCCCGGCGACCAGCCGGCGCTCGTCCCGCAGGTCGGCCAGTTCCTGCTCCAGCGCACGCCGGGCCTGCGCGCTGATCGGCTCCGGATCACCGGTCATGGTGTCTGCCTCCTCCGCGACGAACGGGAAGCCGGACCAAGACGGGGAGTCCGGTATTTCGCATCATAGGCAGACAAGTTGCTCTCGCGGCTTTCGGTGGAGCAGCGGGTAATGCCGGGTTAGTGTGCATATGTCGACGCCTGTGTCGATGCCTCTGTCGTCCACTCGTGCAGGGAGATGCCCATGTCCTCGAAGCGACGCCGCAAGAAGAAGTCGCGCCGCAAGCACGCGGCCAACCACGGCAGGCGCCCGCAGTCCTGACCCGGGGCGGGTCCGGGTGGCGGCCCTCAGCTCTCCAGCGCGTCGCGGACGCTGTCGTGGCAGGCGAGGATAGGGGTGAGGCCGACGATCTCCAGGGTGCGCAGGACGGGCCGCTGAACGCGGGCCAGCCGCAGCCAGCCCGTCGGGCCGTGTGCCTGGTGGCCCGCGATGAGGGCGTTGATGCCGCTGGAGTCCATGAACGGCACGCCGCCGAGGTCCGCCACGGTGCGGCCGCCGGGCGTGGGATCCTCGGGGACGAGGGCGTCGCGGAGAGCGCCCGAGGTGTGGTGGTCGACCTCGCCGGTCACCGTGACGACGGTGACCCCGTCGACGGTGGAGCGGGTGACCGACAGTTCCGCCGGTCCCGCTCCTTCGTTCATGCCCGCGGTGTCTGTCACGCGTCCCTCGTCCACGCTCGCCGATCCCTGCCCAAAGCTTTCCCTCACCGATTGCCCCGGATCGCGCGGACGATGCGGGGTCCCGTGAGCCCGTGGGTGCGTGAGCCGGTGAGCCCGTTGAGCGCACCCGCCCGCCCGCC
>NZ_WWJT01000192.1 GCF_009865385.1 Streptomyces sp. SID486 | reverse complement strand
ACGCCTACGGCCCTCACGGCGGCCGCCCCCGCACGCCTACGGCCCTCACGGCGGTCGCCCCTACGGCCGACCCACCCTAGGACCCGACCCGACCACCCCACCTGCCCACTTCCACACCGTGGCACCTCCACCCCGGGCACCCCCGCCCCCGCCCCCTCCGCACTCACTTTTGTCATCGCTCGGCAGTACGGTGTCCCCCATGCGCCCCGACACGCCTGCCGAGAACGTCGACCACACCGCCGAAGCGGCACGCCTGGAGCGGACCGCCGGCCTGTACCCCGAGGACACCGAGACCCTCCTCCTCCGGGCGGCGGCCCACCTGGAGCTGTCCGGCGACCGCCCCGCGGCGACCACGCTCTACGACCGCCTGCTCAGCTCCGCGGGCGGCCTGGACGACCCCCACCTGGTACGGGCCCTCAAGGCGTCCAACCTCTGGGAGTACGGCCACGAGGCGGAGGCCAAGGCGATCATCGAGGGCATCCGCGCCACGGCCCCGCGGGACCCGGCGCCCTGGGTGATCGTGGCCGAGGCCCTCGAATCCCACGACGAGCTGGAGGCCGCGGCGGACACCTTCACGGAGGCGGCGAGCCTGCTCCTGCCGGACTCCGCGGAGCCGTCCCCCGCCACCCACCCCGTCCTCTACGGCCGCCACCGCGTCCGCCGCATGCTGGGCCTGCCGCACGACGACTGGGACACCCTCGCGGACTCCCTCCACACGTCCCCGGTCAGCCTGGACGAGCTCCACGACCCCAAACGCGTGTGGTCCCTGGGCTCGGACAACCCGGTGGAGCTCGAAGCGGAGATCTCCCGCCTCAGGGCGGAGCTGGGCGCCTATCGCGAGGCCCTCTCCCGCCCGTTCCCGGTGGCGGTCCTGCACTGGCCGGCCCCGGAACTGGCGGAACTGCTCTCGACGTACCCGACCCTGACCTCGGAGTACCCGTCCCACGAGGCCCACCTGTCGACCATAGAGTCCTCCCTCCGCGAACTCTCCGCCTCCGGCACCCCCAACCTGGGCATCGTCACGGGCACGGTCCCCTCGTACGAGGCGTTCGCCGCCTCGGAAGCCACGTCCCCGGACGACGCCACCCTGCTGCCGCAGTACGCCACGACCCTGGCCTCCCGCGGCCGCGCAGTTGCCTGGCCGCCGCAGCGGGGGGCGGAGTGCTGGTGTGGCTCGACTCAGGTCTACGACACCTGCCACGGCTCCTAACGACATGCCCGCCCCCGCCTGATCTGGCTCCTTGAGTGGTGCCCGCATGCCTGGGCCGCCCAACTGCTCGCGTCCGTGACGGAGAGGATCAGAGCGAGGGGCGGCCCGGGGCCCACCATGCTGGGGTCTGAATCCTTTCCGTCACGGGGCCTTCACTTGTCGGGAGCTGCTGTTAGAACTGATCCGTATCGGCGCGCAAGATCGTGCACGAGCGCAGAGGATCAGGGGGGAGCAGCCATGGCAGAACCGGTGGGCCAGTCCACGCCCATCGCGGGCGTCTACGAGAAGCTGATCACGCAGGACGTACGCGACGAGTTGGAGCGGTTCGAAGCAGCGGGCTGGACCGCCGTAGACGAGCAAGTCAGTCCGGAATCAGCGCCCCACGTCATGGCTCGCTACATCGGCGAAACCGTAAGCCAGAGGTTGGCCGAACTACCGGTTGAAGACCGGGTCAAGGTCGCGAATCAGATCCTCGGAGCCCTGGCCACGGCGAGTACGTCAGGATCGGGTGGCGCCGACCCAGTCAGTGCCATTGTCGAAGGCCCCCGTCAACTCCTGACTCTCGCCAAGCAGGAGGCCCCCGGTGTGTACGCCTTGCGTCCCCTTACGCCGCTGTCGGAGACGTCTCTGATCACCAACTCCCCGGAGGACCTCAGTCTCGGCGCTGAGCTCAGAGCCGAGCTGGCCACGGCAGACCGCATCGACCTCCTGTGCGCCTTCGTGAAGTGGTACGGCATCCGCGTTCTCGAAGGAGCGCTCAGCGCGGCACGGGAAAGAGGCGTCCCGATCCGCGTCATCACGACCACCTACATCGGCGCCACCGACCGCCAGGCGCTCGATCGTCTGGTGCGGGACTTCGGTGCCACCGTCAAGGTGAACTACGAGACCCGCTCGACCCGACTGCACGCCAAGGCGTGGCTGTTCCGACGGGCAACCGGCTTTGACACGGCGTACGTTGGCAGTTCCAACCTTTCGAAGGCGGCACTCCTCGATGGCCTGGAGTGGAACGTACGCCTGTCGTCCGTCGCCACACCCGCTGTACTGAACAAGTTCGAGGCAACCTTCGACGCCTACTGGAACGACATTGCCTTCGAGACGTACGACCCCGACCTCCACGGTGCACGCCTCGACGAAGCACTGTCCCTAGCGAGCGGCAACACTCCCAGCGCGGACCTACAGATCAGTCTCTCCGGTCTGGAGGTGCGCCCCTTCCCCCATCAACGGGACATGCTGGAGCGGCTCACTGTGGAGCGGGAGCTCCGCGGACGACACCGCAACCTCCTGGTCGCGGCCACTGGGACCGGAAAGACGGTGATGGCCGCGCTGGACTACCGGAATCTGTGTGGCAAGTCGGGAGGTAGTCGGCCGAGGCTGTTGTTCGTCGCCCACCGCAAGGAGATCCTGAAGCAGTCCCTGCGCACCTATCGGGAAGTTCTGGACGATGCGTCGTTCGGAGAGCTTCTCCACGCAGGACAAGAGCCACGCGAGTGGAGCCATGTCTTCGCCAGCGTTCAATCGCTCAATGTTCAGCGACTTGAGCAACTGGGCGCTGACCACTTCGACATCATCGTTATCGACGAGTTCCACCATGCAACGGCAGCTACCTACCGGCGGGTCATCGAGCACTTCTCGCCCACGGAGCTGCTTGGCCTGACGGCGACCCCGGAGCGGATGGACGGCCTCAATGTCCAAGATGAATTCTTCGGCGGCCGGATCGCCGCCGAGCTGCGACTTTGGGAAGCCCTGGAGAACGACCTGCTCTCTCCCTTCCACTACTTCGGCATCCCAGACGGAACGAACCTGACGAACCTCGGTTGGCAGAAGGGTTCGTACGCGGACCAGGAACTGGACAACCTCTATACCGGCAACCATGCGCGCGCCCGGATCGTGGTCAGACAGATCCAGGACAAGATCGCCAACCCCGGCGCCATGCGGGCGTTGGGCTTCTGCGTAACCAAGGCACACGCTCACTTCATGGCGGACTTCTTCCGACAGGCCGGCTTCAAGGCAACGGCTCTCGACAGTGACTCGCCTTCCCATGTGCGCTCTCAAGCGCTGTCCGACCTACGGGACAACAAGCTACAAGTCATCTTCTCCGTCGACCTGTTCAACGAAGGACTCGACATCCCCGATGTCGACACGCTGCTGCTCCTCCGCCCCACCAACAGCGCCACGGTCTTCCTGCAGCAGCTGGGGCGCGGACTGAGGCGAACCGAGACGAAGCCGGTACTCACCGTCCTCGATTTCATCGGCCAGCACCGGGCTGAGTTCCGTTTCGAGGAGCAGTTCCGGGCACTGACCAATCTGTCGAGGAACCGACTCCTCGACCACATAGAGCACGACTTCCCCCAGTTGCCGTCAGGCTGCCAGATCATCCTGGAGGGCAAGTCGAAAGAGCTCGTCCTCAACAACATCCGGACCCAGCTCGGTGCCACCGTGAAGACGCTGGCGAAGGAGGTCAAGGCTTACGACACGCCACGCCTCACTGACTACCTTCGAGAGAGCCGCCGGGAGATCAAGGAGCTGTACAAGAGTGGCAACTCCTGGACGAGCATCCTGCGTCGCGCCGGCCTCGTGGACGGAGCCGTGCCCCACGGGGAAGACGCGCTCCTCAAGCGGGTCCACGCCTTCCTGCACGTGGACGACCCAGAGCGGGCGGATGCCTACCTGCGTCTCCTCGGCGACGACGTCCTGCCGTACGCAGAACTGAGCCCCACGGACCAGTCCTACGCCCGCATGCTCTTCTTCAACCTCTGGGACAACGCGGGCGGGTTCACCAGCTTCCAGGAAGGTCTGGACGCGCTACGTGCCCAGGTGTCGGTGCGGGATGAGCTGCGGCAGGTCATCTCGCACGTCATCGAAGAGGCAGAGCACCTGCCCATCCCCCTGCCTGGTCACCTCAGCGACGTCCCGTTGCAGATCCATAGCTCCTACAACCGCTCCGAGATCCTCGCCGCCCTCGGGGTGGCCCGCTTCGGCGGTCAGATGCCCCGCTCCTTCGCACAGGGCGTGCAATGGGTCGACAGCCTGCAAACCGACGCACTGCTCGTCACGTTGGACAAGAATGAGAAAGACTTCTCGCCCACCATCCGGTACAAGGACTATGCGCTGAGCCCCACGCTCTTCCACTGGGAGTCCCAGAACGCCATTGCCGCCGACTCTCCCACTGGCTTGCGCTACCAACAACACGTGAGCCGCGGCAGCCGCGTTCTCCTGTTCATGCGCCGTTACAAGAGCACGGACATAGGCAAGTCGCAGCCGTGGATGCTTCTTGGGCCTGCCACGTACGAGCACCACACGGGCAGCAAGCCAATGGCTATCACGTGGCGCCTGGACCACGAGCTGCCTGCCGACGTGTGGACTTACGCAGCCATCAGTGCTGGGTAGTTGGGAAGTTCAGGCCGGCCCTACGGTCGGCCGGCCTGCCTTTTCCCAGAACGATCACGAGCTCGAAGTCAGCTGGTCATACCCAATGAGAACCGTTCGGCCACACCTTGAGGGCGTATTCTGCCAACTGGGCCTGGCGCGCCTTGATGCCATCAACCCGCCACATCCAGTTCTCGCCATCCCACAGCTCATGGATGTTCGTTTGCGAAGAGATGAGCAGAGCAGATCCGGTGTAGAGGTCGGCTTTTTCCGGGAATGACAGATTGGCCTGCGACTGATTTTTCTTCCCCGCCAGGAGCGTCAAATTACCCAACCGACTCACCCAATCCTCGTGATCTTCGAGCCGCAACTCCTTATCCGGCTTCTGTGGGTAGATGTTCTCAACGTGAACTTTCCCGTCCCCTAGAACTACTTCCTCACGGATGTCGTTCTCCAATCGCAAGTACTGCTCCATCTGAGCCAGGAGGTAGCGTGCCTGCGATTGTTTAGGAATAGATGCTTCCAGGAAGTCGGACTTGAACGTCTCATCATCCGGAATCCAGCCCAGCACCCTGTGCAGGACTTCATCCAGGCGGGCCCCCCTGGCGAGCTCCTTTGCCGCACTGAAGACGTTCTCCTCCAGCAGGGTTGACTCACGCCTGCCTACGACTGTCCATCGCACGTAGTAGCTAATCGACGCCTCAACCAGCGCTTGCAGCTGGGGGTACGAATGTTCGCCGGATGCCGAGAGCAGGAGCGGATACAGGGCATCTGCACTCATCGCCTTGATCTCACCAAGAGCCGCATCAAATTCAGTGATCCCGGTGCTTCCGTTGATAAGTTCCGCATACCTGCCGGCGGCACCTTCAAGTTCGGCAGAGAACGCACCGACCCCGTAGACCTGCGGACGCTTGTCGAAGTGACCACTCAGGTCCCTACGGATAGTCGTATACAGGCTGTGCGACTTGACGTCACCATGCTTTGACACCCAGAAATGGCGAAGGAACTTCTCGATTTCCTCGCGCCTGTCGAAGCCGTCCAGGAGCGACCGCCACGCATCGTTGACGCGGTTTTTTTCATGCTCACTCCTACTCTTCTCCATCAAGAAGTTTCGAACCAGATCCACGGTAGAAAGATCCTTCCCGCGTGAATTAATCGTCTCGAAGACTTCATTCGCATCACTGGATGAGGGGGTCTGAATCTCAACGAAGACGAGTCCGTTGATGAGGCACTCCCGCAGAGAGTCGAGATAGTCCAGGCGCATCTCATCATCGGGAAAACCTTGCAGGCGGGCCATGATCTTGGAGCGAAAGTTGTTGTACGCATCCAATATCAGCCGATGCGAGGGTCGCCCCGGGTTCTCGATGTTGGGGCATTCGCCGAGCGTTTCATTCCAATCCTGGATGCGATCACGGAAGAAATCCCTGTCAAACAGGGACAGAACGAGGAAGTACTCCATCGGTTCTTTGCGTCCGGACTTGCGTGCAATATAGTCGCGCTGAATATTGTTGGCGCTAGAAATACCCTCTGGCGACTTCATGCTCCACAGTGTGTCCCTTATAGCGGCTATGAGAATCGTTGAGGTCGTGAGGCGCTGCTGGCCGTCAAGAAGGGACCGCCCCTGCTTGGAGTCCGCAGTGATGGTCACAACCGGACCGATAAAGTACTCCGCCGACGACTCTCGTCCACTCTCTCGAGACTCCTTGAACTTCTCGATGTCAGCCCAGAAGACATCGACTTCCTTCTTCGTCCACGCGTATTGCCGCTGACTGTCGTCTGGAACGGTGACAATGGGATTGTTGGCACCAATCAGTTGGCCGAGCGTCTGCCGCTGCGCCTGCTTGATGATTGCCATCTGGGGACCTCCAGTTGTCTAGGGCAGGCTGAGCGTACCGCCCATCCCGGTTACCACGAGACAGAAACGGCCAGACAGACCGCAGCACCCGTGTCGCTTGCTGGGGCACCAACTGCCCAGCACGGCGCTGGCACTGTGCGGGCTGCTACATTCAGTGGTCAAGCACCTGGGGTGGGTGCCGGACGGTAGGCAGGGGGCCATGAGCTTTTCCAGCGATAACACGGCGGCTCATAACTTGCACACGCTTCTCTCGCGTGTCCGCAATTCGACGGAAAGCACGATAGCCGGATCGTGGTCCGCGGTCCTGGAGGCAGAGTGGGGGACGCTTGAATTCACTCGCCGGCATACCGAAGTCGTGGCATTGCTGCAACTGACGATGCAACAGTTGGTAGCGCTACCCGAGCGGCAGCGAATCCGGTGCGAGCGCCATGTAAGTGCTTGGTGGTATGCCGTGATGCAACCCGTCACCAACTGGATGGATGAGACCAGGCTTGTACGCTCCATCATTGACGACGACAAGTTGGATCACCTTGAATCCACAGCTGACCTGATCTCAGGCCATCTCGTCGGATCGAACGCTGCGCCCCGCAGCACGGACCTGGAGCAGATGCGGTCCACCTGCCATGAATGGGTTGATCTGCTCACCACTATGGACGAGACGGAGATCAGTGGACCCGTGCGGGATCAGCTGATCTCACAGCTCCGTCATGTCATATGGCTGGTCGATCATGCCGGCACTTTCGGCGGAGCCCGAGTCGCCGAGGAAGCAAGCACGGTCATAGGCTCACTCGCCCAGGCTTCTGCTTCCGTGGTCAATATGCAGGAAGAGAGCGCGAGTCGCTGGAAGAAGGCATTCCTTGCCCTTGTGACTGCCTGCGTCGTGTTCAATCAGGCGTCACCAATATTTCAGGAATCGATCACGGCGGGCGAACAGATAGTAAAGGAGATTACTTCTGCTATCGGTGATGACCGCTAAGCTGCGGGCGCTGCTGAACTTGATCGAGTGATGTCGGGAGGTTGTGCCTGACATCGATCCAGGGAGAAGGACCGACAGGTCGCCACCGCGTTGCGGGTAAGCAGGCGGTCGGTGGAGCGGTGACGCCGGGCTTGCCGGGCTTGGTGCGAGCTGCCCGGCAACACCCACTGGTCGCAAGGCGGGGAACGCACCCGGGGCAGTCGACGCCGACCTCACCTATTCAAGATCAGTAGCGGCTGGCGCATGGCCCCATGGGGCTCCGAAGTGCGACGGGCGCCACCCGCAGGGATGGCGCCCGGGCTTCGATGTGTTGTTATGCCGCCCGGGCCAGGTCCGCGCGTCCGAAGAGCAGGGCGTATCCCGGAGGCAGTTGGTTCAGGAGGTTGGTGGTGACGGAGTCGCCCACGTAGGCCGACAGGGCGCTCAGGACCGAGCTGACGTCCCAGCGGGCCGTGGCCGGGGTCGAGTTCTCGATGCGCGTCGCCACCGAGTCGACGAACTCGCGCGCCGTCAGGGGGTGGGGTGCGGGGATCTGGGAGGCGATCAGGCGGCCTGCCTCGCGGGGCAGCGCCTGGGCGAGGGAGACGCGTTCGTCACCGGTGACGTGGCTGCCCAGGGCCGTCAGGACGATGCGGGTGAGGCGCTCCGCCTCCGCGCTCGTCGGGTACTGGCCCGCCTCACGCACCGCCTCGGTCAGCTGCAGCCAGCCGGCGTCCTCGGCCGCGTCCAGGGTGCGGGGACGCAGCACCGGGGCCGGGGCGGGGATGGTGGTTCTGGGCTGCGGGGTCGTCACGGTCATCGGGGTGGCTCCTCCTCCGGGACACTTCGGGGCACCGACAAGCCCGGTACCCCGTAATGCGGCGGACATGAGCGGGAGTTCGGCCAATGTGCGGCATGTGCTGTCATGCGACGTGTGGGGCCTTCGGCACGGCGTGGGACCGCGGTGGGTCGACGGTCGTCGGCGACGCCGGCGCGCCCCGGGCCCGTCCACCGGCCCGGCGCGCGCCCGTCCACCGGCATGGCGCGGGGCGGCTGGGTGAGGCCGGTGGTCGGGGGCGGCGGCCGGAGGGCGGCTGCGCTGAACCGGTGCCGGGGGCCGCGGCGGGCCGGTGGCCGGGTCAGCCCGGGCGCTGCGGCGGCGTGCGGAGGCGTCCCGGTCCCGCTCGTCTTCGGGATGCCTCCGCGACGTCGGCGACGGCTGTGTCAGCCGGTCAGCTGCCTGTGGTCGCCGCTGCCGCCGCTGATCTGGATGCGGCGCGGCTTGGCCCGCTCGGCCACCGGGATGCGCAGGGTGAGGACGCCCGCCTCGTAGGAGGCGTCGATGCGGTCGGTGTCGAGGGTCTCCCCCAGGAACAGCTGGCGGGTGAACGTGCCCTTGGGGCGTTCCGCGACCAGCATCTCCGCGCCCTCGGGGGCCGGGCTGCGCCGCTCCGCGCGGACATTGAGGACATTGCGCTCGACGTCCAGCTCGATCGTCTCGGGGTCGATACCGGGGAGGTCGAAGTGGACCAGGAAGTCGTCCCCGGAGCGGTAGGCGTCCATCGGCATCGCCGACGGCCGGGCGTCGGTGCCGAACGCCTGCTGGACGAAGCGGTCGAAGTCCCGGAACGGGTCGGTACGCATGAGCATCACGGGTCTCCTTACTTCAGCGATTGGGTGCGATGCCCTTCACCTCTTTATATAGCCGACGACCGGAAAGTTGACAAGCATCGACTCAGGTTGGCTGCGCCCTGTCGCGTGCGCGCTAGCCTCGGGAGCAGACATAAGGCAACACATAAGGCAACAAGGAGGCACTCATGGCCAGGGTTCCCAGCGCGGTCGTCGCCGCCACCGGGCTCGTCGGCGGCTACGGCGTCGCCCGCTGGACGAAGAAGCGTCAGCTGGGCGGTGCGGTCCTGGCCGTCGCCGGTGCCGCCGCCGCGCAGCAGTGGCGTGCGCGGGCCGGCGGCAAGGCCGCGGGTGCGCTGAGCGCCGCGTACGTGGCCGCCTTCGCCGGGTCCCACCCGCTCGCCAAGAAGGTCGGCGCCTGGCCGTCCGTCCTCGGTGTCGCCGGCGCCGTCGCCGTCGCCTCCTGGGCCGTCGCCGACCGCCAGGGCTGAGACGACCGCCCGATCGCGGCCGGCGTCCCGTCCTCAGCCGGGCCCGGAGGCGCCCTCGACCGGACCTGGAGGCTTCCTCAGCCAGGTCCGGAGGCCCATCGACCGGACCTGGAGGCTTCCTCAGCCTGGCCCGATGGGTTCCTCAGCGCCACGCCGGAAGGACCTGCGGTAGCCCTGCGGGCTCGTCCCGACCACCCGGCGGAACCGTTCCCGGAAGGCCGTCGGCGACCCGAACCCGGTCTGTCCGGCGATCCGTTCCACCGGGTGATCCGTCGTCTCCAGCAGATGCTGCGCCCGCCGCACCCGCGCCCGGTGCAGCCACCGGAGCGGTGTCGTACCGGTCTGCTCGCGGAAGCGGCGGTTGAGGGTACGGGTGCTCATGCCGGCCTTCGCCGCGATCTCGTCCAGCGCCAGGTCGCGGTCGCAGTGGTCCTCCAGCCAGCGCAGCAGGGGCTCCAGGGCCGCGCCGGCCGGCGCCGGGGGCAGTTCCGGGACGATGAACTGCGCCTGCCCGCCCTCCCGTTCCAACGGCATCACGGACAGCCGTGCCGTGTGCGCGGCGACCGCCGAGCCGAAGTCGGTGCGGATCATGTGCAGGCACATGTCCAGGGCCGCCGCCGCGCCCGCCGACGTCAGGAACCGGCCGTTGTCGACGTAGAGGACGTTCGGGTCGACGGTCACCTTCGGGTACAGCGCGGCCAGCCGGGCGGCCGCGGTCCAGTGTGTCGTCGCCCGCAGGCCGTCCAGCAGTCCCGTCGCCGCGAAGAGGAACGCGCCCACGCAGATCGACGCGATGCGGGTGCCGTCCGCCGCCGCCGAGCAGAGCGCTTCGGCGACCCCCGGCGGCAGCGTCTCCGGCGGTTCGGCCACGCCGGGCAGGATGATCGTGTCGGCCTCCGCCAGTGCCTCCAGGCCGTACGGCGCTCGCACGGTGAAGGCACCGGCGTCCACCTCACGCTCGGCCGCCGAGCACACCCGCACCCGGTACGGCTGCCGGCCGTCGGGCAGCCGCGCCCGGCCGAAGGTGTCGACGGGGACGGACAGATCGAACGGGATGACGCCGTCCAGCGCCAGTACGGCCACGGTGTGCATGGCAGGACGATAGACGTACGACGGGAGGCGGCGGTGGCGGGAATCCGTCGACAGGTGGCAATCCCGCCACTGTCGCGGGTGGAACCGCCACTCCTACCGTCCTCCCGTGACCAAGTTCCTCCTCGCCGTGCACGTCATCGCCGCGATCCTCGCCGTCGGGCCGGTCGCCGTCGCCGCCAGCATGTTCCCGCCCGCCGCCCGCCGGGCCCTGGCCGCCGGCACCGCCGGTACCGCCGGCACCGGGGATTCCCGCGGCCCCGGCCACTCCCTGGGTCCCGATGGCCCCGGCGGGCCCGGCGGCCCCGGTGACCCCGGCGGGCCCGGCGGCCCCAATGGCCTCGGCAGGCCCCGCGGCCCCGGTGACCTCGGCGGTACCGGCGGCTCCGGTGACCGCTATGTCCCCGGCGACGTCGGGACGCTCCGGCTGCTGCACCGGATCTGCCGGGTGTACGCCGTGGTCGGCGTCGTGGTCCCCGTCTTCGGGTTCGCGACCGCGAGCCAGATGGGGGTGCTCGGCAGCGCCTGGCTGATCGTGTCGATCGCGCTGACCGCTCTCGCCGCGCTGGTCCTCGCCGCGGTGGTGCTGCCCGCCCAGAGCGCTCTCGTCGAAGGCGGCGGCACGGCCGCGGTGACCGTCCGGCTCGGGATGTCCACCGGTCTGTTCAACCTGCTGTGGGCCGCCGTGACGGTCCTGATGATCGTCCGGCCCGGCTCCACGACCGGCGCCTGACCGGCCGACGCCGGTCCCGGCCGACGGCGCTCCCGGCCGACAGCGGCCCCGGCCGACAGCGGTCCCGGCCGACAGCGGTCCCGGCCGACAGCGGTCCCGGCCGACGGCGCCTCCAGCCGGACACCGACGCCCCTGACGGGACCGCCGCGCCCAGCCGGACGACGCCACGTCGGCCGAACACCCGCCGCCCCCAACTGGACACCGGCGCGCCCGGCCGGACACCAGCGCACCCGGCCGGGCGCCGTCGCCGTCAGCCGGAGAGCCGGCCAGCGGGACGTGTCACGGGCTGCTCGCCGCCGGGGGTGCCGTAGGACCGCGGCCCGGTCCCCCGGACGCGCTCTTCGTCGCCGCCTTGGCGCGGCTCGCCACCGCCGTCAGCGGGCGGGCGATGTCCTCCAGGGAGCGGCGTTCGGCCCGTACCGCCAGCGCCGCCGCGACCAGGCCGGCCGCGCACATCAGCGCCGCGCCGACACAGAAGGCGAGGACCGTGTCGCCGACCTTGCCGGTGCTCGTGAGGTCGGCGAACAGCAGCGGGCCGCTGATGCCGCCGGCCGCGGTACCGAGGGCGTAGAAGAAGGCGATGGACATCGCCCTCGTCTCCATCGGGAAGATCTCCGACACCGTCAGGTAGGCGCTGGACGCGCCCGCCGAGGCGAAGAACAGCACCACGCACCAGCAGGCGGTCAGCGTGCTCGCGCTCAGCGAGCCCCGGCCGAAGAGCCACGCCGTGCCGAACAGCAGCACCCCCGAGAGCAGGTAGGTCGAGGAGATCATCACGCGCCGGCCGACCGTGTCGAAGAGCTTGCCGAGCAGCAGCGGGCCGCAGAAGTTGCCGACCGCGATCACCGCGAAGTAGTAACCGGTGTGATCCGACGGCACGTCGTAGAACTTGGTCAGGATCGCGCCGAAGCCGAAGGTGATCGCGTTGTACAGGAACGCCTGTCCGATGAAGAGGGAGAAGCCGAGCGCCGCGCGCTTGCGGTACTGGCCGAAGACCGTGCGGGCGATCTCCAGGAACGTCACGCTCTTGCGCTGGTGGATCTCCAGCTCGCCCTGCGGCGCCGGCAGCCGCTCGCCCTTCTCCGCCTCCACCTGGCGCTCGATACCGGTGACGATCTCCTCCGCCTCCGCGTCCCGGCCGTGGATCAGCAGCCAGCGCGGACTCTCCGGGACGTGCCGCCGGACGAGGAGGATGACCAGGGCGAGGACGGCGCCGAGGGCGAACGTCAGCCGCCAGCCGACGTTCGCGGCCAGCAGGTCCGTGTTCAGCGCGACGATAGAGAGCAGCGAACCGCCCACCGCGCCCAGCCAGAAGCTGCCGTTGATCATCAGGTCGACCCGGCCGCGGTAGTCGGCCGGGATCAGCTCGTCGATCGCGGAGTTGATCGCCGCGTACTCACCGCCGATACCGAAACCGGTCAGGAAGCGGAAGGTGAAGAACCACCACGCCTCCCAGGAGACGGCCGTCAGAGCCGTCGCCGCGAGGTAGACCGCCAGCGTGATCATGAAGAGCTTCTTGCGGCCCCAGCGGTCCGTGAGACGCCCCCAGAACAGGGCACCGAAGCAGGCACCGGCCACGTACAGCGCCGCGGCGATGCCGGTGACCTGGCCGGAGGAGATCGACAGACCGCTGCCGGGCTCCGACAGCCGGCTGGCGATGTTGCCGACGACCGTGACCTCCAGGCCGTCCAGGATCCACACGGTGCCCAGGCCGATGACGATCGTCCAGTGCCAGCGTGACCAGGGCAACCGGTCCAGCCGGGCGGGAATGTCGGTGGTGATGGTCCGGCCGGTCTCGGCCTCGGCTGCGCTCATGGGCTCCCTCCTCGCCGAAGGACGGATACCGGGTGCCCTGGCCCTGGCGAAATAGACCGGGCGCGGGCCGCGAACGCCCGGACGGCCCCGGCACACAACCGGAACGGCCCACTCGACCCCCGGCACCGGACACCCCGGCCCCACTCGCCCCTCCGGCACCGGACACCCCGGCCCCACTCGCCCCTCCGGCACCAGACAACTCCGGCCCCGCTCGACTCTCCGGGCCCTGCGACGCAGGCCCTCACCCTCCGGCCCCT
This sequence comes from Streptomyces sp. SID486, assembly GCF_009865385.1. GTDB lineage: Bacteria > Actinomycetota > Actinomycetes > Streptomycetales > Streptomycetaceae > Streptomyces. The sequence goes on along the minus strand of NZ_WWJT01000192.1, from coordinate 5,646 downwards.
AAGACCTCGGCCCCCTCCCCCTCCGGCCCCTACGACCTCGGCCCGCTCACCCTCCGCCGCCTCCGCCGCCTCCGCCCGGCCCGCCGCTCAGGCACCCAGCCCCCGCGAGACCGCGTAGATCACCACGCCGGCCAGCGAGCCCACCACCGTGCCGTTGATGCGGATGAACTGGAGGTCGCGGCCGATGTGTGCCTCGATCTTCCGGGTGGTGTGCTCGGCGTCCCAGCCCGCCACCGTGTCCGTGATCAACGAGGTGATCTCCTTGCGGTACGTCGTCACGACGTGCACCGCCGCGCCCTCCACCCAGCTGTCCACCTTCCCCTGCACCTTCGGCTCGGTCGCCATCCGCGCGCCCAGGGAGAGCAGCGCGGCCCGTACCCGCTGCCGCAGCTGGCTGTGCTCGTCGTCCGCCGCCGCCACGATCATCGACCGTACGGCCGTCCACGCGGACGCGATCAGGTCCTGCACCTCGCCCCGGCCCAGCACCTCGCCCTTGAGCCGCTCCACCCGAGCCCGCGTGTCCGTGTCGGACTGCAGGTCGGAGGCGAAGTCGGTGAGGAAGCGGTCCAGCGCGCCGCGCGCCGGGTGCGAGGGCATGTCCCGCATCTCGGTGACGAACCGCAGCAGCTCCTTGTAGACCCGCTCGCCGACCTTCCGGTCCACGAACCGCGGGGTCCAGCCGGGCGCGCCCCCCTCCACGGCCACCATCACGTCGTCCCGGTGCAGCACCAGCCAGTCGTGCGCGCGGCTCACGACCAGGTCCACCGCGCGCCGGTGGCCGCCGTCGGCGACGATCTTCTCCAGCATCTTGCCGATGCCGGGGGCGATCTCCTGGGCGTCCGCCCGGCGGGTGATCGCCTCGCCGACGACCGCCTGCACGTCCGAGTCGCGCAGCACGGTCAGCGCCCCGCGCAGCGCGGTGGCCAGTTCCGCCGTGACCCGGTCCGCATGCTCGGGCTCCGCGAGCCAGACGCCGAGCCGGCTGCCGATGCCGACCGCGCGCAGCCGCTGCCGTACGACGTCCTCGGAGAGGAAGTTCTCCCCGACGAACTCGCCCAGTGAGACGCCCAGCTGGTCCTTCTTCGTGGGGATGATCGCGGTGTGCGGGATGGGCAGCCCCAGCGGGTGCCGGAAGAGCGCGGTGACGGCGAACCAGTCGGCGAGGGCACCGACCATGCCGGCCTCGGCGGCCGCCGCCACGTATCGCGTCCACTGTCCGGCGCCCTGGTGCCCGGCGAGTGTGGCCAGGACGTAGACCACGGCCACGAACAGCAGCATCCCGGTCGCCGTGAGCTTCATGCGGCGCACCCCGCGCCGGCGCTCCTCGTCGGCCGGGGTGAACGCCGTCATGGTCCGGTACGACCCGGCCCGGCCCGGTGTTCCCGTCTCGGTAGGTTCCATCAGCTCCACCCGTTCGGTGATCCCGCACACAATTGTCCCTTCCTGCCCGACTCGCGGAACAGAACGGGAGTTCCCGGCGTCTGACCGGACGGGAGCGGTGGCAGGGTCCTGTCAGGTCTCCCCGGCCCATGTCGCATCATGGGTCCAGCATGATCGGAGCCGTGGGCTCCCGTCTCCGAGGAGAACGACACCAGCATGGCCGAGCGTCATGGTTATGCCGTCCTGAGCGCACTCGTCGCACTGGTCGTGGCCCTGTCCGGCGCCATATACGTCGCCGTCGCCGCCGATGACGGCACCCCCCGCGGCACCCTCGTCGACGGCCGCCCGCTCCACGGTTCCGCCGCCCCCGCCTCCACCGGCACCTGGGTCGGCGCCTGGGCCACCGCCCCCGTCGGCGGTGAACCGGGCACCGAGGTGTCCGGCCTGGCGGGCCGCTCGGTCCGTAACGTGGTGCACGCGAGCACCGGTGGTACGAGTGCCCGCGTCACGCTGTCCAATCTCTACGGGCGGTCACCCCTCACCCTCAGCCACGCCTCCCTCGCCCTGTCCGCGGGTGGCGGCAGCGCGGCCGCCGCCGCGGGGACGATGCGGCGCCTCACCTTCGACGGCGGTGCGGGCGTCGTCGTACCGGCCGGCGGACAGGCCGTCAGCGACGCCGTGGCGCTGAGCATCCCGCACGGCGCCGACGTCCTCGTCACCACCTACTCCCCCACCCCGTCCGGCCCGGTCACCTACCACCCGCACGCCCGGCAGACGTCGTACCTCGCCACCGGCGACCGCACCGAGGACGCGACCGGCGCGCCGTACACCGAACAGACCCCGTACTGGCGGTACCTGACGGCCCTTGACGTCCTCGGCGACGAGGCCGCCGGCACCGTCGTCGTCCTCGGCGACTCCATAACCGACGGCATCACCTCCACCGCCGGCGCCAACCGCCGCTGGCCCGACGTCCTCGCCGGCCGGCTGCGCAGCGCCCTGCGCAGCGGTGAGCAACTGCCGCGCTACAGCGTCGTCAACGAGGGCATCAGCGGCAACCAGGTCCTCGCCGACGGCGGCGGCAGCCACCGAGGGCCCGGACGGGCGCGTGCAGGGGGCAGCCCCGTCGCCGAGAACCAGAGCGGTCAGGGCCGTTTCGGCCGTGACGTCCTCGCCCGCCCCGGCGTCAGAGCGGTCGTCGTCGACCTCGGCGTCAACGACATCCTGCGCAACCCCCGGCTCGCCGACCCCGCCCGGGTCGTCGGCGGTCTGCGGGCCCTGGTCCGCCAGGCGCACGGCCGCGGTCTGAAGGTCGTCGGCGCCACCCTGATGCCCTTCGAGGGCCACCGCGGGTACAGCGCCGAGCGGGAGGCGGTGCGCCGGCGGATCAACGCCGAGATCCGGGCCGGCGGCGTGTACGACGCGGTCGTCGACTTCGACCAGGCCCTCAAGGACCCCTACGACCCGCGCCGGTTGCGTCCCGAGTACGACTCCGGCGACCACCTGCACCCCAGCGACCTGGGCTACCGCACCATGGCCGAGGTCTTCGACCTGCGCACGCTGGACGGCGCGGGGCAGGCGGAGCTGTAGCCGGACGGCGAGGAATACTGGCGGGCATGACCCGCTTGATCCTCGCCACCCGCAACGCCGGAAAGCTCACCGAACTGAGGGCGATCCTCGCCGAGGCCGGACTGCCGCACGAACTGATCGGCGCCGACGCCTTCCCGGAGGTCCCCGACGTCAAGGAGACCGGCGTCACCTTCGCCGAGAACGCCCTCCTCAAGGCCCACGCCCTGGCGCAGGCCACCGGCCTGCCCGCGGTCGCCGACGACTCCGGCCTCTGCGTGGACGTCCTGAACGGCGCCCCCGGCATCTTCTCCGCCCGCTGGGCCGGCCGCCACGGCGACGACCGGGCCAACCTGGAGCTGCTGCTCGCCCAGATCTCCGACATCGCCGACGGCCACCGCGGCGCCCACTTCGCCTGCGCGGCGGCCCTGGCACTGCCGGACGGCACGGAACGCGTGGTGGAGGGGCAGCTGCGGGGCACCTTGCGGCACAGCCCCGCCGGCACGCACGGCTTCGGCTACGACCCGGTCCTCCAGCCGGAGGGCGAGACCCGGACGTGCGCCGAGCTGACCCCGGACGAGAAGAACGCCATCAGCCACCGCGGGAAGGCGTTCCGGGCGCTGGTGCCGGTGGTGCGGGAACTGCTGGGCTGAACAGCGGCGCAGGAACTCTGGTGCGGCCGGAGGGACTCGAACCCTCACGGGAGTTACCCCACTGGGACCTAAACCCAGCGTGACTGCCAATTCCACCACGGCCGCCTGGTGCTGCCCGGCCATGCTAGCGGCCGGGCAGTACGTTCAGATGCCCAGATCCTTGATGATCTTTGCCACGTGACCGGTGGCCTTGACGTTGTAGAGGGCCCGTTCGACCTTGCCGTCCTCGTCCACGACCACCGTGGAGCGGATGACGCCGACGACGGTCTTGCCGTACAGCTTCTTCTCGCCGAAGGCGCCGTACGCCTCCAGGACCTGCTTGTCGGGGTCGGCCAGCAGGGTCACCCGCAGGGACTCCTGCTCACGGAACTTCGCCAGTTTCTCCGGCTTGTCCGGTGAGATGCCGATGACGTCGTAGCCGGCGGTGGCCAGGACCTCGAGGTTGTCGGTGAAGTCGCATGCCTGCTTGGTGCAGCCGGGGGTCAGGGCGGCCGGGTAGAAGTAGACGATGACCTTGCGGCCCTTGCGGTCCGACAGGGACACCTCGTTGCCGTCGGCGTCGGGGAGGGTGAAGGCGGGGGCCACGTCCCCGGGCTGGAGTCGCTCGCTCATCGGACCAGCCTAACCGGGGGGCCTTGCGGTGCGGTGTGGCCATGAGCTGACAGACTGTCCGGAAGAGCATCAGCAGACTTCGGCAGACTTCGGAGGCCGTACGGTGGCGGACACGTCGGACACACGAACCCCGGCGCAGATCGAGGCGGACATCAAGCGCCGCCGTGAGGTGCTGGCCGAGACGCTCGACGAGATCGGGGTGCGGGTGCACCCGAAGACCATCGTCGGGGATGCGAAGGCCAAGGTCGTCGCCCATGTCGATCACACGGTCGGACGAGCGTATGTGCAGGTCAACCGGGTGGTGAGCGATGTCAGGACGCGCTTCGTGAACGACGAGGGGGCACCTCGGCTGGAGCGGGTCGTGCCGGTCGCGCTCGTCGTCGTGGGTGTCGTGGGGCTGCTGGCCCTCGGGGCCCGGCGGCGCCGGGACTGACCGGGACAGGTAGGTTCGAGGCGTGAGCGCCAACAGAAACGAGCACAGCACTCCCCACCACGACAAGCTGCCCATCCGGATGCTGCACGACCGGGTTCTCGTGCGGCAGGAGACCGGTGAGGGCGAGCGGCGGTCGGGGGGCGGCATTCTGATTCCCGCCACCGCGGCGGTCGGACGGCGGCTGGCCTGGGCCACGGTCGTCGCGGTCGGCCAGAACGTGCGGACGGTGGAGCCCGGCGACCGTGTCCTGTTCGACCCGGAGGACCGGGCCGAGGTCGAGGTGCGGGGTGTGGCGTACGTGCTCATGCGCGAGCGTGACCTGCACGCCGTCGCCGCGGACCGGTTCGAGGGGTCGGAGGACTCCACGGGCCTGTACCTGTGACGCGGGGGTCTTAGCCGCGAAGCGAGCGTGGAGAGGGCCGGTGACCATCGTCACCGGCCCTCTTCACGTGCTTTTGCTATGTTCGGAAGGAACCCGACGAGACGCGCCGTACCGGGTCGAAGGCAAAGACGACGCACCCCGGAGAAAGTCGTCGTTCGTCTCGGAGGTGCCTGTCATGGCCTGGGTTCTGCTTGTCGTCGCCGGTCTGCTGGAGGTCGGCTGGTCGGTCGGGATGAAGTACAGCGAGGGTTTCACCCGGCTGGTCCCGAGCCTGCTCACCGGCGCCGGCATCGTCGCCAGCATGGTACTGCTGTCGTACGCCGCGAAGTCCCTGCCCATCGGTACGGCCTACGGCGTGTGGGTGGGCATCGGCGCGGCCGGTGCGGCGGTGCTCGGCATGGTGGTGCTGGGCGAGCCGGTCACCGCCGCCCGCATCTTCTTCGTGTGCCTGCTGCTGGTCGCCGTGGTGGGGCTGAAGGCGACCAGCGGTCACTGAGCCGTCCGGCCGCTGACCGCCGGGTGGCCCGCGGTCACCGAGCCTTCCGGCCCGCGACCGCGGGGCCGCCCGTGGCGGACGTCAGGTGCCGGGGCCGCCGCCACCGGTCGTCGGCCCGCCGCCCGTC
>NZ_WWJT01000022.1 GCF_009865385.1 Streptomyces sp. SID486 | reverse complement strand
TCCGCCGCCGGCACCCAGCTGCTCGTCGCCGCGGCCGTCGGCGCCGGGATGCCCGCGGCCGAGAGCGGCTGGCAGCGGGCCCTGGCCTTCCTGGCCGGCGCCGGCTGGCTGCTGGTGCTCCGGCTCGCCCTGCCCACCCCCGGATCCCTCGCCGGGGACTTCCGGTTCGACGGGGAGCGGGCGGCGGTCGCCGACGTGTACGACGCGATCGCCGCGCTCGTCGAGGCCGTGGGCGGGGAACGGGCCACCGCCCGGCGGGCCGCGCTGACCGCCGCGCTCGACCATGCCCAGGACGCTCTCGCCGGACCCCGGCTGCGCCCGTACACCGGCTCGGCCGCCGAGCGCCGGCTGCACGCCCGGTTCGCGGCGGCGCTGCCCCTCGCCGAGGCCGCCACCGCCCTCCACTGGGCCGGAGAGCCCGTCCCGGCGCGGGCGGCGCAGGGGCCA
>NZ_WWJT01000191.1 GCF_009865385.1 Streptomyces sp. SID486 | reverse complement strand
CCCCACCGCCCAGACCTCACCCAGGAGCCCGGCCGTGATCCCGCCCCCCGTGCCCGCCGCGTGCCCCCGATTGTCAGTGCTGGGCCGTAGGGTGGTCTGGCTATGACGAAGCCCTCCCTCCCCGAACTCCTGCACGCCGCCGTCACCGCCGTCGGCGGCACGGAGCGCCCCGGCCAGGTGACCATGGCCGAAGCGGTCGCCGAGGCGATCGACGACGGATCGCATCTGCTGGTCCAGGCCGGCACCGGCACCGGTAAGTCGCTGGGCTATCTCGTGCCCGCGCTCGCGCAGGGGGAAAGGGTGGTCGTCGCGACGGCCACGCTGGCACTGCAGCGCCAGCTCGTCGAGCGGGATCTGCCGCGTACGGTCGACGCCCTGCATCCGCTGCTGCGCCGCCGCCCGGAGTTCGCGATGCTCAAGGGCCGGTCGAACTACCTGTGCCTGCACCGCCTGCACGAGGGGATGCCGCAGGACGAGGAGGACGGTCTCTTCGATCAGTTCGAGGCCGCCGCGCCCACCAGCAAACTGGGCCAGGACCTGCTGAGGCTGCGGGACTGGTCGGACGAGACGGAGAACGGCGACCGGGACGACCTCACCCCCGGTGTCTCGGACCGCGCCTGGGCCCAGGTGTCGGTGTCGTCCCGGGAGTGCCTGGGCGCGTCGAAGTGCGCGTACGGAGCCGAGTGCTTCGCGGAGATGGCCCGGGAGCGCGCCAAGCTCGCCGAAGTGGTGGTCACCAACCACGCCCTGCTGGCCATCGACGCCATCGAAGGCGCCCCCGTCCTGCCGCAGCACGAGGTGCTGATCGTGGACGAGGCGCACGAACTCGTCTCCCGCGTCACCGGCGTCGCCACCGGCGAACTCACACCCGGCCAGGTGAACCGCGCCGTGCGGCGTGCCGCCAAGCTCGCCAACGAGAAGGCGGCCGACCAGCTCCAGACCGCCGCCGAGGGTTTCGAGCGGCTCATGGAACTCGCCCTGCCGGGCCGCCTGGAGGAGATCCCGGAAGATCTCGGCTACGCGCTGATGGCGCTCCGGGACGCGGCCCGCACGGTGATCTCCGCGATCGGCACGACGCGCGACAAGTCGGTGCAGGACGAGGACGCGGTGCGCAAGCAGGCGCTGGCCTCGGTGGAGTCGGTGCACGACGTGGCGGAGCGGGTGCTGAACGGCTCCGAGTGGGACGTCGTCTGGTACGAACGGCACGACCGCTTCGGCGCGTCCCTGCGAGTCGCCCCGATGTCGGTCTCCGGCCTGCTCAGGGAGAAGCTCTTCGCCGACCGGTCCGTCGTTCTCACCTCGGCCACGCTCAAGCTGGGCGGTGACTTCAACGGCGTGGGCGCCTCCCTGGGCCTCGGCCCGGAAGGCGCGGAGGGCGAGGACCTGCCGAAGTGGAAGGGTGTCGACGTGGGCTCGCCCTTCGACTATCCCAAGCAGGGCATCCTCTACGTCGCCAAGCACCTCGCGCGCCCCGCGCGCGACGGTGACCGTGCCGACATGCTGGACGAGCTGACCGAGCTGATCCAGGCGGCCGGCGGCCGCACCCTCGGCCTCTTCTCGTCCATGCGGGCCGCCCAGCTCGCCGCGGAGGAGCTGCGCTCGCGCATTCCCGAGTTCCCGATCCTGCTCCAGGGTGAGGAGACGCTCGGGGAGCTGATCAAGAACTTCGCCGCCGACCCCAAGACGTGTCTGTTCGGGACGCTGTCGCTGTGGCAGGGCGTCGACGTCCCGGGCCCCAGTTGTCAGCTGGTCGTCATGGACAAGATTCCGTTCCCGCGTCCCGACGATCCGTTGATGAGCGCTCGCCAGAAGGCGGTGGAGGACGCCGGTGGCAACGGTTTCATGGCGGTGGCCGCAACCCACGCGGCCCTGCTGATGGCACAGGGCGCCGGACGGCTCGTCCGCGCCTCCGGCGACCGGGGCGTCGTGGCCGTACTGGACCAGCGGCTGGCCACCGCGCGCTACGGCGGCTACCTCAAGGCGTCGCTTCCGGACTTCTGGTACACCACGGACCGCAACCAGGTCCGCAGGTCGCTCGCGGCGATCGACGCGGCGGCACAGAAGGCGGAGACGGGCTGACCGGGGGTGGCCCGGCCGGAACCGGTCGGGCCACCCCCGGGGAAGCGGCCTCGGCGACCGTTCCGGGCATGCGCAGGGCCCCGGAACCGGCGCAGAGGTTCCGGGGCCCGGTCAGGGAGCGAGCATCGACTCGCCCGCCGCAGCGGTCACACGCGCCGCAGCACAGCGACGACCTTGCCGAGGATGGTCGCGTCGTCGCCCGGGATCGGCTCGTAAGCCGCGTTGTGGGGGAGGAGCCACACGTGGCCGTCCTCGCGCTTGAAGCGCTTGACGGTCGCTTCGCCGTCGAGCATCGCGGCCACGATGTCGCCGTTCTCGGCGACCGGCTGGCGGCGCACGGTGACCCAGTCGCCGTCGCAGATCGCCGCCTCGATCATGGAGTCGCCGACGACCTTCAGGACGAACAGTTCGCCGTCACCGACGAGCTGGCGGGGGAGAGGGAAGACGTCCTCGACGGACTCCTCCGCGAGGATCGGGCCACCGGCGGCGATACGGCCGACCAGCGGGACGTAGGACGCGGCGGGCTTGCCGGCGGTGTCCGTCGGCTGCACGGTGACGGCCTGGTCCGAGCCGCGCACCTCGTACGCGCGCGGGCGGTGGGGGTCCCGGCGCAGGAAGCCCTTGCGCTCCAGTGCCATCAGCTGATGGGCGACGGAGGACGTGCTGGACAGCCCGACGGCCTGGCCGATCTCCCGCATCGACGGCGGGTAGCCGCGCCGCTGCACCGAGTCCCTGATGACCTCGATCACCCGACGCTGCCGGTCCGTGAGCCCCGAGCTGTCGGCCCGGATGCCTGGAGGTCGGCCCGGTAGGGAGCGCTTGTGTCCCTCGGGATTCGTGGCTTCGTTCATCGCGTGCACCGGCTCGACTCGGCCCTGGGAGCGGTCCTGGGCGGTGATGGTGGCACTGTCTGCGGTGGTGGTCACGGCGGCCCCTCTCGATGGTCTCCCTGCTGCACAACGGTAGTTGCTTTCGAAAGGTTGCGCCAAACACACGTTCGAGTGAAAAAGTGCGTTCCGCGTGACGCGATCATGTGTCTGGGTGTATAGCCCGCGCGACACTCAGCGGACAAAAGCGGCCATTGTTGTACTCTTCACCGCCAGGATCGCTCGCCTCGTGAGCCGCGTCCCCAGTCTGCCATCCGGAATCCCGCCGTCCGGGGCCCGGGGCCCTTTCCGCGTGGCAGCGCCACGCGCGCCCCGTGTGGCGCCCACCGTATCCCCGCGAGCGACGCGGGGGCACGGTTCGGGCCGGCGTGTCCGTACCGCTCGCCCGGGTCCCGGCCGTCGGCGCGACGCGACACGCTTGTCCGCCTCCATGTATGGGCCAATCCCCACATGTAGTGGTTGGATGGCTACAGCGGCCCACAAGTTGTGGTCCCCCCGGTCGGAGCTCGCTCTCCCATCGCCTATGCTTAGGGCTGCTTCGCGAGGCCCGTGGTCCGGCGAGGCCGACGAGTCTGCTGTGAGGAGGGTTGGAGAACATGCACTGCCCCTTCTGCAGGCACCCCGACAGTCGCGTGGTCGACAGCCGTACGACCGACGACGGCACGTCCATCCGCAGACGCCGCCAGTGCCCTGACTGCTCCCGTCGTTTCACGACCGTGGAGACGTGCTCGCTCATGGTGGTGAAGCGGTCCGGAGTCACCGAGCCGTTCAGTCGCACCAAGGTCATCAACGGTGTGCGCAAGGCATGCCAGGGGCGGCCTGTCACCGAGGACGCACTCGCCCAGCTCGGCCAGCGGGTCGAAGAGGCGGTGCGCGCCACCGGAAGCGCCGAGCTGACCACCCATGACGTGGGCCTGGCCATACTCGGTCCGCTGCAGGAGCTCGACCTCGTCGCCTATCTGCGGTTCGCCTCCGTCTACCGGGCGTTCGACTCGCTCGAGGACTTCGAGGCCGCCATCGCGGAGCTGAGGGAGGCCACGCGGGGCCCCGTCCCGGACGCGGAAGGCGCGGAGTCCGGGAGCCAGAAGAACGACCGCGGGTCCGGCGGGACCACCCAGGTCCCCGAACCCGCGCACGCCGCCGACTGACCGGCGAGCCGGACGGCCGGGGGGCGACCCGGGATTCCGTCCGGAAGGCGGCGAACCCACAACTTGTCGGGGCGCGACTCGGAGCGCCCGCGACGCACTGCAAAGACACGTGCTCAAGGGAACAAATGGGCACATTGGGGCGTTTGTGCCCGTATAGGGAGGCGGCATGACAGAGACGGCGAGCGGTCCGGCACGAGGCGCCCGCGCCAAGGGCGGCAAGGCGGGAACCAAGGGACTGCACATCGAGCGCATTCACACCACCCCCGGCGTGCACCCGTACGACGAGGTGAACTGGGAGCGCCGTGACGTCGTCATGACCAACTGGCGCGACGGCTCGGTCAACTTCGAGCAGCGTGGCGTCGAGTTCCCCGACTTCTGGTCGGTGAACGCGGTCAACATCGTCACCAGCAAGTACTTCCGGGGCGCCGTGGGTACCCCGCAGCGCGAGGTCAGCCTCAGGCAGCTGATCGACCGCATCGTGAAGACGTACCGGAAGGCCGGTGAGGACCACAAGTACTTCGCCTCGCCCGCGGACGCCGAGATCTTCGAGCACGAGCTGGCCTACGCCCTCCTGCACCAGATCTTCAGCTTCAACAGCCCCGTCTGGTTCAACGTCGGCACCACCCAGCCCCAGCAGGTGTCCGCCTGCTTCATCCTGTCCGTCGACGACTCCATGGAGTCGATCCTCGACTGGTACAAGGAAGAGGGCATGATCTTCAAGGGCGGCTCCGGTGCCGGCCTGAACCTCTCCCGCATCCGTTCCTCCAAGGAACTGCTCTCCTCCGGCGGCACCGCTTCCGGCCCGGTCTCCTTCATGCGCGGCGCCGACGCCTCCGCCGGCACCATCAAGTCCGGCGGTGCCACCCGCCGCGCCGCCAAGATGGTCGTGCTCGACGTCGACCACCCCGACATCGAGGACTTCATCCAGACCAAGGTCAAGGAAGAGGAGAAGATCCGCGCCCTGCGTGACGCGGGCTTCGACATGGACCTGGGCGGCGACGACATCACGTCCGTCCAGTACCAGAACGCCAACAACTCCGTCCGCGTGAACGACGAGTTCATGCAGGCCGTCGAGCAGGGCGGCAACTTCGGCCTGCGTGCCCGCATGACCGGCGAGGTCATCGAGGAGATCGACGCCAAGGCGCTCTTCCGCAAGATGGCCGAGGCCGCCTGGGCCTGCGCCGACCCGGGCATCCAGTACGACGACACCATCAACAACTGGCACACCTGCCCCGAGTCCGGCCGGATCACCGCGTCGAACCCGTGCAGCGAGTACATGCACCTGGACAACACGTCCTGCAACCTGGCCTCGCTGAACCTGATGAAGTTCCTGAAGGACGACGGCAAGGGCAACCAGTCCTTCGAGGCCGACCGCTTCCAGAAGGTCGTCGAGCTGGTCATCACCGCGATGGACATCTCGATCTGCTTCGCCGACTTCCCGACCCAGAGGATCGGCGAGAACACGCGCGCGTTCCGCCAGCTCGGTATCGGCTACGCCAACCTCGGTGCCCTGCTGATGGCCACCGGTCACGCGTACGACTCCGACGGCGGCCGTTCCCTGGCCGGCGCCATCACCTCCCTGATGACGGGCACGGCCTACCGCCGGTCCGCCGAACTGGCGGCCGTCGTCGGCACCTACGACGGCTACGCCCGCAACGCCGACGCCCACAAGCGCGTCATGAAGCAGCACTCCGACGCCAACGGCACGGCCGTCCGCATGGACGACCTGGACTCCCCGGTCTGGGCCGCGGCCACGGAGGCATGGCAGGACGTCCTGCGCCTCGGTGAGAAGAACGGTTTCCGTAACTCCCAGGCGTCCGTGCTCGCGCCGACCGGCACCATCGGCCTCGCGATGTCCTGCGACACCACCGGTGTCGAGCCCGACCTCGCGCTGGTGAAGTTCAAGAAGCTGGTCGGCGGCGGCTCGATGCAGATCGTGAACGGCACCGTCCCGCAGGCTCTGCGCCGCCTGGGCTACCAGGAGGAGCAGATCGAGGCGATCGTCGCCCACATCGCCGAGCACGGCAACGTGATCGACGCACCCGGCCTGAAGCCCGAGCACTACGAGGTGTTCGACTGCGCCATGGGCGAGCGCGCCATCTCCCCGATGGGCCACGTCCGCATGATGGCCGCGATCCAGCCGTGGATCTCCGGTGCCATCTCCAAGACGGTCAACATGCCGGAGACGGCGACCGTCGAGGAGGTCGAGGAGATCTACTACGAGGCGTGGAAGCTGGGCGTCAAGGCGCTCGCGATCTACCGGGACAACTGCAAGGTCGGCCAGCCCCTCTCCGCGAAGACCAAGGAGAAGGAGAAGGCCGAGGTCACCGAGAAGACCGAGGCGGCCATCCGGGAGACGGTCGAGAAGGTCATCGAGTACCGCCCGGTCCGCAAGCGCCTGCCCAAGGGCCGCCCCGGCATCACCACCTCCTTCACCGTCGGCGGCGCCGAGGGGTACATGACCGCCAACTCCTACCCGGACGACGGTCTCGGCGAGGTCTTCCTGAAGATGTCCAAGCAGGGCTCGACCCTCGCGGGCATGATGGACGCCTTCTCCATCGCCGTCTCCGTCGGTCTGCAGTACGGCGTTCCGCTGGAGACGTACGTCTCGAAGTTCACCAACATGCGCTTCGAGCCGGCCGGTATGACGGACGACCCGGACGTGCGGATGGCGCAGTCGATCGTCGACTACATCTTCCGCCGCCTGGCGCTGGACTTCCTGCCCTTCGAGACCCGCTCCGCGCTCGGCATCTACTCCGCCGAGGAGCGCCAGCGCCACCTGGAGACCGGCTCGTACGAGTCGGCGGAGGACGAGGTCGACGTCGAGGGGCTGGCCCAGTCGGCCCCGCGCGCCCAGGAGCTGAAGGCCGTGGCCACCCCGAAGGCCGACACCGGCGCGGCCAAGGCCGCTCCGCAGCAGGCGCACACCAGTGCGGAGCTGGTGGAGATGCAGTTGGGCATCCAGGCCGACGCCCCGCTGTGCTTCTCGTGCGGTACGAAGATGCAGCGGGCCGGTTCCTGCTACATCTGCGAGGGCTGCGGCTCGACCAGCGGCTGCAGCTGACCGTGAGCCCGAGCCGGGCGTGAGATAGCTGTTCGGGCGGGGTGCCGGAGCTGGTGCCCCGCCGCAGCGTAAGGGGCGCCGACCCATGGTCGGCGCCCCTTACGCGTGCGGTACGGCCGCGGAGTGGTCAGGGCCGGTGGGAGCGGCCCATGACCCGGGTGAAGGTCGCCGGGTCCTCGTCGAAGCCGTGCACGCCGGGACGGAACGTCCACTCGCCGGACCCGTCCCGGACGAACTCGGCGATCGTGGCGGCCGAGGCCCCGGGGACCGCACCGAAGTCGTCCTCCGCGAGCACGGTGTAGCCCTCACGGATGCGCATGGCGGGGTTGAGCACGTCGGCGAACGTCCTGTGGTCGGAGCGCTGCTGGATGACGACGCCCACCACCACGCGCGCGTAGCGCTCGTGGAGGCGCTCCAGTTCGAGCGTCATGACCTCGTCCCAGCCGAACCCCTTGCCGTCCGTGCTGTCGCGGTTGAGGATGATCGTGCCGTCCGGGGAACGGCTGTCGAAGTGCACCAGATAGGCCGGAGCGCCGTACGCGTCCCCCGCCGTGAAGGTCGCGGCGACGATGTCGAGATCGGTCGGCGGCCGGCCCCCCGGACTGGGGTCCCACTGCAGCGCGACCTCGACCTTGCGGATTCCCTTGCTGAAGCCGGTCACCAGGCTGTCCCTTCCCCCTGTGGCTCGCTCGACCCCAACTCCCCTTCAGCCGGGGTTTCTTGCCCATCGTGCCACGTATGCGGGGCCGCACGCGCGTCCCGACTCCGCCGGAGCGTGACCGACGCCACGCCCGGTGGCCTTACGATGGCGCGGTGCTGGTCAAGTGGATTCGCTGCGCCGTGGTGGACCGCCGTGGCTTCGAGCGGGGGCAGCGGAAATGGGCGGGGCTTCCGGGGGAGCCGGGTTTTCGGGGGCAGGGCGGGGGCTGGAGCCGGCAACGACCGGGGGTGGCGCACATCTTCGCCTTCTGGGAGAGCCGCGCCTTCTACGACTCCTTCATGGCCCGCTCCCACGACCGCCTGGCCGCCGCCCAGGTCGGCACTTTCAAGGACTCCCAGGTCAAGCTGTTCGAGTACCGCTTCGACGTGAAGACGGGGTTCGAGCCGCGCTTCACCGACGCCGATCTGATCCGCGTGGCCCTGTGCCGGATCCACGAGGAGCGCGTCGAGCACTTCACGCTCATGCAGGAGAAGGTCTGGAACCCCGCGATGGCCGGCTCGCCCGGCATGATCCGGGGCATGTTCGGCGAGGCTCCCGAGCAGGAGTTCCTGATCCTGTCGATGTGGCGATCCGCGGCCGAGCACGGCAAGTACCGCACCGAACGTGTGGAACGCCTCGCTCTGCGTGCCCAGACCGAAGCGGACGTCGCGGCGCTCTCCGGTGACATCGTGGACCTCGAACCGGCCTGGACCGTCTGAGCTGTTCGGTTGGAAAAGCAAATCCACTGCCCTGCGCTGCCGCACCCACGATGCGAAAAGCGCCTCCGGACGCCGGAACGGTGTGACATACGCTGTATGGATACCGTCCGGGTGCTCGCCCCGGCCCCGTTCGATCTAGGGTTTCGGCATGGCACGACCACGGCGCATCGTCCTTGTCCGGCACGGCGAGTCCACGGGCAACGTCGACGACTCCGTGTACGAGCGCGAGCCCGACCACGCCCTCGCGCTGACCGAGCGCGGCTGGCAGCAGGCCGAGGAGACGGGCAAGCGGCTCCGGGAGGTCTTCGGCCCGGAACAGGTGAGCGTGTACGTCTCCCCTTACCGCCGTACCCTCGAGACGCTCCGCGCCTTCCACCTCGACCCCGACCTCATACGCGTCCGGGAGGAGCCCCGGCTGCGCGAGCAGGACTGGGGCAACTGGCAGGACCGCGACGACGTACGCCTCCAGAAGACCTACCGCGACGCCTACGGCCACTTCTTCTTCAGGTTCCCGCAGGGCGAGTCCGGCGCCGACGTGTACGACCGGGTCGGCGGCTTCCTGGAGAGCCTCTTCCGCAGCTTCGAGGCCCCGGACCACCCCCCGAACGTTCTCCTGGTCACCCACGGGCTGGCGATGCGGCTCTTCTGCATGCGCTGGTTCCACTGGACGGTCGCCGAATTCGAGTGCTTGTCCAATCCCGGGAACGCCGAGATGCGGATGCTCGTTCTCGGAGAGGACGGCAAGTACACGCTCGACCGGCCTTTCGGGCGCTGGCGGGAACCGGATCCCTACTGGATGAGCGGATAGAGTGGCAGAGCGATGACCGCTGACTCCTCTTCCCCCGGGCGCCTGGAGCGCGCCTTGGCGAGCCTGCGCGGACTGGCCGTGGGGGACGCGCTGGGCTCCCAGTTCTTCGTCCCCGTGAACTATCCGCTGCTGAAGCGCCGCGAGCTGCCCGAAGGCCCGTGGCAGTGGACGGACGACACGGAGATGGCCTGCTCCGTGGTCGCCGTCCTCGCCACCCACCACCGCGTCGACCAGGACGCGCTCGCCCGTTCCTTCGCCGAGCACCACGACTTCGACCGGGGCTACGGCCCCGCGGTCAACCGGCTGCTGCGTCTGGTCCGGGAGGGTGAGGACTGGCGCCGGCTGTCCGCCGCGCTCTTCAACGGCCAGGGGTCCTGGGGCAACGGCGCGGCGATGCGGATCGCCCCCCTGGGCGCCTGGTACGCCGACGATCCCGAGCAGGCGACCCATCAGGCGGAGATCTCCGCCTACCCCACGCACCAGCACCGGGAGGCCGTGGTCGGCGCCATGGCGGTGGCCGCGGCGGCGGCACTGGCCGGCTCGCCGGACGGGCCGCCCGCGCCCGAGGCCCTCCTCGACGGTGTCATCGCGCTCGTGCCGAAGAGCGCCGTCGGCCAGGGCCTACGCCGCGCACGGGACATGCTCGACTACGGCGACGCGGCCACTGTCGCGGCCGTCCTCGGCTGCGGACGCCGTACCTCCGCCCATGACACGGTTCCCTTCGCCCTGTGGTCCGCCGCGCGTGCCCTCGGCGACTACGAGTCGGCGTTCTGGACCACGGCCCAGGTCGGCGGGGACGTCGACACGACCTGCGCGATCGTGGGCGGTGTCCTCGCCGCGGGCAAGGCGGGGGCACCCCCCGCCGAGTGGGCACGGCGCACCGAGGACCTGCCGGACTGGATCCTCACCGGGGCCTGACGGCACCGGTGAGGGCCTGCCGGACCGGATCCCCACCCGGGCCTGACGGCACCGGTACCCGCGGGGCACTCGCCCCGAGGTCTCCGGAAGCGGGCGCCCGTGCCTCGGCAGGAACCCGAAGGTGTGCGGGCCGAACGGTGTGAGGGGTGCGGACGGAAACTCTCCGTGCGCGCCGGGAACTCTGCGTGCTCGTCCGGCGTTGTTCCGGTGTCCGCCCCTCGCCGGGTCCGCCGTCTGCGGGGCGGTGGAGGAGTGGTGGCGAGGGACCCGGTTCAGCCCAGGTGCGGGGCTCCGGCGCCCGGGAGGGGCCCGAGGTCGCCCTTGCGGACCCGCAGCACCAGCCATGCGGTGAGGAAGGCCAGCGCGGCCAGCGCGGCGGCCGGTACGAAGGCGGTGGAGATGCCGTGTGCGAGTACGTCGTGCCCCCAAGGCGCGGGCAGCTGGTGTGTCTTGGCGAACTGCGCCTTCTGCTCGGGCGAGGCGTCGGCGAGGAACTTCGGCAGCTGCTTCTTCGCCTCGTCGGTGCCGGCCGTCCCGAAGACGGTCGTCAGGATGGACAGCCCGAGCGAACCGCCGACCTGCTGCATCGCGTTGAGCAGTCCGGACGCCGCGCCCGCCTCGTGCTGGGCGACCCCGGAAACGGCGGTGACGGTGGCCGTCACGAAGTTCAGGCCCATACCGAAGCCGAAGACGACCATGGGGCCGAGTATGCCGCTCACGTAGGTGCTGTCGGTCCGGATGAAGGTCATCCAGGTCAGTCCGGCCACCACGAGTGCCGAACCCGTCATCATGAACGCCTTGGGGCCGAGCCGCGGCAGGAGGCGCTGGGACAGACCCGCGCCGACCGCGATCGCGACGGTCACGGGAAGGAAGGCGACCCCGGCCTTGATGGCGCTGTAGCCCAGCACGTTCTGCACGAACAGCACGATGTAGAAGAACATCCCGAACATCGCCGCGGCCAGGCTCAGCATGATCACGTACGTGCCCCAGCGGTTCCGGTCGGCGAACATCCGCAGCGGGGTGATCGGCTCCTTGGCCCGCATCTCGGTGAGCACGAACGCGATCAGCAGCACCACGGCCGCGCCGAAGGAGCCGAGGGTGAGACCGTCCCGCCAGCCGTCCTCCGCGGCGCGGATGAACCCGTACACCAGCGAGGCCATGCCGACCGTCGAGGTCAGCGCGCCGGTGATGTCGAAGCGCCCCGGATGCCGCTGGGACTCGTCGATGTACAGCGGCGCGAGCGAGACGATCAGCACCCCGATGGGTATGTTGACGAACAGCACCCATCGCCAGTCCAGCCAGTCCGTGAGCATGCCACCCGCGAGCAGGCCGATGGCGCCACCGCCCGCGGACACGGCGGCGAACACGCCGAAGGCCCGGTTGCGTTCGGGGCCTTCGGGGAAGGTCGTGGTGATCAGCGCCAGCGCTGTGGGGGACGCGATCGCGCCGCCCACGCCCTGCAATGCCCGTGCGGCCAGCAACTGCCAGGGTTCCTGGGCCAGGCCGCCCAGCAGCGAGGCGAAGGTGAACAGCAGGATGCCGGTCATGAACATCCGGCGGCGCCCGAGGATGTCACCGGCCCGCGCGCCGAGCAGCAGCAGGCCGCCGAAGGTGAGGGTGTAGGCGCTGACCACCCACGTCAGATCGGTCGTGCTGAACCTGAGCGCTTCTTGAATGTGCGGGAGCGCGATGTTCACAATCGACGCGTCCAGTACCACCATGAGCTGACTGGCCGCGATGACGGTGAGCGCGATGCCGGGATGCCCCTCCCGGCGGGCCGTCCCCGGTTTCCGGTCGTCCTCGAGCTGCTGAGAGGTCGTCACCATGGGTCCCCCGTAAAAGCGTTAGTGAACGATAGCGTTCACTGCCTCGTCCACGGTAGTGAGTCCCCAACAGTGAACGCAAGCGTTCCCTCAATTGCGTGCCGCGCCTCGCGTCCCCCTGCTGCTGCAGCGCGGCGCCGATCACCCCGCAACTCCCGCTCCCCTGCAAGTTGGAGAACAGATGGTCACCTCGCGCTGGACGGCCGCGCCTGCCGCCCCGGCTTCCCCTCGTCGGCGCGGTGCGGTGCTGGAGCGTGCGATCCTCGACGCCGCTCTGGAACAGCTCAGCACGGTCGGCTGGAAAGGGCTGACCATGGAGGGCATCGCGGCCGGTGCGCACACCGGCAAGGCGGCGCTCTACCGCCGCTGGCCCTCCAAGGAGGACCTGGTCGCGGACGCTCTGGTGTCCGGGCTGCCCCGGGTCGAAAAGGCCCCGGACCTCGGCGGCGTCCGCGAGGACCTGCTCGCCCTGTGCCGGCAGGTGCGGCAGATCATGTATTCACGGCCCGGCGTCGCACTGCGATCGGTTATTCACGAATGCGATCACATCCAGGCGGAGCGCTTCGAAGGGGTCATCGCCGGCAACGTGGTGGAGCCCACGGTCGAGCTGCTTCGTGAGGTCATCACCCGTGGAATGGAGCGCGGAGAGGTTCGTCCGGACGCGGCCAACGGTTACGTCTTCGATGTCGTCCCAGCCATGATGATGTACCGCTCGAAGATGTGCGCGAGCGAATGGCATGAGCAAGATCTCGAAGAGCTGGTCGACCTGCTGATGCTCCCGCTGCTGCGGCCCTACGGTGTCTGACGCCGCGTGCCGGCGCTCTCACCGCCGAGGGGGAGGCCGGGGTGTCGCGCGGCGATCCCGGCGGCGTACGCTAAGGGCGCCATGCCGTACGAACCACCTACTCACACCGTCGAGCGCTCGCTGCGCGCCACGACCGGAGCCAAGGTCATCGCCGGTGTCGACGAGGTGGGGCGCGGTGCCTGGGCCGGCCCCGTCACGGTCTGCGCCGCGATCACCGGCCTGCGCCGCCCGCCCGAGGGCCTGACCGACTCCAAGCTGCTGACGGTCAGGCGCCGTACGGAACTCGCCGAGACGCTGCGGTCATGGGTGACGGCCTACGCGCTGGGGCATGCTTCCCCCGAGGAGATCGACGAACTGGGGATGACGGCCGCACTGCGGCTCGCCGCGGTCCGCGCCCTGGAGGTCCTGCCCGTCCGCCCGGACGCCGTGATCCTCGACGGGAAGCACGACTACCTCGGCACTCCGTGGCAGGTGCGTACGGTGATCAAGGGCGATCGCTCGTGCGTGGCTGTCGCGGCGGCATCGGTGATCGCCAAGGTTCAGCGCGACAAAATGATGGCCGAACTGGGCATCGACCATGCAGACTTCGGATTTGCGGACAACGCCGGGTATCCGTCGCCCGTGCACAAGGCCGCACTGGAGGAGCGGGGGCCCACCCCGCACCACCGGATGTCGTGGGCGTATCTTGATGCGTTGCCTCAGTGGCGGCACCTCAAGAAGGTCCGCACCTGGGTGGACGGAAGCGTTCCGGCAATCGAAGGTCAGCTCGGCTTCGACTTCTGACGGTTCTGCTCGCACTGATGTGCCACCCGGTCACCCGCGCCGCACCAACGTTTGATAAATATCAGCTCATGCCTCTCATTCCCGAGGAGCCTCAGATTCACGAGAGTGCCCAGGGTCCCCGCGTCGCTCCGGCCAGCAGCCGTACCGCGCCGACCCCTCGCCCCGTACCCGGCCCCCGCCCCGCGGCTCCGTCCCGCCCCGGTCGTCCCGGCCCCCTGCGGCCCACACCGCCGGTGCAGCGCACGCCGCGTGACGTGAGTCCGGCCATGCCAGGCCCCTCCGGCCCGGCCGCTGCCGCCGCCACGGCGAGCCCGCAGATCCAGCTGATCCCGGCCTCGGCCGAGGGTGCGCTCGACGCCGCCGAAGAGGCGGTGGACCTGCTCCTGGACGCGGGCCGCGCCCCCGGCGACGTGCTCGTGATCACCACAGGTGCCCAGCACCCGTGGGCCGAGCACGAGCTGTCCTTCGGTGAAGCGTCCTACTGGGCGCAGCACGACGCCGGTGACGACGTCTTCTACACGGATGCCGCCATCGCCTCGCGTGCCGGCTCCCGCCCAGTGGTCGTCGTGGCCGTCAACGGAGGTCCTGCCTCCGCCGCTGCCACCGCCCTCTCGGTGGCTCACGCCCGTGCCGGGGCACTGCTGATCGTCTGCGGTGACCCGCAGCAGATCAACACGGTGCTGGGCGCCGGCGTCTGAGCCGCGTTCGGCACCTCGGGACACCGAGGTGCCGAAGGAGCCGCTCCGGCGGAATCCGCACGGTGCGGCTTTCGGCATGCCCGGGCAACGGACCACGGCCGGGCCGTCGCATGTTCACCGGACCCGGTCCTGAACCCACGCCGGGCTTCCTTGCCGGCGCTCGGGGTGTGGTGCTCGCGGTGCGGTGCTCATGGTTCGGAAGGCTCTCGTGGTGCGGTGCTCATGGTTCGGCATGGCGCTCTTGGTGCGGTGCTTGCGGTGCGATGTGGTGCCCGCAGTGCGGTGCTCATGGTTCGGGGCGGTGCTCGTGGTGTTTGTGGTTCAGGGTGGTGCTTGCCGGTGGCCGGGCGGACGAGCCGGTCGCGCGAGCCGCACCTCGCGGTCGGCGCCGCGGACCGGCGTGCCGTCGGCGCCTCGGGCTCAGCGAGCCGCTGCCCGCCGCAGCACCTCGGACACCGGGCCACCGGTGCGCGGCATGAGCGGCGGGGCCTCGGATGTCGCGAAGGGCTCCGGCGCGGAGTGCGCGTTGGGCCTGCGTCCGCCGCGTCCCTCGCCGAGCACCTGCCAGCCCTCGTGCGTCAGGGTGATGTACGCCCCGCAGCGCAGCCCGTGCAGCGTGCAGGCATCGCGCAGCCCCCACATCCAGGCGCCGTCCTCCTCGGTCCAACGCCCCTCGCCGTCACGGCAGTAGAGCAGGACGGCCGTGCGCACGGGGGTGCGGCGGCGCAGGTCGTGCGGTATCACCCGGCGCAACTGGGCCAGCAGCGCGTTGCGGAACATCCAGCCGTCGGCCGGCGCCGCACGGCGGGTGAACGAGGCGCTGGCCCGCAGCCGCTCGTCGGGGTCGAGAACCGCCACGATCGCCGTGAGCGGTCTCGGATGGTGGCGGGCATGCAGCCCGCTGACGACCTCACGGGGGTTGCGCAGCAGCGGGATTCCGGCGGCGGCCCATTCCGCCGGCTCGAGCAGGCGACTGGCGGAAGCGGCGGACGCTGACGTCGACAACGAGGCCGCCGAGGACGATGCGAATCCGAAGGTCACGTTCCTCCCTTCGGCTACGCGCCCGTACTGCGGGCGAGGTCGGATTCGGGGGAGCGCGCACCGCAGCGGAACCCGACCGGATCACGGCCGGGTCGTGCGGGTAGCGGACCTCAATTCTTCCTGTCGAACTTGGATGCGGCAACGAGCAATTGGGCCCACCGACGGTTATCTGGTGGTGCGTGGCTTATATCCCTACCCAGCGGTCGGGCCGATGACTCCCGGGCGGTCCGCCCCCGTCCGACGGACCGTCGCGAACCGCCGGCCGGCCACCACCGGCGGGCGCGGACCTGCGGCCCGCCTCGCCTCAGCCCTGGACGGCGAGAACCAGAGGCAGTACGCCGCGTGCACCGGCCCTGCGCAGCAGACGTGCCGTGATCGCCAGGGTCCAGCCGGTCTCCGTGAAATCGTCGACCAGCAGGACCGGACCGTCGGCGGCGCCGAGGGCCGACGCCAGGGCGGGCGGCACCGTCAACGCGCCGTCGAGGGCCTTCAGCCGCTGTGCGCTGTTGCTGCGCGGAGACCGGGGCGCGTCACCGGCGTACTCGACCGACCCGAGCAGGGGGAGTCTGCCGATCTCGGCGATCCGGGCACCCAGGGAGTGGATCAACTGCGGCCGGCTGTGCGAGGCCACGGTGACCACGCCCACCGGCCGGGCGGGGGCATCGGGCGCACCTGAGGCCCAGCCCCCGGGGCCCCGGGCCCAGTCGGCCAGGACGTCGACCACCGCACGCGCCACATCGTCCGGCACCACGGCGTCCGGTGTCCGGGGCGCGAGCAGCGGACGCAGCCGGTTGCCCCAGCCGATGTCCGACAGACGCCCCAGAGCCCGGCCGGACGAAGCCTGCTCACCGGGCGGAATGCGCCCCTTGAGATCGATACCGATGGCCGGCAGCCCGGTCGGCCACATGCGGCGCGGCTCCACCTCCACCCCGGCACGGCCCAGATCGCTGCGCGCGGCGTCCAGGGCCGCGGAGGACAAGCCGGAGGTGAAACGCGGTCCGGCGCAGTTGTCGCAGCGGCCACAGGGCTTGGCGCCCTCGTCGTCCAGCTGGCGCTGCAGGAACTCCATCCGGCACTCGGTGCCGGCTGCGTACTCGCGCATCGCCTGCTGCTCGGCCGCGCGCTGCCGGGCCACCCACGCGTAGCGCTCGGCGTCGTACGACCACGGCTGCCCGGTGGCGATCCAGCCGCCCTTGACCCGGCGCACCGCCCCGTCCACGTCGAGGACCTTGAGCATGCTCTCCAGGCGTGAGCGGCGCAGCTCGACCAGCGGTTCCAGGGCGGGCAGCGACAGGGGGCCGTCCGCCCGGGCGAGGACGTCGAGGGTGCGCCGCACCAGCTCCTCGGAGGGGAAGGCCAGCGACGCGAAGTACTCCCAGATCGCCTCGTCCTCCTTGCCGGGCAGCAGGAGCACCTCGGCGTGCGCGACGCCGCGCCCGGCCCTGCCGACCTGCTGGTAGTAGGCGATGGGGGAGGAGGGCGAGCCGAGATGGACCACGAAGCCGAGGTCCGGCTTGTCGAAGCCCATGCCGAGCGCGGAGGTGGCGATCAGGGCCTTGACGCGGTTGGCGAGGAGGTCGTCCTCCGCCTGCTGGCGTTCGGCGTTCTCCGTCTTGCCCGTGTACGAGGCGACCGCGTGCCCGCGCTGGCGCAGGAAGGCGGTGACCTCCTCGGCGGCGGCGACAGTGAGCGTGTAGACGATGCCGGAACCGGGCAGGTCGTCGAGATGGTCGGCGAGCCAGGCCATCCGGTGCGCCGCGTCCGGCAGCCGCAGGACGCCGAGGCTCAGGCTCTCCCGGTCCAGGGGCCCCCGCAGCACCAGGGCGTCGGAGGTGCCGCCCGTGCCGAGCTGTTCGGCGACGTCAGCGGTCACCCGTGCGTTGGCCGTGGCGGTGGTGGCCAGTACGGGGACGCCGGGCGGGAGGTCGCCGAGCATGGTGCGCAGCCGGCGGTAGTCGGGGCGGAAGTCGTGGCCCCAGTCGGAGATGCAGTGGGCCTCGTCCACGACCAGCAGGCCCGTGGCCGCGGACAGCTTGGGAAGCACCTGGTCGCGGAAGTCGGGATTGTTCAGCCGCTCCGGCGAGACGAGCAGGACGTCGACGTCACCCGCCTCGATCTCGGCCTGGACGGCCTCCCATTCCTCGGTGTTGGCGGAGTTGATGGTCCGGGCGTGGATACCGGCCCGGCCGGCGGCCTCCACCTGGTTGCGCATGAGCGCGAGCAGCGGCGAGACGATCACGGTGGGCCCGCTTCCGCCGGCCCGCAGCAGCGAGGTCGCGACGAAGTACACCGCGGACTTGCCCCAGCCCGTGCGCTGCACCACCAGGGCCCGGCGCCGGTCGGCGACCAGCGCCTCGATCGCCCGCCACTGGTCCTCGCGCAGGCGGGCGGCGCCCGAGGCGTCCCCGACCAGCCGGGCGAGGACGGCGTCGGCCTGGGCCCGAAGATCCGTGTTGCTCGTGTGCTCCATGCGTTCCATACAACAGGACGGGACCGACAAGCGGGCGGCCCCGGGCCCGGTCTGTGGACGACGAGGGCGTCCTTGTCGTGTCCCTGATTCGACTTATCCACAGGCCCAAGCGGAACCTGAAGATCCGCGAGATCGTCGGCGCATGACGAACCACAGCGAGACGACCGGACCCTCCGAGCACAACGACATGCCTGGCCAGGAGCCGCTGCACGGACTGACCGAGCACACCGCGCAGGTCACTCTGCGAACCCCCGCCGAACTCGCCGACGCCCTGCCCTACCTGCTCGGCTACCGCCCGGAGGACAGCATGGTGCTCGTCGCCCTGCACGACCACGGAGGTCGCGGCCGGTTCGGTGGACGGGCCCGGCTGGGCATCCCCACGAGCGAGGAGGACTGGGAGGCGGCGGCCCGCCAGCTGGCCCGCGGGCTGGTCACCGGCAGCGAGCGGCGCGGCACCCGGCCCGAGCGGATGGTGGCCTACGTCTGCCAGGAGCCGCGCCCCGGGGAGTCCGGCCGGGACGTGAAACGGCGGCTGGAGAGGCTCGCTCACCTGATGCGTACCGAGTGCGGCAGCCTCGACGTACCCGTCATCGAGGCACTGTGCGTCTCGGACGGCCGTTTCTGGTCCTACTGCTGCCCGGCGAGGGACTGCTGCCCCGAGGACGGCTCACCCATGGGCCTGCCCGGCACCTCCGTGCTCGCCGCGGCGGCCACCTACGCCGGCATCCAGGTGCGCGGCACGCTGAGGGAGCTGCACGCCAGGCTGCAGCCATGGGAGAGCACCGCCGCGCTGGAGCAGGAGGTCGCCCTGGACGCGGCAGGCATGAGCCTGATCCCCCGCATCCTGGACGAGACGAGCCGCGAAGAGGTGGCGCAGGAGACACTCGGTCTCGCCGAGCTGATCATCGGCCGCTTCGCCGCGGCGGCGCCGGTCTCCGGCATGCATCCGGCGGACGTGCGCGACGACGGACTCCTGGGAGCCGACGAGGCCGCGACCCTGATTCTCGGCCTCCAGGACCGCACGACCCGCGACAAGGCCGCCGCCTGGATGGAAGGGGACGAGGCGGCCCCGGCGCTCCGGCTCTGGCGCGCACTGGCCCGCCGCTGCGTGGGGCCCTACGGTGAGCACGCCGCCGCACCGCTGACCCTCGCGGGCTGGGTCGCCTGGTCCACGGGCGACGAACTGGAGGCGCGTGAGGCACTGGCCATGGCCCTGGGCGCCGATCCGGACTATCTCTTCGCCCGTCTGTTGCACCAGGCGTGCAACGAGGGACTCGATCCCGAAGCGGTACGCCGCTGCCTGCGCGCGGACACCGCGCGGCCCACGCCCGCGCAGACCAGCGAGCACCCCGACCGAGCGGCACGGTCCGCTCTCACGGAACCCCCGCGGACGCCCGCTTCGACGCCCGACTCGCCGGCGGACGAGCACAGTGCGGGCTCCCCGGCGGGCGTGCGGCGTCGCCGCCGTGCGCGCCGGGCGGACGGCG